>CAZUCW010000039.1:0-20823 GCA_964618825.1 uncultured Aquabacterium sp.
GGCGCGCACGTACATGCCCGGCAGCAACTGGCGCTTGGGGTTGGGGAACACGGCGCGCAGCGTGACGCTGCCCGAGGTGGTGTCCACCGACAGCTCGGCGAACTGCAGCTTGCCTTCGAGCGGGTAGGTGCTGCCGTCTTCGAGCAGCAGCTTGACCTTGGCCTGGCCGTTGCCCGCACGTTGCAAGCGGCCTTCGCTGAGGTCGCGTTGCAGGCGCAGCAGCTCGGCGCTGGTTTGCGTCACGTCCACGTAGATCGGGTCGAGCTGCTGCACGGTGGCCAAGGCCGTGGCCTGGTTGGCCGTCACCAATGCGCCCGGCGTGACCGCCGATCGGCCGATGCGCCCGGCGATGGGTGCGCTGACGCGGGTGTAGCCCAGCTCGATCTGCGCGGTGCGCACAGCGGCCTGGGCGGCGGCGACCTCGGCCTGGGCTTGCTTGAGCGCGGCCTGGGCGTCGTCGCGGGCCTGCTTGCTCACGGCGTCGATGCCGGCGAGCTCGTCGTAGCGGCCGGCCTTGAGCTGAGTGGTCGTCAGATTGGCTTCGGCCTTGGCCAGGGTGGCGCGGGCGCTTGCTAGCGCGGCCTCGTAGCTGGCCGAATCGACCTGGTAGAGCACTTGGCCGGCCTTGACCTCGCTGCCTTCGGTGAAGGCGCGGGCCTTGACGATGCCGGTGATCTGCGGGCGCACCTCGGCGATCTGGAAGGCGGTGGTGCGGCCAGCCAGCTCGGCGGTGACGGGCACCGGCTGGGGTTGGATGGTCAACACGCCCACCGTGGGTGATGGTGCGTTGCCCCCTGCCTGAGCGGCAGTCGAGCGGTCGCCACAGGCACTCAACGAAGCCAGCAACGCGGCGGCGGAGCAAACGGCCAGCAGGCCGCGGTGAATCTGGAACATGGCAAACACCTCGTGGGGGGCAAAAGAGAAAACGGATGGAGTTGAATTACTGAATGAACGTTCATTCTATGCAAGGGGATCGATCCCGACATGCCTGCAGGGGCATTGAGGCGGGCGCAACCGTGCAGAAATCGACGCCCAGGCCGGTTGTCGTGGTGCGTCGCTGCCCGTGATGGGGCGGATTGAGCCGTGCCAGCGCCGGCCCAGCCGCATCGATTTATGCTGTGTCGGGCCCCGCTCAACCCCCCCCTCTCTCTTGGTGTGAGAACGATATGAACATGCATCTCTCCCTGCCGTTGCAGGATCCCACCTTGTTGCGCTGCGAGGCCTTGATCGATGGCCTTTGGCAGGGCGCCGACAGCGGGGCGCGTGTGGCGGTGTGCAACCCGGCCACGGGGGCGCGGCTGGCCGAGGTGCCTCGGCTGGGTGCAGATGAAACCCGGCGGGCCATCGCTGCGGCCCACGCTGCGCTGCCGGCGTGGCGGGCGCAATCGGCGGCGGCGCGTGCGGCGGTGCTGCGCCGCTGGCATGCGTTGATGTTGCAGCACCAAAATGATCTGGCTGCCGTGCTCACCGCTGAGCAGGGCAAGCCGCTGGCCGAGGCCCGCGCCGAAATCGCCTACGCCGCATCGTTCATCGAGTGGTTTGCCGAAGAGGGCAAGCGCGCGTATGGCGAAATCATCCCCGCTCCGGCGGCCGATCGCCGTCTGCTCGTGCTCAAGCAGCCCGTGGGCGTGTGTGCGGCCATCACGCCGTGGAACTTTCCGAGCGCGATGATCACCCGCAAAGCCGCCGCAGCGCTGGCCGCCGGCTGCACACTGATCCTCAAACCTGCCGAGCAAACCCCGCTGTCGGCACTCGCTGTGGCCGAGCTGGCGCAGCGCGCGGGCCTGCCGCCGGGGGTGCTCAACGTGGTAACGGGCGATGCCAGTGATGCGCCCGTGATCGGTGCCGTGCTCACCGCCAGCCCCATCGTGCGCAAGCTCTCGTTCACGGGCTCTACCGATGTTGGGCGGCGGTTGATGCAGCAATGCGCGCCCACGCTCAAGCGGCTGTCGCTCGAACTCGGCGGCAACGCGCCTTTCATCGTATTCGACGATGCCGATCTTGATGCTGCCGTGGCTGGCGCCATGGCGTCTAAATACCGCAACGCTGGCCAAACCTGTGTGTGCGCCAACCGCCTGCTGGTGCATGCCCGCGTGCGTGATGCCTTTGCCAGCAAACTCGCTGCAGCCATCGCGCAACTCAAGGTGGGGGATGGCGCTGAGGCGGGCGTGCAGCAAGGCCCCTTGATCGACGAGGCGGCGGTGTGCAAGGTCGAAGCCTTGCTGGCCGATGCCGTGCAGCAGGGCGCACACATCGTGGCAGGCGGACGGCGCCATGCTCTGGGCGGCACCTTTTTTGAGCCCACGCTGGTGGTGGGCGTGACACCGGCGATGCGCCTGGCGCGCGAAGAAATCTTCGGCCCCGTGGCGCCGATCTTCAGCTTTGATACCGATGAGCAGGCCGTGGCGCTGGCCAACGACACCGAGGCGGGCCTGGCTGCCTACTTTTATTCGCGCGATATCGCGCGCGTGTGGCGCGTGGCCGAGGCGCTCGATTACGGCATGGTGGGCATCAACACCGGCAGCCTATCGAGCGAAGTGGCGCCCTTTGGGGGCATCAAGGCCAGCGGCATGGGGCGTGAAGGCTCACGCCACGGGCTCGACGAATACCTGGATATCAAATACCTCTGCATGGGAGGGCTCTGAGCGCTGCGGCTTTGGCTCAAGGCGTTTGCTGGCGTGATACGGCGCCACGGCCATCCCGCCGCGCCGCAGATGGCGAGCCTGGTGCGCTTGTTGCACAACCGTTTGGCTCAGATCATCGAGCCGATCATCGGCGATCCATTTGCTGCCCATGGTGTGTGGTGTCCTCAAAAAATGTGTGCCCGGGCAATCCCACCCGGGCCGATACACCCTCAACGCGCCAGCCCGCGATTTGGTTGATCGCAATCGGCGCGGCATCGGCAACGCCACGGTGAGCGACGTGTGGCGGTGTAAGCCCGCGTAAGCGGGTGCAAGGCGTTCGCCGCCTGATCCGCGGGGTCAATCTCTGGCGGGTGCTGCCGATATTGCAAGGCAAACGGCGCCCATGGTGGGCGCGCTGCCAACCGTATCCGAGATGCACCAGCCAGCCGATTCAAGCCCTGCCATTGGCCCCGCTGCCCGCTGCCCGCTGCCTGATAACGAAACCCAGCGGCTGGCCGCGCTGCAGCGCCACGAGATTCTCGACACCTCGCCCGAGCTCGAGTTCGACGCGCTGGCCCGTGTTGCCGCACAGGCGCTGGGCGCCCCGATGGCCGTGGTGGCGCTGCTCGACAGCGATCGCCTGTGGTTCAAATCAAAAATCGGGCTCGATGTGCCGCAAATCGACCGTCGCGTGGCTTTTTGCGCGCACGCCATCATGCGTCCGCGTGAGCCGCTGGTGGTGTCTGATCTGCGTGCCGACGCCCGGTTTGCCGACAACCCACTGGTGGCTCAGGCGCCGCATCTGCGTTTTTATGCTGGCGCCCCCATCGTCGATCCTGCCGGCCACGCTCTGGGCACCATCGCCGTGCTCGACAACCAACCGCGCCAATTCAGCCCGGCGCAGCGCGAAACGCTGGCCGATTTATCCACCCTGGTGATGACCGCCCTGCACAGCCGCCGCCGGGCGCTTGATCTTGAGCGGCAGGCCCTCACCGATCACCTCACCGGCATCGCCAACCGCGCCCAGTTTGATCAGGCACTGTCGGCCGAACTGCGCCACGCCATGCGCACCGGCGAAATCTTCACCGTGCTGTGCATGGATCTTGACGGCTTTAAAGATGTCAACGATGGCTTTGGCCACGCTGCGGGCGACGAAGTGCTGTGCGAAATCGCCCGCCGCCTGATCCAGCAAGTGCGTCTGGGCGACGTGCTCGCGCGGCTGGGGGGCGACGAATTTGCCGTGCTCATGCGCCATGGTGGGCAGGCCGACGCCGCCGTGCTGGCCCAGCGCGTGGCCCAGGCCGTGCGCCAACCCATCACCCTTGCCGGCGGCGACACCGTGGGCGTCGGGATCTCGATCGGCATGGCCTCTTACAGCGACGCCGTGGCCTCGGTGGCCGCGTTGATGGCGCACGCCGATCAATCGCTCTACCAGGCCAAGCGCGCCAACCAACAGCGCTGGAAGCTCTTTATGGGCGAGCCGCTGCGTTAGTAGCCAAAAACAAAATAAGCGCTTTCCGTGCGCTCATCGTGCCTGCTTGGGTGCGCATTTGGGTGAGCCCTTGGGCGGGATACAGCCGGGGTGCTTCGCGTGCCTCTGAGCCCCGGCCTCGGGGGTGGGTGCGGGCAGGTGCTCGCAGTACACCCCTTATATTGAGATAGATCAATACAATAAAACGGGCCCGGCTCTAGTTTCTCGGGTCAAAATCCGCCCTTCGGCACGCTGCCTGCCACAGGGTGGCGTCCGCTTTGCCCCCTCCTGCCGCTACGCACGGCATTCCGCAGAGAAAGCTCCGCTCCATGAACCTCACCGATTCCACCCACTGGCCGTCGATCGACGCGAATTTCGTCAAGCCGCTGGTGCAAGGCGCACTCAAGCCGCTCGAACTCGCCAGCCGTCGCCTGCTGCCCATCGTGCAAGGGGGCATGGGCATTGGCGTGTCGGCCCATCGTCTGGCGGGCACCGTGGCCTCATGCGGCGGCGTGGGCACGTTGTCGTCGGTTGATCTGCGCCGCCATCACCCCGATCTGATGGCGCGCACCACCGGGTTGGGCATGGATCAGGCCGCCAAAGACGCCATCGATCAAGCCAACCTTGAGGCCCTTGATCGCGAAATCGCTGCCGCTCGCGAGTTATCGGGTGGACGCGGCCTCGTGGCCATCAACATCATGCGCGCCGTGGCGGCCTACGCCTCGCAGGTGAAACGCTCGCTCGAAGCCGGCATCGACGCCATCGTGGTGGGCGCCGGCTTGCCGCTCGATCTGCCCGATCTGGCCGCCGATCACCCCAAAACCCTGCTGATCCCGATCCTCTCGGACGCCCGTGGTGTGCAACTCGTGTTCAAGAAGTGGGAGCGCAAAAAGCGTCTGCCCGACGCCATCGTGATCGAGCACCCGCGTCTGGCGGGCGGCCACCTTGGCGCTGCGCGCGTGGCCGACGTCAACGACCCGCGCTTTGAATTCGAGCGCGTCATCCCCGATACCGTGGCTTTTTTGCGTGCAGCAGGTGTCGAGAGCAGCATCCCCGTGATCGCCGCCGGCGGCATCCGCAGCCGTGAAGACATCGCGCGGCTGCAATCGCTGGGCGCAGCTGGCGCCCAGTTGGGCACGCCGTTTGCCGTCACCACCGAGAGCGATGCCTCTGATGAGTTCAAACACATCCTTGCCGACGCCAAGCCCGAAGACATCGTTGAATTCGTAAGCGTAGCCGGCCTGCCCGCGCGGGCGGTGGCCACCAAGTGGCTCAAGTCCTACCTCAAGGCCGAACCCAAGCTGCAGCTCGTGGCTCATGCCAAGGCGCATTGCACCAAGGCGTTTGATTGCCTGGCGCAGTGCGGCTTGCGCGATGGCACCAAGGGTTGGGGCCAGTTTTGTATCGACAACCAACTGGCCGCTGCGCTGCGTGGCGATACGCAAAAGGGATTGTTCTTCCGTGGCGCTGGTGCCTTGCCGTTTGGCGATCAGATCCGCTCGGTGCGCGAGCTGCTTGAGCGTTTGCTGGCGGGCGTGCCTGGTGAGCAAGTGTCAGCAGGGCTGTTTGGCCACCTGCGTGCCGAGCAAGAGCAGCCGGTGGCGGTCTAAGGCCCCAAAGAGGCCCCTCGGGCAAGCGGGGTGGCCTTGATCTGGCGCCCCGCGCCAAACCCCTTGCGCTATAGTTGCCCGGCTATGTTTGATGTCTTGGTGTACCTCTACGAAAACTACTGGCGCGCCGACGCCTGCCCCGATCAAGAGCAGCTGGCGCGCAAGCTCACGGCGGTGGGTTTCGAAAACGACGAAATTCGCGAGGCCCTGAGCTGGCTCAGCGGGCTCAACCTCATCACCCAGCACTGCAGCGTGCCTCAAGCGGACGGCAGCTTGCGCGTCTACACCGCCGCTGAGCGTGATCATCTGGGCGATGCATCCATCGGCTTTTTGAGCTTTCTCGAATCTGCAGGGGTGCTGTCGGCAGTGATGCGCGAAATCGTGGTGGATCGTGCCATGGCCACCGGCGCAACCGAGGGCACGCTGTCGCTCGACGATCTCAAGATCATCGTGTTGATGGTGTTCTGGAGCCGCGGTGAAGAGCCCGATGCGCTCATCCTCGATGAGCTTTTTGTCGACCCCGACGACCGCTTGATTCACTGAGCGCGCGCCGTGCACGGGCGCTGCTGTGCTCGCGCCCTGTGCTGTTCGTATCGATTGCGGCTCAGTTGAGCATGCGTTGCGGATCGGCGTCGAGCTTGGCCAACGCCTGGCGCGTGGCTCGAGCGGTGAGCGATTCGTCTTCGGCGGGCACGAGCAGGCCGGCCTGCAAAAACGACGCCAGCCGGTGTTGCTGAAACAGCACCCCCCGCCCTCTAGGCGTCACGAACAACGACAGATGCTTGCGCATGCCCTGCCACGCCAACTGCACGGGCTCAACGCGGTTGCGGTAATCGAGCTGATACCAACTGCCCACTTGCAACTGCTGCGCCCAATTCACCATTGCGGGCGTGGGAGCCGCACCGCCTTCACCCACCACTTCGAGCTCTGAGGTTTCGTGGCCAGAGAGATCCATGATGGTGGCCGGATCGAGCTCGACGTCGGACGATTCGGGCAGCAGCTCATCGAGTGTTTCGAGGCGATCCATCAATTGCGACAGCCGCGCGGTTGAGATCGGTGCCGCCTTGGCCGTAAAGGCTGCTGCCAGAGAGCTGTTGAGCGTCTGGATGTGTTCTTCTTGTTTATCGGTGGGCATACCAGCTTGAGCCATGCCCTCGCGCAGCGTTTTGAGCAACGGCGGTAGGCGGCGGATCACCTCGGCGCGCTCTTCGCGCGATATCTTGGCGCTGGCCGACCAAATGAGATCGGCGGCGGCGCGCTTCATGTGTTTGGTGGCATCGCTGCTCGGCCCGGCCTTGACAGCAGTGGTGGCCAGCACATCGGCCCAGACGTGAAAAAGAAAGTCGCGCACGCCGTCTTGCACCGGCACCTCGTTGAGCATCTTGCGCAACTCAATGGTGTATTGAATGGCCAGTGTTTCGCGTTGCTCAACCTGCTGCGCCAGCGACACGCCTTTTTTAGTGGCTTCGTTTTCGGTTTGAAAGTAGTGCTGCAAAAAACGCTCGAATTCGGTCAGCACGGTCTGGAACACGCGTCGGCCAGTGTCGGGATAGGCTTCAACCACCTGCACCACACGTTTGATTTCTTTTTCGAGCGCATCGCCGATGGCTGCAGCGCTGGTGTCAAAGCCCATCACGCACGAGCCCATGCGGTCAATGAGTTGCCGCGCGGGGTGTTCGATGTTGGCAAAAAAATCAGGCTCGCTCACAGCCACCCGCAGCACGGGCATCTGCAGCCGAGCAAACCACACACGCACCGAGGCGGGGATACGCTCGTCGGTCAGGATGCTCTGAAACATCAAGGCCACCACCTCAATGGTGGCTCGCTCGACGGGCGTGGCTGCTGCCTGCTTGAGGGTGATCTTTTGGCGCAGCAGCTCTTCGGTAACACCATGCACGCCTGGTGCGCTGGCGGTGCCGCTGGCGCTCGAAAAGCGGCTGCGCAGGCCGTCTTGCGCCTGCCCGATGGCGTGTTGCAGTGTCGACGACGGTTGGCGCACGTGGCCCACGGCAGCCAAGCCGCCGTAATCCGACAAATGCTTGCTCATGAACTGGCTGAGCTGGCTGAGCACCACGTTGGCTTGTTGTTGTGCGGGTGAGTGTGATGCCGCTGCTGCACCACGCTGTGCTGATCCGCCTGAGCCACCATGGCCGGGTGCACCAGCGCCTGCCGCACCAGCCGCCGATGGCAGCTCGCGAGAGGCACGCGACAGCCGGATGAACGGCCTCAAATCGATATCGGGGCACACACCGTGATCGAGCAGCCAGCGGTTGGCATCGTGATAGCCCGATTCGCACAACACGGCGAATTCATCGTGAATTTGCGCCTGCAACGTGCGCCAGGCATCGGCTTCGAGGGCGGCATCGAGCCACGATTTGAGGGCGGCATCGGCCAGGGTTTGAGGGGCGAGCACATCGTGCAGGGGCAGGTCTTCGAATTTTTCGAGCGACGACAGCCGGGCTCGCAGATCAGAAAATTGCCACGTGGTGCGATCAGCGATGGTTTGCGCCAGGCGCGATCCGAGGATGCCGTTTTCGATCGTGGCATCGTCGACCAGCGCCAAATCAAGCGAGCCCCCCTTTTTGAGGCCGCGTGATGCGGATGTTTGCAGGGGTTCGCGTGGCTGCGATAACTCGCGCAGATGTTTGCGCAGGGCTTCGCCCCAGGCAGGGAGCTTGCGTAGCAGATCGGTGAGGGCGTCGCGGCGTTTGGCGTGCAGCGCCGGGTCGGGTGTTTGTGCGGCCAGCGCCCGCCCGCCATCAACGATGGCCTGCAGTGTGCCGGGCAGATCGCGCAACAGGGCGTCGATGTAGGCGCGGCGCGCTTGCTGCGCGAGAGGATGAGGCGGAGGAGCGGCGTTCACCATGAGAGTTAAAGGCCGGCGCAAACCGGCGCCAAGCCGCTTTAACTCTACACCACCGCTCCGGCGTTAGGGTCGTTGGGATCGGTCTCTTTGCGGGGGTTTTTGATGAGATCTTCGCGTTTAACGCCCAGCCACATTGCGATAGCGGCGGCCACAAAGACCGATGAATAAATGCCAAACAAGATGCCGATGGTGAGGGCCATCGCAAAGTAGTGCAGCGTGGGGCCCCCCAGAATCAACATCGACAGCACCATCATCTGCGTGCTGCCGTGGGTGATGATGGTGCGGCTCATCGTGCTGGTGATGGCGTGGTCGATGATGGCCGGCGTTTCGAGCTTGCGGAAGGTGCGGAAAGCTTCACGGATTCGGTCGAAGATCACCACCGATTCGTTCACCGAGTAGCCCAGCACAGCCAGCACTGCGGCCAGCACCGACAGCGAGAACTCCCATTGGAAGAACGCGAAAAATCCCAGGATGATGATCACATCGTGCAGGTTGGCGATGATCGCAGCCACGGCGAATTTCCACTCGAAGCGAATCGCCAGATAAATCATGATGCCCACCACCACCACCAGCAGTGCGAGGGCGCCATCGCGCGCGAGTTCTTTGCCCACTTGTGGGCCGACGAACTCGCTGCGCTGCAACACCACCGGCTCGCGGGCGGTGTCGCCCGAGCCCACCACGCAGGCTTGTTTGGTGGTGGCTTCACCTTTGTCGGACACCTGCTGGCGTGTTTGCACCTGACCGTTTTCGTTGTTGCACAGCGCATCAAACACGCGGGCCACGAGTTCGTTTTGCTTTACGTCGGGGCGCAGTGGCAGGCGGATGAGCACATCGTGCGAGGTGCCGAAGTTTTGCACCTGCACTTCGCCCAAATGCAGCGTATCGATCGCCGCGCGCACTTTGCCCAGATCAGCAGGCTGTGCATATTGCGTTTCGAGCACGGCACCGCCAGTGAACTCGATCGAGAAGTGCAGCCCGCGCGTGGCCAAAAAGAATACCGCCGCCAAGAACGTGAGCAGCGAGATGATGTTGAACACCAGCGCGTGCCGCATGAACGGGATGTCGCGCTTGATACGAAAAAATTCCATCGTGAGCTCCGGATAGGGTTCTCAGGGGATGAGCAGTTGTGGGCTCAGTGCAGGGTGCGGTTGTTCAGCCGTGCACTTGGCGGTGCGTCGGCCTGGCCGGCTGCCGGGGCGTTGTCTTTGCGGGCCGCGGTGGTGTCGGGTTTCCAAACCTGCCCGATCGAAACGGCCTTGAGGCGTTTGCGTGAGCCATACCAAAGGTTGACCAAGCCACGCGAGAAGAACACGGCTGAGAACATCGAGGTGAGGATGCCCAGGCAGTGCACCACGGCAAAGCCGCGCACCGGGCCCGAGCCAAAGGCCAGCAACGCAACACCAGCGATCAGTGTGGTGACGTTTGAATCGAGGATGGTGGCCCAGGCGCGTTCGTAGCCGGCAGCGATGGCTGATTGCGGTGCGCTGCCGTTGCGCAGCTCTTCGCGCACGCGCTCGTTGATCAGCACGTTTGAGTCGATGGCCATGCCCAGAGCCAGCGCAATGGCGGCAATGCCCGGCAGAGTGAGTGTGGCTTGCAGCATCGACAGCACGGCAATGAGCAGCAGCAGGTTAACGCCCAGGGCAATGGTTGAAAACATGCCGAACATCAGGTAATAGGCGCACATGAAGACGGCGATGGCCGCGAAGCCATACACCAGGCTGTTGAAGCCCTGCTTGATGTTTTCGGCGCCAAGGCTGGGGCCGACGGTGCGCTCTTCGATGATTTCCATCGGCGTGGCCAGCGAGCCGGCGCGCAGCAGCAACGCGGTGTCGCTGGCTTCTTCGCTCGTCATGCGGCCCGAGATTTGCACGCGACCGCCGCTGATTTCGCTGCGGATCATGGGGGCCGTAACCACCTCGCCCTTGCCTTTTTCGAACAGCAAAATGGCCATGCGCTTGCCGACGTTCTCGCGGGTGACGTCGCGGAAGATGCGCGCGCCGCGGTCGTTGAGCGTGAGTTCTACGACGGGTTCTTGTGTTTGTGAATCGAAATTTGGCTGTGCGTTGGTTAAATTCTCGCCCGTCAGGATGACTTGCCGTTTAATGATCAGCGGCGTGCCATCGCGTTCGGCGTAGCGCTCGGTGCCAAAAGGCACCGGGCCGGTGCCGGTGAGCGCGGCCAGGGCTTCGTTGCTGTCGTCCACCAGACGCACCTCAAGCGTGGCGGTGCGGCCCAGAATATCTTTGGCCTTGGCGGTGTCTTGCACGCCGGGCAGTTGCACGACGATGCGGTCGAGCCCCTGTTGTTGGATCACCGGCTCGGCCACGCCGAGTTCGTTGATGCGGTTGTGCAGCGTGGTGATGTTTTGTTTGAGGGCCTGCTCTTGCACCGTGGTGGCCACTTGCGGCTTGATCTGCAGCGTGAGTTTGAGCTCGGTGGCGTTGGCCTCGCTGCTGTCGATCAGATCGACTTCGGTGAATTGATCGGCCAGCACCTTGCGCGCGGCCACGAGGTTGTCGCGGTCGCGAAAGGCGATTTCGATGGTTTGGTTGATGCGATTGACGCCCGCGTGGCGGATGTTTTTGTCGCGCAGCAGGCCGCGGGTGTCGCCGGCGATGGATTCGGCTTTTTTGGTGAGTGCCCCCTGCATGTCGACTTGCATCAAAAAATGCACGCCACCGCGCAGATCCAGGCCCAGATACATCGGCAGCGCGTGCAGCGAGGTGAGCCAGCCGGGCGAGCGCGACAGCAGGTTGAGCGCCACGATGTAGCTGGGGTCGGACGGCTCGGTGTTGAGTGCGCGAGCGATGGCGTCGCGTGCCTTGATCTGGGTGTCGGTGTCGATGAAGCGGGCTTTGATCGAGTTGCCCTCAAACTGCACGAAGTCGGCCTTGATGCCGCCTTGTTGCAGGGCCGATTCGATGCGCGGCACGAGATCGGCGTTGATCTTGATGGTGGCGCGCCCACTCGATACCTGCACGGCAGGAGCCTCGCCGAAGAAGTTCGGCAGGGTGTAGATGAACCCGATGATCAGGGCAAAGGCGATGATCGCGTACTTCCACAGCGGGTAGCGGTTCATGGTCGACGAGTCCTACTTGGCGAGAAACCCGCCGGGGCCCGAGGGGGCCATGCGCGGCGGGTGGAGCGGGTGAGGGGCGGTCAGCAGCTTATTTATTTGATCGAGCCCTTGGGCAACACCTGCACCACGGCGGCGCGTTGCACCTGCACTTCGGTGCCCGAGGCGATTTCGAGGGTGATCAGGGTTTCGTTGATCTTGGTGATCTTGCCCAGCAGCCCGCCGGTGGTGACGACTTCGTCGCCCTTGGCCAGACCTTCGAGCAGGGCTTTGAGCTCTTTTTGGCGCTTCATCTGAGGGCGGATCATGATGAAGTACAGCGCCACAAACATCACGATCAGGGGCAGGAAACCGGCAATGCCGTCGGTGCCGCCCGTGGCCGAGCCGGCGGTTTGCGCGTAAGCGGATGAAATGAACACGGATGAATCCTCTTTGATGTCGAGCCATGCCAGCACCGCAGCGCGGTTGGCAAAGCCGGTCGATTGTATGCGTCGGGGGTTACAGCACGTACTTCACCATCGGGTGGCTGGTGAGGGCGCGGTAGAGGTTGTCGAGCTGCTCGCGGCTGGTGGCGGTGATCGTGATGGTGAGCCCGGTGTATTTGCCGCCCGAGCTGGCGCGAATCTCGATGGTGGCGGCATCGAAACCAGGATCGTGAGCGAGCGCCACGGCGGCAATGGCTTCGACGAAACCCTCAGCGCACAAGCCCATCACTTTGATGGGAAAGCGGCTGGGGTATTCGATCAGTGAGGGGTCGTCGGGGCGGAGCATGCGCGATCCTTGGTTGTCGTCTCGTCCCACATCATTTGATACCCAGGCGGATGGCATCCCAGGCGCGCCCGAAGAAGCCGGCGGTGGGCACGGCATCAAGCGCCACCAGCGGGCGTTCGGCCACGATTTGATCCCCAGCCTTGATTTTGATGGTGCCGACGCGCTGGCCTTTGGTGAGCGGGGCGATCAGCGGATCGGTGCGCTGCAACTCGGTTTTGAGGCTGCCGCCCGTGCCGCGCGGCACGGTAACGATGAGCGGCTCGGCACTGCCCAGCTTGATCTGATTGGCGCGGCCTTTCCAGACGCGCGCGTCGGCCAGGCTTTGCGTGGCATCGTAGAGCTTGACGTTGTCGAAGGCGCTGTAACCCCAGTTGAGCAGCTTTTGGCTTTCGTTGGCGCGCGCTTCGGGCGATGCCGTGCCCAGCACCACGCTGATGAGGCGGCGCGGGCCGCTGGGGGTGTCGCGCTTGGCCGTGGCGATCATGCAGTAGCCGGCGGCGTCGGTGTAGCCGGTTTTCAGGCCATCGACAGTGGGATCACGCCACAGCAGCAAGTTGCGGTTTTGCTGCTTGATCTTGTTGTAGGTGAACTCTTTCATCGCATCGTAGGCCGCGTATTGCGGAAAGTCGCGCACCACGCGGGTGGCGATCACCATCAATTCGCGCGCCGTGCTCACGTGGCCGGGCGCCGGCAGGCCTTCGGGGTTGTGAAAGTGGGTGGTTTTGAGGCCAAAAGCCTGCGCCTGTCGGTTCATCAACTCAACGAAGCGCTCGACCGATCCGCCCACAGCCTCGGCCAGTGCCACGGTGGCATCGTTGCCGCTTTGCACGATCATCCCTTTAACGAGATCTTCGACCTTCACGCGGCTGCCCACATCGATATACGAACGTGAGGCGCCGATCATGCCGGTGCGCCAAGCGCGCTCGCTCACCACCACCTCTTGCTGCAGCGTCAGGCGGCCGTCTTTGAGTGCCTGAAAAACGAGGTAGGCCGTCATCAGTTTTGTGAGCGATGCGGGCTCGATGGTGGTGTCGGCTTCTTTGGCCGCGAGCACTTGCGAGCTGTTGGCGTCAAACAAAATGAATGAGCGCGCGGCCAGCTCAGGGGGCTGCGGTGTTTGTGCGTGGGTGGCCCAGCAGGCCAGGCTCAACAACACGGTGGCAAAGGTGCGGATCATGCGTTTCATGGTTTTTAGGGGGATCAGGCCAAGGCCGCGCGCCAATCGCGCAGCACGAGGTGTTTGAGCAGCGTGAGCTGTCCGTGAAAGAAATGTCCCACCCCCGGCACCACCGTGATGGGCAGGGCTTGGGGGCGCGCCCAATCGAGCGCGGCAGCCAGCGGCACCACGTCGTCGGCCTCACCGTGGATGACGCCCGTGCCTGCCGGCACGGCCGCGATGGCAAAGCGGCTGACGGCTGGCGCCACCAGCAGCAGATGATGCGCCCGCTCGGCTTCAGGCAGACGCGCCGCTGCCGTGGCTGCGGCATAACCGCCGAACGAAAAACCCGCCAGCAGCAGTGGCAAGTTGGGTGCGCGGTGGTGGGCGATCACGGCGAGCAGATCGTCGATTTCGCCGCGGCCTTCGTCCCAGGCGCCAGCCGATTGGCCCACGCCGCGAAAATTAAAGCGCACCGCGCGCACCCCCAACTGCACCGCTGCGCGCGCCAGCGTGCCGACCACTTTGTTGTCGAGCGTGCCGCCGCCCGTGGGCAACGGATGGGCAATCACTGCCACGCCGCGCACGGCGGTTTCGGGCGTGTCGATGGCGCACTCGATGGCGCCGGCTGGGCCGTCGATCAGCCTGCGTTGCGTGGAGGCGTTCATGCGCACAGCGGCTTCAGTGCCCCACCTCTGGCGGCAGCCGCAGCCGCTCGACCACTTGGCCATTTTTGAGGTGCGACTCAACGATCTCATCGATGTCGGCCAAATCGACAAAGGTGTACCAAACTGCTTCGGGATACACCACCGCTACCGGCGCGCCTGCACAGCGATCCAGACAGCCCGCCTTGTTGACGCGCACCTTGCCCACGCCGGCCAGCCCCGCGCCCTTGACGCGCGCCTTGCAGCGCTCGAAAGCCTCTTGCGCGCCGTGTCGAGCGCAGCAGGCTTGGCCGTCTTCGCGCTCGTTCAGGCAAAAAAAGATGTGCCGCTCGTAATAGCTCATGGCGGGATTTTAAGTTTTCGGTGCGTGAGCGCTCGGGCGTGCGGCGATCTGCACCAGCAGCCAGACGATGGCAGCGTAGGGCCACAGCCAGCCGATCCACTGCGCCAGCCCATGAAAACGGATAAAGCGCCCTTGCTCCCAGTTGCCCAGGCTGAGCGCGAAATACGGATCGGTGGGCGCGCGATTGATCAGTGCGCACAGGCTCGCCAGCAGCAGCAGCCCAAGGCCTGCCACAAGCCGGTGCGGCAAACCGGCCAACGCCACGCCCACCAGCGCTGCCAGCACATAGCCCGGCCCCACCGGTGCCGACCACCACGCCAGTGCATGCGCCGGGCCAAAGTTGAGCGCGGTTGATAAGGTGGTGGCTGCGCCGCCCAGCAGCAGCCAGCACAACACCAACGTGAGCCGTGGTGCTGGCCGCGTGCAGATCACATTGATCACCACCACCGGTGCCAGTAGCCCCAGCGCCAGCGTCAACACCTCTGTGCCGGCAGATAGCGGCTCGCTCCAGAGCGTGGGTGTGGGCATCCACGTGGCAAACGGCGTATCAGCCGCTGCCGATTGCAGCGCTTCGGCCAAGCGATCGGCCACTTGCCCCAGCCCAAACGGCACAGCGGGCGGAAACAACAGCGCCACCGGCCACAGCAACAGCAGCGCCTGCCCATTGCCGCTGTGGGGCAGCAGCCAGCGGTCGCGCCGGGTGCGCCAGGCGTCGACCCAGCCCAGGCGCTGCGCGATCAGCGCCAACAGCGAACCGGCAATCCCGCCCACCGTGTTGAGCAGCCAATCGAGCCGCGAAGGCACACGCGTTGGCAACACATGTTGCGCCACCTCGAGCGCATACGACAGCGCGGCACAAATCACAATGGTTTGGATCGCGCTGCGCACAAACGCCCGGCCATCGCGCAGCAGCCCCACGCACCACAGCGCGCCCAGCGGCAAATAGCCCACCAGATTCGATCCGATATCAAAGCGATCCTGATACGGCGGCCACGGCAGCACGAACCAGCGCACGGCTGGCGATTCAGGCCAGCGCCAATCGGCAAACGGATGCAGGCTGGCGTAGACGATCAGTGCAATCCACAACCAGGCCAGCGTGTGGGCCGCACTGCGGTGCGTGGCCGGCGCTGAGGGGGGCGAAGCGGGGGCAGACGCGCTCATGCGGCGCCAAAGGGGCGGGGCTGCGGGGTGGCCGATCAGAACGGCTTCACCACCACCAGCACCACCACGGCGGTGAAGATCAGCACCGTGATTTCGTTGAAAAATCGAAACCAGCGATGCGCACGGCGGTTGGCGAGGTTTTCAAACTGCCGCAGCAGTCGACCGCAGTAGTGTTGATAGCCGATGGCCGCAATCACCAACGTGAGCTTGGCGTGCATCCAGCCATTGCCCGGGCCGCGCCCGATGCCATAACCCAGCCACAGCACCAGCCCCAGCACCAGCGCCGGCAGCATCAACAGATTGGTGAAACGGTAGAGCTTGCGGGCCATCAAAAGCAGCCGCTCGCGCTCGGCATGGCTGTCGCCGGGCACGGTCGCCAGATTGACAAAAAAGCGCGGCAGATAGAACAGCCCCGCAAACCAGCTGGCGACGAAAACGATATGAAAGGCTTTGATCCAGAGCATGGGGCCATTATGCGGCGCCACAAAAAAAGAACCCCGGCCAGGCCGGGGTTGCAAAGCCTTAACGCTGTCATCACGGTAAGGCACCTGCTCAGGGAGGAAAAGCAGGGAATGAACACCTTGCGGCGTATCATTCAAGCGTAATTATATGTGTCGCGGGCGTTATGTACAGCCCTCGGCAGATCCGCCGCCAGTGTGAAATGTCACGAAAACGCGCGATCTGCTGCCAGATGTGAGACGGCAGAGAGGCTGCACACACGGGCTATCCCGCACGCGCCCTTCTTCAAGCCCACTCCAATCTTGCAGACACCGCCATGCACTTTCACCAGCGTTTTCCATTGCACCGCCCTCGCCGCTTGCGTCGCGACGCCTTTACCCGTGCGCTGGTGCGCGAGCATGCGCTGTTGCCCAGCGATCTGATCTACCCGGTGTTTGTGCTCGATGGCCAGCAGCAGGCGCAAGACGTGCCTTCGATGCCCGGCGTGCAGCGCCTGAGCCTCGATTTGCTGCTGGGCAAGGCCGAAGCGTGTGTGCGCCTGGGCGTGCCGGTGATGGCGTTGTTTCCGGTGATTGATGCGGCGCTCAAAACACCCGATGGCCGCGAGGCCACCAACCCCGAGGGGCTGGTGCCGCGCGTGGTGCGTGAGCTGAAAAAGCGCTTTCCTGAGCTTGGTGTGCTCACCGATGTGGCGCTTGATCCCTACACCACGCACGGGCAGGATGGCCTGCTCGATCCTGATCCTGAGGCAGGCGGCTACATCCTCAACGACGACACCGTTGCCGTGCTCACGCAGCAGGCGCTGATGCAGGCCGAGGCAGGCGTCGATATCGTGGCGCCCAGCGACATGATGGACGGCCGCATCGGTGCCATCCGCGAAGCACTCGAGGCCAAGGGCCTGATCCACACCCGCATCATGGCCTACAGCGCCAAATACGCCAGCGCCTATTACGGCCCTTTTCGCGATGCAGTGGGCAGCCGGGGCAACCTTGGCAAGGCCGATAAAAAGGTCTATCAGATGGATCCGGGCAACTCGGATGAGGCGCTGCGCGAAGTGGCGCTCGACATCGCTGAGGGTGCCGATATGGTGATGGTGAAGCCGGGCCTGCCGTATCTCGACATCGTGCGCCGCGTGAAAGACGAGTTTCGCGTGCCGACTTTTGCGTATCAGGTGAGCGGCGAATACGCCATGCTCAAGGCCGCAGCGGCCAATGGTTGGCTCGATCACGATGCGGTGATGATGGAGACGCTGCTGGCGTTCAAGCGGGCCGGGGCCGATGGTGTGCTCACCTATTTCGCGCTCGACGCAGCACGGCTGTTGCAGCAACGCTGAGCGGGTTGGGCATCGGGGGCGGTGGCGGGCGGCGCTACAGTTGGGCGATGCGTGTTTTTCACATCAGTGACGGTTTTGAAGAGCTGCCCGGCCTGCCCCATGTGATGCCCGAGACGGGTTTTTTGTGGGTGACGTGCGGACGGCGCGTGTTCGAGGTGCACCAGCACGAGGTGCAAGAGGCGTTGCTGCGGCTGGCCGGTGGCCAGTTGGTGGATCTGCACGTATCTGATTTGCTCAACAGCCAGCTGCCCTCGCAGTTTGATTACACCTCGTGGTACGACCTGCTCGTGTTTCGGCGGCTGGCTGCGGGCTCGGGGGCCAATGAGCTGTTTGTCGACAACGAACACGGCACGGCAGCATCGGCGCGGCGTGCCTTGCAGGCCATTGATACCAGCCCGGTGGGCTTTGCGCTTTTTGATCGCGTGTTGCTCACGGTGCATCCCGCCGATTGCCAGGTGCGCGAGTTTTTTGTGGGGCGGCTGTCGCAGATGGCTTTGAGCCTGGCGGATCCGCGCGGCGGCTCACGCTTGCCGCCCAGCCCGGCGGATTTGATGCTGCGCGTGGTGAATCACATGGTTGACAGCTATCTTGAGTTGCGCCGCTTGCTCACGCGCCAGTTGGGCTATTTGCAGCAAGAGTTGCTCAGCCAGCGCGCGCAGTTCATCAATTGGCAGGCGTTGCTTGATTCGCGCAACGCCCTGCACATGCTCGAAGATGTGTGCGAAGACCAACGCAGCGCGATTCAAGAGTGGATGGATGCGCTCGACGATTGGCCGGCCACCACCGATGAGCGGGCCGCGCGCGAGCGCGATCTGCTGCGGGTGCGATCGCGCGATGTGCTCGAGCATGTTGAGCGCGTGCTGGGGCATGTGCGGCGGCTGGAATCGTCGGCCGAGGGGGCGGTGCAGATGCATTTTTCGGTGCAGAGCAACCGCACCAACGACATCATGCGCACGCTCACGGTGCTCACGGCGATCTTTTTGCCGCTCAACCTCATCACGGGTGTTTTTGGCATGAATTTCGATGCCTTGCCGCTCATCCATTCGGCTGCCGGATTTTGGGTGGCGGCCGCGATCATGGTGGGCGTGGGCGCGGGGCTGGGAGCGTTTTTCTGGCGTCGGCGCTATCTGGGCGGTCGCTAGCGGGTTGAACAAGGCGGCGTTTGATGTGCTGCTCGGGGTTATCGCCAGCGTGCGCTTGGGGCCCAATCGAGCAAAGTCTTGCACATCATGAAGATCGACAACCCCTCGACAAGCGCGCCGGTTGATGCGCCAGCCGATGCCGCAGCCAATGCTGCCGACGAGCTTGAGCTCGAATCGAGCGCCACGCTTGAGTTTTTGCTGCGCCGCATGCGGCACAAATCCGATTTTCCGGCGCTGTCGGATTCGGTGGGGCGCATTCAGGCGATTTCGGTGTCTGAAAACGAGAGCCTGGGCAATCTGGCCAATGAAATCCTCAAGGATGTCGCTCTCACCAATAAGTTGCTGCGGGTGGTGAACACCGCGCACTACCGCACGGCTGGTGGCGGCACGATCAGCACGGTATCGCGCGCGATTGCCCTGATCGGCTTTGCGGGCATCCGCAATCTGGCGCTGTCGTTGATGTTGGTTGAGCGCATGCAAGACAAGCAGCACGCGCGGCAGTTGCGCGAGGCTTTCTTGCGCTCGCTCATGGCGGGCATGCTGGCAGGCGAGTTGTGTGCCGTGCCGCGCGAATCCGAAGAGGTTTTTATCGGGGCGCTGATGCGCAATCTGGGGCGTTTGCTGTCGGAGTTTTATCTGCCCGAAGAGGCAGAACAGCTTCGCAAGCAGGTGCGCGCCATCGAGGGCCGTGCGGTGTCTGAGGCGGTGGCGTCGACAGCGGTGCTGGGTATTTCGTATGAGCAGCTCGGCTTGGGCGTGGGGCGCACCTGGGGGCTGCCCGATACGCTGATGCGTTGCATGCGCGCGCCCACGGGTGAGTTGCCTCGGCAGGGGTTGGCGCAGCACCCCGACCGCCAGCGCTGGCTGGCTTCGGTGGCCAACGAGGCTGCCGATGCGCTGTTGTTCAATCCGCCCGATCAGGCCGCTGAGCAGCTCAGGGCGCTGGCGCAACGTTTTGGCACAGCGCTGCACTTCAAGGCCGAAGACATCCTCGATGCAGCATCGCGTGCGCGCAAGCGCATGGGCGATCTCACGCGCGGCATGGAGATGCAGCTTGCGCCGGGCGAGCCGGCAGAGCGGTTGGTGGATACGTATTACGTTGATGCGCCCAATGCCGATCTGCAGGCGGCACCCGATACGTCGGCTGGCGTGGCCGCACTGGATGAGGTGGCGATCCACGAAGATAGCCCGGTGCCGGTAGATGATCCGGCCAGTGTGCTCACGGCGGGCATCCAAGACATCACCAATGCCTTGGTTGAAAACACCAAGCTCAACGAGGTGTTGCGTATGGTGCTTGAGGCCATCTACCGTGCGCTGGGTTTTCGCCGCGTGATCTTTTGCATGCGCGATGCCAAGAGCGGCCATCTGGTGGGGCGCTTTGGGCTGGGGGATCGCGGCAGTGAGCTGGCGCCGCAGTTTGTGGTGCCGCTCAAGGTGCCCGCTGGCGGCACGCTCGATTTGTTTGGCGCGCTGTGCCTCAAGGGCGTGGACATCATGATCGAGGATGCCGCTGTGCCCAGCATCGCGCAGCGTTTGCCGGCGTGGTTTGCGGCCAAGGTGCAGGCGCCGACTTTTTTGCTGCTGCCGCTGGTGATGAAGGGCGCTGGAACGGGCAAAGATACCGTGATCGGCTTTATCTACGCCGACAAGGCGGTGGCGGGTGCGATCTCGCTGAGCGATCACGAGTTGTCGCTGTTGCGCACGTTGCGCAATCAGGCGGTGATGGCGTTCAAGCAGGCGTCCTAGCCAACACCTCGCGCGCCAGACACAGATCTTGCCAGGCCAGGGCTTTGTCGGCGGGGCTGCGCAGCAAATAAGCAGGGTGATAGGTAACGATCACGGGCACGCCAGCATAGTGGTGGATGCGCCCGCGCAGCTTGCCGATGGGTTCGCTCGTTTGCAGAATCGATTGCACGGCAAAGCGGCCCATGGCGAGGATGATTTGGGGGCGCACCAGCTCAACCTGCCGCTTGAGATAGGGCTCGCACTGCGCCACTTCGTCGGGCTGTGGATTGCGGTTGCCGGTCGGGCGGCATTTGAGCACGTTGGCGATGAACACTTGCTGCTCGGGCGTGGCCTCGGCGCGCGTGAGGCCGATGGCTTTCAGCATGCGGTCGAGCTGCTGGCCGGCCTTGCCCACGAA
>CAZUCW010000040.1:0-20104 GCA_964618825.1 uncultured Aquabacterium sp.
CGGTAGGTCTCGTCGAAGTAGGCGAGCAGGCGCACGCGGCGGCAGTCGGTGGCCTCGGCCAGGGCCAGCAGGGCGTCGAGCTTGCCGCGCTGGATCTTCTTGAACTCCTCGCCGGCCGGGCTTTCGTCGATCATGCGGCGCTGGTTCACCACATCGGCCAGGCCGTAGGCCATCCAGGCGTCGGCAGGTTGGCCATCGCGCCCAGCACGGCCGGTTTCTTGGTAGTAGCTCTCGATGTTTTTGGGCAGATCGAGGTGCGCCACAAACCGCACATCGGGTTTGTCGATGCCCATGCCAAAAGCAATGGTGGCCACCATGATGATGCCGTCTTCGCGCAAAAAACGGTCTTGGTTGCGCTGGCGTAGCGCGGCGTCCATGCCGGCGTGATACGGCAGCGCGTTGAGGCCCTCGCCGTTGAGCCACTCGGCGGTGTCCTCAACCTTTTTGCGCGATTGGCAATACACCACGCCCGCGTCGCCCTCGTGCTCGTTTTGAATAAAACGCAGCAGCTGGGCGCGCGGATTGTCTTTTTCGACGATGGTGTATTTGATGTTGGGCCGGTCGAAGCTGCTGATGAAGAGCCTCGCCTCTTCGAGCTTGAGGCGCTCAACAATGTCGGCGCGCGTGATCTCGTCGGCGGTGGCGGTGAGGGCGATGCGCGGCACATCGGCAAAGCGCTCGTGCAGCATGCTCAGCGCCAAATAATCTTCGCGAAAATCGTGCCCCCACTGGCTCACGCAATGCGCTTCGTCGATCGCCACCAGGCTCAGCAGCCCGCGCTCGTGCAGCGATGCCAGCATGGCCTGAAAGCGCGGCGAGGCCACGCGCTCGGGCGCGGCGTAGAGCAGCACCAGCCGCCCGCTCATCAGCTCACGCTCAACGCGCTGCGTGTCATCGAGCGTGAGGGTCGAATTTAAAAACGCCGCGTGCACGCCCACTTCTTCGAGCGCGCCCACCTGATCGTGCATCAGCGCAATCAGCGGCGACACCACCAGCGTCACGCCCCGCCCGGCGCGGTGGCGTGCAATGGCCGGCACCTGATAGCACAGGCTCTTGCCGCCGCCGGTGGGCATGAGCACCAGCGCGTCGCCACCACTGCTCACGTGATCGATGATGGCCTGCTGCGCGCCGCGAAACGCGGGGTAGCCAAAAACCTCGCGAAGGATGTCGAGCACAGAAGATGTGGCCACGGGCAAGGCCGGGCAAGAGGGCGCAGACACGGGCATCAAACCGGGGGATCAGGCAAAGGCAAGCACAGCCCGCACTGTAACTGCGCTCCCCATCCGGGGCGGGTGGCTGCCCGATTTCGCGCTGGTAAGCTACGCGCCCACTCCCCGATTTATCTGTGCCCACGGCCCGCGCGCGGTTGTGGCCTCCGCATGGCGGGTCGTGCAAAACCCATTTGGCGCATTGCGCTAGTTCGAGAACCTTTTTTATGCTCCAGGAGCAAGCTTCATGGCCTCCATCAACAAAGTGATCCTTATCGGCAACCTGGGGCGCGACCCCGAAGTGCGCTACACGCCCAACGGCGCGGCGATCTGCAACGTCACCATCGCCACCTCGCGCAACTGGAAAGACAAAAACACCGGCGACAAGGTTGAAGAAACCGAATGGCATCGCGTGGTGTTTTACGACCGTCTGGCCGAGATTGCAGGCGAATACCTCAAAAAAGGCCGCCCGGTATACGTTGAGGGCCGCCTGAAAACCCGCAAGTGGCAAGACAAAGACGGCAAAGACAACTACACCACCGAGATCGTGGCCGAGCAGATGCAGATGCTGGGCGGGCGTGAAGGCGGGCCCGCCGGTGGTGGCGATGAGGGTGGCTACTCGCGCGAGCCCGCCGCACGCCCCGCCGCCGCACAGCGCCCGGCCTCATCGGCCCCTGCCCCCAAACCCGCACCCAACAAATCCTCGGGCGGCTTTGACGATCTCGACGACGACATTCCGTTCTAACCCGATCACGCCCATCGCTGCCTGCCATGCGCTGCCCCCCCCTGTGCGCCCGGGTAGCTGGGCTCATCGTGGCGCTGCTCATCGGCGGTGCGCCGGGCGGCGCCGTGGCCACGCCGTTGTGCCCCGAGGCAGCGCTGGCGGGGGATCCGGCAGCAGCGGGTTTTCCGGCGCTGGGCGCGGCGCCTGTGGTGGCCACCTGGAGCCGCGCCGAGGCGGCGGCGGCGGCATCCTCACCCCAGGGGCTGAGTTGCACCGGCCTGCGCACGCACGATGCGGCATTGCTGGTGAGCGTGGCCGCACACTGGCGCAGCGATGCCTCAGCCGAGACGCTGCTGGCGCGCGTGGGCGCGGTATCGCGCTTTAAGGGCATCACGTATTGGTCGCACACCGATCAGCGGCGCGAGGTGCTGATCACCGATGCTGCAGCGGTTGAGGGGCCCACCTCACGGCGGCGGCGGGCTGATTTTTCGCTGGCTGAGCTGTCGAGCGGCCAGCCGCTGTATTTCGTGCAGCGCGACAACCGCTCAAACCGCGAGGTGCTGTATCGGCTACAGATGCTGCGCGTGTCGGCCCAGGGCTGGGCGGTGAGCCTCGAAAACGTCGACCCGATCCGGCGCGTGCTGCTCACGCTGGCCGCGCCCGGCGAGGTGCAAACCGTGATCACGCTGCAGCAGCTCGCTCCGGGCGAGTGGGGATGCCGCAGCTTCACCGGCGTCCGCACGCTGGGCCCGGGCCCCGCCGATCGCTACCGGGCCGCGTATATCAACCGTGCCGTGGCGATGGTTGAACATCTAACGCTTTGAGCTTTGCCAAAGGGGCGCTCGACAAGCGCTGCAGCACGGCTGCATCAAGCAGCTCGATCTCGGCGTAGTGGCGCGCGATGGCGCCCGCATCTTCAAGCCCGCGCAGCGCTTTGTTGATGGTCTGGCGCGATACACCCATCATCAGCGCAAGGTTTTCTTGCGGCAGGCGCAGCCGGCGGCGCACCGGCGCAGCGCTGGCCCCAAAACCGCTGAAAGCCAGCAGCAGGTGTTTGGCCAACCGCTGCTCAAGAGGCAGCTGGGTGAAATCTTCGAGCGCCATGAACACCATGCGCAGCTTGCTGCAGGCCAGCCGGGCCAAATCGCGCCAATGCGCGGGGTGGGCGTCGAGCCACTCGTGCAGCGCGGTGCGCGGCACCACCAGCACGGTGCTGTCGAGCTCGGCCACGGCATCGTGCGTGCGGGGCAGGCCGTCGAGCATCGAGATCTCGCCGAACCACTGATAGGGCTCGAGGATGAACAACATGCTCTGCGAGCCATCGGCCTGCACCGCACCCACGCGCAGCGCCCCTGCCACCACGCAACACAGGCCCTCGGGCATGCCGCCACGCTCAAACAGCGGCTCGCCAGGCGCCAGCCGCCACAGCCGCGCGCGCTCAAGCAAGGCCGCCTGCAATTCGGGCGGGCACGAGGCAAACCACGGTTGCGTGCGCAGCGCGGGCAACAGAGCCAGCGGGGCGGGGTCGCTGCTCACTGAAACGCCACCTCGGCAAAGCTGCGCAGCTTGCGGCTGTGCAGGTGATCGAGCCCCTGGGCGCGCAGCAGCTCGATGGCGCGCATGCCGATGCGCAGGTGTTGATCGACGCGCTCGCGATAAAAGTGATTGGCCATGCCGGGCAGCTTGATCTCGCCGTGCAGGGGTTTGTCGCTCACGCACAGCAAGGTGCCGTAGGGCACACGAAAACGAAAGCCGTTGGCGGCGATGGTGGCGCTTTCCATATCGAGCGCGATGGCGCGGCTCTGGCTGAAGCGCCGCTCGGGGCCCGGGTGCGGCAGCAGCTCCCAGTTGCGGTTATCGGTCGATGCCACCGTGCCCGTGCGCATGATGCGCTTGAGCTCATAGCCGCGCAGTTGCGTCACCTCGGCCACGGCGGCCTCAAGCGCCTGCTGCACCTCGGCCAGCGCCGGGATGGGCACCCACAGCGGCAGCTCTTCGTCGAGCACGTGATCTTCGCGCACGTAGCCATGGGCCAGCACGTAATCACCCAGCTGCTGCGTGTTGCGCAAGCCGGCGCAGTGGCCCAGCATCAGCCATGCATGCGGGCGCAGCACGGCAATGTGATCGGTGATGGTTTTGGCATTGGCCGGCCCCACACCGATGTTCACCATCGTGATCCCTGCGTGATCTTTGCGCACCAAGTGATAGGCCGGCATTTGCGGCAACCTCGGTGGCGCCACGCCAAACGCATCCCCCGCCTCGGGCGCCAACCCCACCCGCCGCGTGATCACGTTGCCGGGCTCGACAAAGGCAATGCAATCGTCATCGGGATGAGGCCGTGCCGGATCGATGGGCTGGCGCATCAGCGCGTGGCTCAGGCGCACAAACTCGTCGATATAAAACTGATAGTTGGTAAACAGCACATAGTTCTGGCAGTGCTCGGGCGCCGTGCCGGTGTAGTGGCGCAGCCGGTGCAGCGAGTAATCAACGCGCGGCGCCGTAAACAGCGCCAGCGGCTGCGGCTCGCCAGGCTGCGGCTCGTGCGTGCCATTGGCGATGCCATCGTCCATGGCGGCCAGATCGGGCAGATCGAACACATCGCGCATCAGCAAACGGCGCTCGGGCGTCATCGTGCCCTCGATGTGATCGTGCTCGGCAAACGAAAAATGCACCGGAATCGGCTGCGCGCTCGTGCCCACCTCAATGCACACACCGTGGTTTTTGAGCAGCAGCCGAAACTGCTCGCGGTAGTAATCAGCAAACAGATCAGGCCGCGTCAACGTGGTTTGATACGTGCCCGGCCCCGAGACAAAACCGTAGCTCAGCCGCGAATCGGCTCGCAGCACGGTATCGGTATGCACCCGCACAAACGGATAGCAGGCCCGCACGCGATCGGGCAGCACCTCACCCGCCACAAAGCGGTGCAGCGCATCGCGCAGATAGTCGATATTGCCCTGATAGATCGCTGCGGCGTGCTGCAGCGCCGCGTCGGGCGTATCAAAACTCAGTGTGGTGAACGCCGGGGCTGGCACCGGCACACGCAGCGGGGGCGTCTTCGATTTGGGCAAGTTTGGCCTCGCAAACAAAACGCAATGCGCCCATTGTGAGCGAAGCCCCCGCCAACGGGATCAAACGGCCGGCGCAGCGGGCGCGGGTGCAGGCTCCACCGCAGCGGCCACCCGCGCCGCAATCTCTTTGCGATAGCGGTTGAGCTCTTGCACGCTGGCAAAACTGCGATCGAGCAACAGGCTCATGTTGTGCAAGATGCGATCAACCACCTTGGTTTCCCAGCCCGCATCAAAGCGAATCTGCCGATCCAGCCACTGCTCAAGCCAATGCGGATCAGGCAGGCGCGATTGCACTGTGTCGCGCGGAAAGAGCTTCTGATTCACATGCAGATTGGTCGGGTGCAGCGCCTGCGCCGTGCGTCGCGCGCTGGCCATCAACACGCCCACCTTGGCAAAAGCCGAGCGGGCTTCATCGCCAAACAGGCCCAGGGCACGCTTCATGTAGCGCAAATAGGCTCCGCCGTGGCGAGCCTCATCTCTGGCCAGGGTTTCGTAAATCGCCTGAATCACCGGCTCGGTGTGCCACTGCGCAGCGCAGCGATACCAATGGTTGAGCCGAATCTCGCCACAAAAGTGCAGCATCAGCGTTTCGAGCGCCGGTGCCGGGTCGAACTCAAAGCGCACCTCTTGCAGCTCTTGCTCGGTGGGCACGAGATCGGGCCGAAAGCGCCGCAGATACTCCATCAGCACCAGCGAATGCTTTTGCTCCTCGAAGAACCACACGCTCATGAAGCCGCAAAAATCGGCATCGCTGCGGTTGTCGCGCAAAAACATCTCGGTGGCCGGCAGCGCCGCCCACTCGGTGATCGCGTTCATCTTGATCGTTTGCGCCTGCTCATCGGTGAGCAGGCTGGCATCAAAACGATCCCAGGGGATGTCGCGATCCATGTTCCAGCGCACCGCTTCGAGCTGCTTGAAAAGTTCTGGGTAAAGCATGGGCGCCCTCCGCCTTTTGAAAGAATAGAAATGACAATCGTCAATTCTAGGCAAGATGGCCATTCCGTGCCGAAGCCCCAGCGTGCTTCGGGATCACGCCAGATCGAACGCGAGCCAGACCCTCAAACACACACCTGATGCTGATCACGCCAACGGTTGATCAGGGTGCCGAGATCCGCTGGGTGAGTGAGCACTTGCACCCCGGATATCTCTTGTTTCAGGGGGCCGTGGTGAGAGCCGGCCACCCAAACCGCCACCTCGGCAGGCAACGCCTCGCGCAGCTTGCGCAGCGCCTCAACCAACGCGCCTTGCGCGGCATCCGTGCTAAAGCAGATCCCCACAACGTCAACGCGGTGAGCCGTTGCAGCCTGCACCACATCGGCCACGGGCACCTGATGGCCCAGCGACAAACAATCGGCCCCCTCAAGCGCCGCCAGCCCATGCATCATCAAGCGCCCCAGCCCGCGCGGCTCGTGGGGCAACGTGGCCAGCACCAAGCGAGGGCGGGCCTCGGCGGTGGGTGCGGGCAGAGAGGCAATCTCGTGGCGCATCACGGTTTCGAGGCAATCACGCGCCCACAGCTCTTGATAGCGGTTGAGGCTGCCGCGTTGCCGGGCAACGTTCATATCGTTGAGCAGCGGCCCAACGATGTCGAAAATAAAGTTGTGCAGCCCCAGGCGTGAGGCCAGCCGGCCCAAATCGTGCCGCAGCCCCAGCGCATCGTGCCGCAGCACTTTGTCGAGCAACTCACGCAACTCGCCGGGTTGCCCCAGCCGACGGTGCGGATGTGGCCGGTGCCGATCACCCACCAGCGCCGGGCTCGATTGCGCCAGCAATTGCTGCAACTGCTCGGCTGGCAGCGCCACGATTCGTCCCGGGCGGTGGCCCGCATCGAGCAACCGCTTGATCAGCCGCAGCTTGTCGAGCTGATCGAGCGCATACATGCGCTCACCCTGGCCATCGCGCTCGGGTGTCGGAAAGCCATAACGGCGCTCCCACACGCGCAGCGTGTCTTTGCTCAAGCCGGTATCGCGCTCAACAGCGGCAATCGACAGGCTCAACGGCGCATGCGGCACGGCAAGAGAGTTCAAAGGGGCTGTCATGGTCAATACGTGCACCAAGTGTCCACGAAATGTGGCCGGCCATTGTGACGCGCCGCCCGCTGGTGGGGCCGCTTCCGACACAAAACCTGTCGGCTTCGTGAACGATGCCATTGCCGGCTATTGTAACAATATGAAACCTTTAAACAGAAATAGGGAACCTCAGCCGCCGCCTGCCACTCTCACCCCCCTGTAAGCGCGGCTCGTGCTTGTGCTTGCTGTTTACTCCGCTCCTTCGAACCCAGAAGCCTGGCTGGCGTCTGCCGGCCCACCCCTCGGGAAGTTCTCCTCCTCCTTCCCCTCTTGAGCCCGGGGCGCTTCTGGGTTTTTTCTTTTGTACACCCCAAAAAAAACGCCCCGGCTGGCGGAGCGTTGAGGGTGTCCGAAAAGGACGTTGTTAGGACCGTTTGAGGCTTTGATCACACTCATCAACGGTGCCGGTGGCCGACCTCGCGTTGCGGTGCTTGTTGTACTTGCCTTGATGTGGCGGACTCTTGTTCGCGGGGATTCGTAAAAAACCCGTGTGACAGCATCTGAAAAGAACTGTAAAGGGCACCCCCCTGGTTCGAAATCCCTCCTACGAGGGGAATCGTAGGCAATCGGTTACCGCTTGTAAGCCGCCCAGACGCCGCCGCAATGCCGCAACCACGCCACAGCGGCCCGCAAATATCGTGAACAAATACCGCTGCGCCAACACCCGTTGGCACAACAACCGGAACCTGGCGCGCAATCTGGCACACCCACAGGCAGGGTCTGCGGGTTCTTCCCCTCAAGTGTTGGATCGAGGGCGTCGAACACCAGATCACGACGGCACCTTGCAACACGCGGGCGCCGCATCAACCTGTGCCGCAAGGCCAAGGAGTGTCCACATGCAAATGCTCTATAACTCGGATCACTACGCGGTGGTGCATATCGAGTTGCCGACGTTCGGCGACGACGACAGCACCCCCTCGGCGGGTCTGACGCGGGCGGGCTACGAGATCGTGGACAAATTTGCGCGCCGTGAGGTGTATATCGAGGGCGCCATTGCCGAGCAGTTCAAGGTGGGGGTCGAGGCGCTGATTGAGTCGTCGCCCACCATTGAAGAGATCGACGCCTATCTCGAGCGCTATGCCTCGATGGCGCAGCAGCCGGTGGTGATGCACTGACGCCAGCGCCCTCACACGCTCCCCACACCCGCTCTCTCCCGACGCGCCGCAGCCACCGTTTGTGGGGCTGCGGCGTTGTGGCGCTATACGCCCCAGCCCATGAACAGCGGGGCGTTGCGCACGCTGCCTTCGGTTTGGCCGTCGCGGCGCAGCCATTCGCCCAGAGCCTCGGCGGTCATCGGGCGGGCCAGCAGGTAGCCTTGCAGTTCATCGCAGCCCAACTCAAGCAGGATGTCGTGCTGCCCCTGGGTTTCGACCCCTTCGGCTACCACCTGCAAGCCCAGCGCGTGCGCCAGCTGCACAACGGCTTCAACAATGGCGCGGGCGTCGCCGCTGTGCTCGAGATCTTTGACGAAGCTGCGGTCGATTTTGAGCTGGCGGGCGGGCAGTTTGCGCAGATAGCTCAGGCTCGAATAGCCGGTGCCGAAATCGTCGATCGACAGCTGCACGCCAATGGCGGCGAGTTGCTCAAACACGCGCAGCGATGTCTGTGAGTTTTCCATCGCCACGGATTCGGTGATCTCGCAGATCAGCAAGGCCGGATCAACGCGGTGGCGCGCCAAGGCCGTGCGCAGGCGATCCACCAGATCAGGCTGGCGCAGTTGATGCACCGAGAGGTTGATGGCCACGGGCAGACGCAGCCCCTGATCGAGCCAGCAGCGCACTTGTCGGCAGGCTTCGTCGATCACCCAGTTGCCCAGCGCACCGATGAGGCCAAAGCGCTCGGCTACGGGGATGAATTCGGCGGGGCTAACCATGCCGCGCTCGGGGTGTTTCCAGCGCAGCAGGGCTTCGGTGCCGCTGATCTGGCCGTTGCGGGCGTGGCGTTTGGGCTGGTAGTGCAGCAGCAACTGGCTGTGAGTAACGGCGCTGCGCAGATCGCGTTGCATGTCGATTTGGCCCACGCTGCTCTCGGCCATGTCGGGCTCGAAGAAACAGTGGGTGCCGCCCCCGGCGCGTTTGGCAGCCTGCATGGCGGCGCCAGCATGCACGAGCAGCGCACTGGCGGGGCCATCGCTGGGGTAGTGGGCGATGCCGATGGTGCACGACATCACCATCTCATGGCCATCCACCATGAAGATCTGGCCGATGGCGTCGCTCACACGTTGGGCCAGCACGGCGATGGCCGCGCGGTCGTGGGTGTCTTTGAGCGCCAGCAAAAATTCATCGCCCGCAGCGCGCGCAAGCACGTCGTCGCGGCGCACGAGCCGGCCCAGGCGGGTGGCCACTTGCCGCAGCAGAGCGTCGCCTGCACCGTGGCCAAAAGAGTCGTTGACGATTTTGAAGCCGTCGAGGTTCACGAGCATCACGCTGAGTTCGCCATGGTTGCGATCGCACGCTTGGGTGGCGAGGGTGAGTTCGTGCTCAAAGCCTTGCCGGTTGGGCAGCTGGGTGAGGACGTCGCGCCACGCGCTTGAAGCCAGCTCGTGGTGCGCGCTGCGCAAGGTGTGGCTGAGGTGCTCGTTTTGCACGCGCAGCCGCTTGGCAAGGGTGGCGGTGATGTAGGTGATGGCCAGCAGCAGCACCGTGGCAAAGGCCACCAGATCGACGAGCGCCGCCCCTGAGAGCTGATCAGCTGCCAAACTTTGGGCGCCTTGCGGAACGCGCACGGCTGAGAGCATCGTCCACTGAAACGCGCGCAGCAACACGCCACAGGTGGCAGCCGCCACGAGGATGCGCGCCAGAGGTGGCGAGGCCGCGCTGTCGAGCACGCTGCGGACGCTGATCGAGGCCACGGTGGCGCCGCTGAGGGCGATGGCCGCTGGCAGCCAGGCGTATGAGGCGTCCCACCCGATGGCGGGCGTGATGGACAGCGATTGCACGCCAAGGTAGTGCATCCAGCTCAACCCGCCGCCGGCCACCACCACACCCACGAGGCGCCACGCCCAGGCCAGGTGGGGGCGGCTGAGCTGGGCCTGGATGAGCGTCATCACCATCACGGTGAGCAGCCACGAGAGTAGGGTGAGATGCGGGTTGAAGCCGACTTTGATGGGCAGATCGATCGACAGCAGCCCCACGAAGTGCTCGGCCCACACGCCCGTGCCCACGCACAGCCCGCCGGCAAGCAACCAGCCGATGGCCATTTCGCGATCGGCCGCGCGGATGCGCCGGATGATCTCGATCATGATGAAAGCGCTGAACGACGCGATCAAGAAGGCAATCAGCGTGGGCGCGATCAGGTAGCTGGTGGCAATGGTGTTGGCAGACACAGGCCCTCCTCACGGGGGTGAGACCGCATCAGCGCTGAAGCGCGCCGCGCAGCCGACGATCGGGCTTGGGTCGACCGTCGTGATCAAAAACTCGCCGTTCGGCACCCCTGTGGGCCGGACGTTTCAAACGCCTGTATCGGCCAAACAGCCGCCTGGGTTGAGCGCCGCAGATCACGCATCCCCCTTGAGCGGGAGCCGTTGGCGCACCCATGCCGCGCCGATGTGACGGATTGCGCAATAAGGGGGCTGCCTACAATCACGGCATGTCTGACGCCGCCCAGCCCATGGCTCTCGCCCCGCACGCACCGATCCCCCGGCCCTACACCCGCGCCGCTGCGCTGCCGGCCCTGTTGGCCCAGCGCATCGTGATCCTCGATGGTGCGATGGGCACGATGATCCAGCGCTACAAGCTCACCGAGGCCGATTACCGTGGCGAACGCTTCAAAGCGCATCACAAAGATCTCAAGGGCAACAACGATTTGCTGGTGCTCACGCGCCCCGAGGTGATCCGCGAGATTCATGAGGGCTATCTCAAGGCTGGCGCCGACATCATCGAAACCAACACGTTCGGCACCACCACCGTGGCGCAAGAAGATTACGACCTTGCACCGTTTGCGCGCGAGATGAACCTGGCCGCCGCTCGGCTGGCGCGCGAGGCTTGCGATGCGTTCAGCACGCCCGACAAGCCGCGCTTTGCCGCCGGCGCCATCGGCCCTACACCGCGCACGGCGAGCATCAGCCCCGATGTGAACGACCCCGGCGCGCGCAATGTTGATTTCGACACGCTGCGCACCGCGTATTACGAACAGGCCCAGGCGCTGCTCGAGGGCGGCGTCGATCTGTTTTTGGTTGAAACCATCTTCGACACGCTCAACGCCAAGGCGGCGCTGTTTGCCATTGATGCGCTGTTTGAGGCCACGGGCGAGCGGCTGCCGATCATCATCTCGGGCACGGTAACCGATGCTTCGGGCCGCATCCTCTCGGGCCAAACGGTGGGCGCGTTCTGGCACTCGGTGCGCCACGCCAAGCCGCTGGCCATCGGCCTCAACTGCGCCCTCGGCGCCGCGTTGATGCGCCCCTACATTGAAGAATTGAGCAAGATAGCGGGCGACACGTTTATCTCGTGCTACCCCAACGCCGGCCTGCCCAACCCGATGAGCGACACCGGCTTTGACGAAACGCCCGAAGTTACCGGTGGCCTGGTTGAAGAGTTTGCACGCGCGGGTTTTTTAAACATCGCCGGCGGCTGCTGCGGCACCACGCCTGAGCACATTGCCGCCATCGCGCAGCGCGTGGGCCAGGTGCGCCCACGTTGCCTGCACGATGGCGCGGGCACGGGGCTGTTCACCGGGCTGCCTCAATCGGCGTAATCGATAAAGCCTTTGTTGATGCTGCCAACCTTGCGCTGCAGGCGGTAGACGCCCCCGCCCTCGCGGGTTTGCGAAGCGTCGGTATTGCCTTCGATGGTGTGGATGAAGCCCCCCTCGATCCGCTCGACAAAGCCGGTGTGGCCCATGCCACCACCAAAATCCATGATGAAAACCATGCCCGGGCGGATGAGGCCCGGGTTGGCCACGGCCTCGCGCGCATGCAGCCGGGTGCCCCCGGCGCGCTCGGCGTTGTTCCAGTGCGCCAAACAACCCGCCGTGCGAAACATCGGGTTGGAGCGGCCCAGCTTGTTTGCCGCCTCGTCGAAACACCAATAGGTGAAGGCGCAGCACCAGGCCAGCCCGGGCGCAACCCCCGCGCGACGCAAATAGCCATCCACCTCGGGCCCACGGTTGCTGTTGCGCGGCACCTCGCGCACGCCCGCATCAGCAGCGGCACCGGCCTCGGCCAGCACCGCTGCAGCCAGGCCTGCCGCCGCGTCGATCTGCGGCACGCGCGCATCACCAAACAAGGCGGCCCAGGTGATGGCGCCAACTTCGCCATCCACCCTGAGCGGCTGGCCTTGGGCATCAACGTTGCGGGCCTGAAAGAGCTTGACGGCCTGCGTCATGCGCGGGCCGAAGCTGGGGTTGTCGGCATCGAGCACGATGGCTTCGGCACCGCGCAGCGCCAAGGCTTTGTTGAGCGCCGTTTTGAGCGCTTTGACGATGCGCGCATCGGCTTCGCCGGCTTTGATGAGATGTCCGGGGTATTGCATATCCAATGCATCCTTGGGGATGGGTGGGGGCGCCGTTTTGAGCCTCAGTAATCGAGCCGCTCGATCTTGATCGGCACGGGCTTGTGCGGGTTGAGGATGGCGCCCAGCGCCTCGCCCACGAGGTCGACCGCGTTATCAAAGCAGCCGTGCGAGGCACGCTCGGTGCCTGCGCCGTTGGAGATGTGGCGCTCACTCAGTACATGCAAATTGGTGCTGCCGCTGGGCAAGCTGCCCCAAAACGCCTGCCAGCGCCGCACGTCGTCGAGCCGTTCGCGCGCCCAGGTGTCGTCGCCCGCGCCAGACGCCACGGTGGCAGGATCGAAGCACTTGGCCATGCCCAGCAGCGGCATTTTGTGCACATCTTCAAACGAGCGGCTCACGAGATAGAGCAGCGATTTGCGATAGGGGCCCACGTTGTCGTCGAGCTCGTTTTTATCGCTCAAGGTGTGGATGTGCAGCCGCTCGGCGCGCAGCACCCCTTTGTTGACCGCCGGCACGTAATGATCGAGCGCGAAGCGGGTGGTGCAGGCCGGGGCAAACAGCCGCACGCTGGCCGCCTTGAGCCCGGCGGCAGCCATTTGCCCGAGCATCGCGCCCAGCACGATCGAGCCCGCCGAGTGGCCCACAAGGTGAATCTCAAGCCCCGGCACCTGCGCCTGCAGCTGCTTGAGCCGCTGCACGGCCAGCCGCACGCCACCTTGCGCATCGTCGCTGGCACGGACGGCATTGAGCTTCATTTGCCCCCACATTGCCCCGCCGGGCGCGCGCAACACGGGCTCGAGCATGCGATCGGTGCCCTCGGTGATGCGATCGAGCCAGCCTCGGGCCGGCGCCGCGCCGCGCGCTGCCAAGCCAAATTTGGCGGCCAGCTCTTCTACCAGATCCGAGATGGTTTCCATCGGGCCCGAGCGCCACGACACAAACAGCGGGTAGATGCCGTTGGCCAGCGCATAGGGCGCCATAACGCGAATGCGCGCAATCGAGGCGCTCTCGCTGTTGAGCCCGCCGTGCGCATAGATCATGAGCTTGACGCTGCCGCGCGCCTGCAGCCACGCTGCGGGCCGCGCGAGCACGGCTGCATCGAGCGCGGCCTGGGGGTTCTCGGCGGTGATGTCGTTGCGCACCGCAAAGCCTCGATCGAGCACGAGGGTGTGGCGATAGGCCTGATCGGCATCCAGCGGGCGGTGCTCAGGCCGGCGCAGGTTGCGGTATCGGCGGTCGAGGGCATCGTCGGCACCAATGAGGCCGTTGGGGCGATCAGGCACCGTGCCCATGGCGCTGCCGCTAAAGGGCACCAAAAATCGCGGCGAGCGGCTCAACAAGGGGGATACGGCGGTGCCCGACGCCCGCGCGCGCGCGCTCATGCGCTGCTGGCACGACACCCCGAGCGTGAACACCCACGCATCAGAGGCATGCTGCACCCAATCGGCATAAGGCAGCAGCGCAAAGCCGTGCGAGCCCCAGGTGAGGCCCCACGAGTTTTGCACCACAAAGCCGCGCTCGTTGTAGCCCACCAACGCAAAGGCGTGGCCGCCCGGCTGCTTGGGTTGGGCCACAGCTTTGATGCTCACGAGATCGGCGTGCCCCCTGAGCTGCTTGCGCGTGGGCACACCCCAGCCTTCGTGCACGGTGGCCGACACGTAAACCGCACCGTTGTGATGGATCGCCGCCTGCAGATCCACCACCGAGCGCACATCCACGCGGTAATACACACCCAGCGTGCGCGCCAACGCGTCGACATCCCAATTGCGATCGGCATCATCGGGCGCAGCGCTGTCTTCGAGCGGGGCCACATGCACCCGGCGCCCCTTGCGATCGAGCTTGTAGGGCCAGAGCTCTTCGCGGCACACCCCGTGGCGATGCCAGCCCTTGAGCGCCCCGCGGCAACTCGACCCTTCGTAATCCTCGCCCGGCCATTCGTCGTACATGCGCGCGAGCTGATACAGCATCGCTGGGCTCACCTTGCGCTCGGCCACGGTGGGATCCTGCAGGCTCGCCACAAAGCCTAAATAGTTGATGACAGCCGCCAGCCCGAAGCCGGTGCACGCCCCCTCGCTGCCCTGATCGAGCACCAGATCGCGCTCGGCGTAGCGTGGCAGGTGGGTGTGGATCCAGCCCGACGGCGGCCACTCGGGCGGCAAGCGCCCCAGCGGCGGCTGATAGGGCCGATCGCGCAGATCAAGGCGATCGGGGCGGGCGTCGAGCGAAACGGTGCGTTGACCGATAGAAACCTGGCGCGTGGGCATGAGGGGCTTCTTTGCAAGGGTTGAGCGTGAAGCCATGCTAGTGAGCCGCGCCAGCGCTGCCCATCATGCGTCTTAGGGAGGCCGGGGCTAACTCTGCATCAGGCGCCGGCTCTTGGCGATCGACATCAACACCCCCAGCCCCAGCCCCAGCGACACCATGGCCGTGCCGCCATAGCTGATAAAGGGCAGCGGCACCCCCACCACCGGCAAGATGCCGCTCACCATGCCCATGTTGACGAAGGCATACGTAAAAAAACTCAGGCTCATCGCCCCGGCCAGCAAGCGCGCAAACAGCGTGGGCGCCTCGGCAGCAATCATCAACCCGCGAAAGATCAGAAAGACGAACGCCAGCACCAGCCCCGCCGCCCCCACCAGGCCCAGCTCTTCAGCGTAGGCCGCAAAAATGAAATCGGTGGTGCGCTCAGGAATGAACTCGAGATGCGTCTGTGTGCCCTGCATCAAGCCCTTGCCAGCCACACCGCCCGAGCCGATGGCGATCATGCCCTGAATGATGTGAAAGCCCTTGCCCAGCGGGTCGGCCATCGGATCGAGCAGGGTGCAAACACGATGCCGCTGGTATTCGTGCAGCAGGGGCCATTTCACCCCCGGCGCGCAGATCTGCTCTTGCGTGAGCACCAGCGCCAAAATGCCGGCCAGCCCCACCAGCAGCACCGGCACGATGAGCCGCCAGCTCAGCCCGGCAAAGAAAATCACATACAGCCCCCCCGACAACACCAACAGCGCGGTGCCCAGATCAGGCTGCTTCATGATCAGCCCCACCGGCAACGCCAGCAGTGCCCCCGCCACCAAAAAATCAGGCGTGCGCAACAACCCCTCGCGGCGCTGAAACCACCAAGCCAACATCAGCGGCATCGCGATCTTCATGATCTCGCTGGGTTGGATATCGAAGCCAATATGCAGCCAGCGCGTGGCGCCTTTTTTCGTCACCCCAAACAGCGCCACGGCCAGCAGCAGCAGCAGCCCCAATGAATACAGCGGCACCGCCAGCGCCATGAGCCGCTGCGGCGGAATCTGCGCCACCACAAACATCACCCCCACCCCCAGCAGCATGTTGCGCGCGTGATCAACAAAGCGGCTGCCGTGGTCGTAGCCGGCTGAGTACATGATCGTCAGCCCCAAGCTGCACAGCAGCAGCACCGCCAGCACCAGCAAGCCATCGAAGCCCACGAACACCGGGCGCACGCGCTGCCACAGCGAAGGTTTGTCAAACGCCACGTTCATGGCGCGCCTCCTGAAGCGGCGCGCGATGCTGCGGCCACAGCGGCTGCCGCGGCCCCAGACGCCCCCGGCGTCGGCGTCACCGCAATCACCTCGTTGCCCACGGCATGCGGCAGGGGCACCTCAACCGCCGCACGCGGCGTGCCCACCGGCGGCCCGGCCTTGCCTTGCTGCACCAGCGCGATGTCTTCTTCGCTCGGATACTGCCCCAGCAGCACGTAATCAAGCACCCGGCGGGCAATCGGGGCGGCCGCCTCGGCACCAAAACCGGCGTTCTCGACAATCACGGCCAGCGCGATACGCGGCGCATCCACCGGGGCAAACGCCTCATACAGCGAGTGATCGCGCAAATACGCCTCCAGCCGTGCCGCGTTGTATTTTTCGTTTTGCCTGATGCTCACCGCCTGTGCCGTGCCCGTTTTGCCGCCGCTTTGATACGGCGCGCCCAAAAACACCCGCGTGGCAGTGCCTTCTTGGGTAACGCCATACATGGCACGACGAATCAGCGCCGTGTGCTCGGGCTTGTAGGCCAGCGGCGCCAACGCCTGGCTGGCAATCGGGAGCCGCTGCCCCGAGGCCAGATCTTCGATCTCGCGCACCAGCCGGGGTTCAAAACGTTGCCCGCCCGTTACCAGCGTCGACAACGCCGACGCCAGCTGCAGCATCGTGAAGTTGTTATAGCCCTGCCCAATGCCCAGCGAGATCGTTTCGCCGGCATACCAACGCTGATGCTCGGGTCGCTTGTAGGTGCGCCGCTTCCAGGCCGTCGAGGGCAGCACCCCAGCAACCTCACCCTTGAGATCGATGCCCGTCAGCCGTCCAAAGCCCATGGGTTCGAGCTGATCGTGAATCAGATCCACCCCCATCTCATTGGCCAGCGAGTAGTAATACACGTTGCTCGATTTCACGATCGAGCGATACATATCGACCATGCCCAGCCCGCCATCGCCGTGGCTGCGAAAGCGGTGTCCGCCAAACATGAACGTGCCGTTGTCGAGCACCGCTGCATGCTCGCTGCGTTTGCCCGCGTGCAACGCTGCCATCGCCATAAAAGGCTTGAACGTTGAGCCCGGCGGATACGTGCCACGCAATGCGCGGTTGAGCAGCGGTCGGTCGATCGATTCGTTGAGCTCTTTCCAGCTCTCGCTGTCGATGCCATCCACAAACAAATTGGGATCAAACGTGGGCTTGCTCACAAACGCCAGCACCTCGCCATTGCGCGGATCGATGGCCACCAGCGCGCCACGGCGATCCCCAAACAAACGCTCGATCAACTGCTGCAGCTTGATGTCGATCGACAGATGCAGCGTGTTGCCCGGCGTGGGCGCCGAAGCCCGCAAGCGCCGCACGGCCCGCCCGCCCGCGCTGGTTTCAACCTCTTCAACCCCGGTGAGGCCATGCAGATCGGCCTCGTAGCTCTGCTCTACGCCGAGCTTGCCGATGTAATCGGTGCCACGGTAATTGGCCACACGCTCGTCGGGCCAATCGTCCATCGCCCGCTTTTCGGCCTCGTTGATGCGCCCGATGTAGCCCAGCACATGGCTGGCCAACTCGCCGTAGGGGTAGTTGCGAAACAGCCGCGCCTTGATCTCGACACCCGCAAAACGAAACCGCTGCGCCGTAAACCGCGCCACCTCGGCATCGGTCAGCTTGGTGCGAATCGGCAGCGATTCGAAGCTTTTGGATTCGTCCATCAGCCGCTTGAAGCGCCGGCGATCGCGCGCGGTGATGTCGACGATGGTGGACAGCTCTTCGATAGTGGCCTCGAGATCAGCGATCTTCGAAGGCGTGATCTCGAGCGTATAGGCCGAGTAGTTGTTGGCCAGCACCACGCCATTGCGATCAACGATCAAGCCCCGGTTGGGCACGATGGGCACCACCGCAATGCGGTTGGCCTCGGCCTGGCTGAGCAGCTCATCGTGCCGATACACCTGCAAATACACCAGCCGTGCGATCAGCAACCCAAAGGCCAGCAACACAAACCCCGCCGCCGCCCACACGCGGGTGCGAAAGCGTCCGATCTCTTGTTCGACGTTTTTGAGTTCGGTCATGCCGATGCGCTGCCGATCACAAGGGCCGGTTTTTATCGCGATCCGGCGCGCGGCGCTGCGGCGCCAGCAACAGCACCGAAGCCAGCGGCCACAGTGCCGATTCGAACACCGGCGCCAGCAGCACGCTCCACCCCGGCAGGCTGCCGCCGGCCACCATGCGCACCAGCAACGACACGGCATGCGCTGCCACAAACAACGGCAGGATCTGCACCGCCTGCGATGGCACCGTAAACCACAGCAAACGGCGGTGGATCGTGATCGCAAAGTAGCTCAACAACGTATAGGCCAGCGCATGCTGCCCCAACAGTGCACCCTGATGCACATCCATCAACAAGCCAAAAACAAACGCCGGCGCCATGCCCATGCGGCGCGGCTGGTGCACGTTCCAGAACACAAACACCAGGGCCAGCACATCGGGCACCGCCGCCACACGCCCCAGCGGCAGCAGGTTAAACCCCAGCGCCACACACACCGACATCCACATGAACAGCGGATTCACCGGCAGCAACAACTCCGAGCCGCGAGGCATCATGGGCGCGCCCCTTTTTTGGTGGATGAACGCGGCTGTCGGCCAAACGCCGCCGAGGCCGCATCCTCAACGGCTGAGGGCTCGATGGCGGGCCGCTCGGGCAACTGCAGCGCCAGCGGCTCAAGAATCAGCACATGGCGTGCGCTATCGGGGTGCGCCACGGGGGCCAGCACGATCTTGGCAAAGGCCGAATCCGCGCGACGATCCACCCGCAGCACCCGGGCCACCGGCAGCCCGGTGGGGTAGACACCATCGAGCCCCGAGGTGTGCAGCACGTCGCCCTCGCGCACATCGGCGTTGCCCGCCATAAAGCGCAGCTCCATGCCCCCATCGCTGGGATGCCCGAACGCGGCACCGCGTTGCTGGGTGCGAATGTTGAGCACCGGGATGGCGGCATTTTTGTCAGTGATCAGCGTGATCTCAGACGTCAACGGATACACGCGGGTTACCTGCCCGATCACCCCGGCATCGTCGATGGCCGGCGAGCCCAGCACCACGCCATGCGAGCCCCCGCGATCCACCACCACCTTGCGCGTGAACGGATCGGCAGCGGCATACAACACCTCGGCGGTGTGCGATTTCATCTGCAACCGATCTCGCAGCGCCAACAGGGCGCGCAGCCGAGCGTTTTCGTGCTCGAGCTGCTCAACGCGCAGCGCCCGCTCGGCCTGAGAAGCCAGCCGCAGCGTGGCCTGATTGCGCGCATCCACCGCCTGATGGATGCCGCCGAGATATTCACCCACCGTGCCGGCCCCCTCAAGGGGCGCCAGCAAGGCCCGCTGAATCGGATGCAACACCACGGCTGCCGCCGAACGCAAGGGGCCGGTGATTTTGAACCGCGTATCGGCCACCATCAAAAACACCGCCAGCGCGGCAAAAAACGTCAGCCGCGTGATGGCCGACGGCCCCTGCTTAAAGAAGGGCGGCGGGGTGCGATCAAGCGTGCCCAGCGGCATAAGCAACGCGGCAGATACACAAAAACAAAAGCCGACCCGTGGTCGTCACGCGTCGGCTCATGTGCGGCATGCGGGCTTACTCCGAGGTGAAGATGCTGCCCAGGCGCTCCATGCGTTCGAGCGCCATGCCACAGCCGCGCACCACGCACGTCAGCGGGTCTTCGGCCACCAGCACCGGCAGGCCGGTTTCTTCGGCCAGCAGGCGATCAAGATCACGCAGCAAGGCGCCACCGCCGGTCAGCATCATGCCGCGCTCGGCGATGTCGGCGCCCAGCTCGGGCGGCGTCTGCTCCAGGGCTTTCTTGACACTGGAGACGATCTGGTTGAGCGGGTCGGTCAGCGCCTCGAGGATCTCGTTCGACGAGACGGTGAAGCTGCGCGGCACGCCCTCGCTGAGGTTGCGGCCCTTGACCTCCATCTCGCGGATCTCGGAGCCGGGGAAGGCCGAGCCGATCTCCTTCTTGATGGCCTCGGCGGTGGGCTCGCCGATCAGCATGCCGTAGTTGCGGCGGATGTAGTTGATGATGGCTTCGTCGAACTTGT
>CAZUCW010000041.1:0-20089 GCA_964618825.1 uncultured Aquabacterium sp.
CCACGTGGATCACGTTGTCGTCTTCAAAGCAGCGCACCACGTTGACGATGGCGTCGGTTTCGCGGATATGGCTCAAAAATTGATTGCCCAACCCTTCGCCTTTAGAGGCACCGGCCACCAGGCCAGCGATGTCGACAAACTCGACGATGGCGGGCACCACGCGCTCGGGCTCGATGATCTGGGCCAGTTGCGCCAGCCGCGGATCGGGCACCTCGACCACGCCCACGTTGGGTTCGATGGTGCAAAACGGATAATTTTCGGCAGCGATGCCGGCTTTGGTGAGGGCGTTGAAGAGGGTGGACTTGCCCACGTTAGGCAAGCCCACGATGCCGCATTTGAGGCTCATGGGGGCGTGTCCGCAGCGCAACGGGTGCGCGTTATCGAAAAGAGAGGGGCGGGCGCGATCCCTCAAGAAGATCAGGCATGCGCCGCGCAGCGAAGCGCCCGATTTTACGGGGGGGCGGATTACGGGGGCGGATCAATGCATCGCAGCGCGGGCGTCGGCCCACAGGCGAACGTCTTGCAGCAGCTTGAGCTTCTCGATGGGCTTGGTGAGGACGTGATTCATGCCCGCAGCCAGGCAGGCGTTGCGGTCGTCGGTGAAGGCGCTGGCGGTCAGGCCGATCACGGGCACATCTTGTGCGGCCTGCCCCGCATCGCCGGCACGGATGCGCTGTGTGGTTTCAAGGCCGTCCATCTCGGGCATGTGCCAATCCATCAAAACCACATCGCTGCCGTGTTCGCGCAGATGGGCCAAAGCCTGTGCACCTGTTTCAACCGTCGACACCATGGCGCCAGCCGAAGACAGCATCTCTTGCGCCAGCATGGTGTTTACGGGATCGTCTTCGACCACCAACACATACACGCCGCGCAGGCAGGGCGATTGCTCATCGCACCGCTGGCCGTGGCGCGAGGGCTCGGGCACCTCGGGCATCGGCAAAACGATTTCAACCTGGGTGCCTACGCCAAGCAGGCTATGTAGATGGATGCGACCGTTCATCAGGCTCACCAGCTCTTTCGTGATCGTCAAGCCAAGGCCGGCGCCACCGAGTTGCTCGCCCGCTGGGCGCTCAACCTGATGAAACGCCTCGAATACGTTGCGTTGCTGTTCTTCGCTTAGGCCCGGCCCGGTGTCGCGCACCACAAAGCGCACGTTGCTGCTGCCAGGCTCGGGCTCAATGGTGAGCGAGACGCTGCCGTGCTGTGTGAACTTCACCGCGTTGGCCAGCAAATTGATCAGCACCTGAGATAAACGCAAAGCATCGCCGCTGCGGTGTTTGTGCATCTGCTCGGCCAGATCGCTCTGCAACGCCAGCCCTTTGTTTTGCGCTTGTTGCGCTACGGCTTGCAGCGCACGGGCAGCCACGTCGCGCAGATCGAGAGGTTGTTCGGCCAACTCAAGTTTGCCGGCCTCGATGCGCGAGAGGTCGAGCACCTGATCGATGAGCGTCAGCAAATGCGTGCCGCTGCGACGGATGGTGTCGATCAGCAGCTCATCGCGCGGCCCGGCGCACTCGCGGCGTCCGTCGCGCAGCAGCTCTGCAGCAGCCAACACAGCGTGCAACGGCGTGCGCAACTCATGGCTCATCACGGCCAGAAAGCGTCCTTTGGCCAGTGAGGCAGCTTCGGCAGCGGCCTTGGCTTGCGTCAGCTCGGCCGTGCGTCGGTTGACGATGCGGTCGAGCTCAAAAGGCGATGTCGGCATGAACTCTGATACCCGGCTTGCAGCAGCAGCCACGCTGCGGCGCACCCGCACTAAATTGGCCAGGGCGATCAAAAACACCGATTGGGCAATCACACCGCTGATGAACAGTGGCCAGGCCGAGCCGCGCCAAGACATCTCGGGTTGGGTGAGGGCCAGCAGCAGCGCTGGGCTGCCCACCGCACAAAAAGCCACCGTGGCCAACACCAAAGCCCACACGCTTGTCCAGGTGGCCAGCAACAGCAGATACAGCAGCGGCAGGCATTGAAACAAGGTGCTCAACCACAGCGGGCTAACGGGGGTGCGGCTGGTGAGCATCGATACCGCGCTCACCGCAAGATAAGCAGCGATGCAAATCACCCCGATGCGCTGTGCCCACACCAGGCTGTGCGGACGCCTCAGCAGCGCCAGGCAAAGCAACGCCATCAAGCCAGCCAACGCCGGCGCGGCCCAGCGATCGTGCGGCTCAATCACTCCTTGGGCCGATTGCGCGACCCAAAGCAACATGAGAAGCACCGTCGCAACGGCGAACATAACAAGAGCACTGCGGCGCTCGATCAACGCGAGGATGCGATCCTCGCGTGACGACGAAGGCTGCGCAAAGGCCTGGGCCACAACGACAGGATGGTGCGCGTTCAGCGGACTCATACAGCGAAACAGCAACCTCTTGTGGCGAAAGGTGATCGCATGATCTGCAGGAACATTTTGTTGCGCAAGAGGGCGGCGCTTGGGGCGGGTGCTATGGGGCGCCTTTTTGATGTGCCTGCGTATAGCCGTTTTCATAGGGAAATCGACCCACCCAAACGGGTTATCCATGAGGGACAAAAAAGTCCTGAAAACAGTGTTTTTTGTTGTATCAAGGAGACAAAAAATTATTGCAAATCAGTGACTTACCTTTGTCAATTGATAGCCCACTTCAAGTTTTTGTTGGCATGCGTCTGCATGCAGGGTTTGGCGGTACGTCGTTGGGTGGGCTATTGGGCGGGATGTCATGCGCGCTGCCTAGAATCGCCGGATGACTGTTTTTGATATCTGCATTCGAGGCCATGGCGCGGTAGGGCGCGCATTGGCGCTGGCGTTGTCGAGCCAGGGGTGGCGCGTGGCCATCGTGGGCGCTGGCCACGCCGCGTCGCGAGGGCCCGATGTGCGCACCTATGCACTCAACGCGCATTCGGTGGCGTTGCTGCGCCAGCTCAAGGTGTGGGATGCCGTGCGAGCGGCCGATGCGGCGCGCGTGCTTGATATGCGTATCTCAGGTGATGCCTCGGGGCAGCTGTCGTTTTCGGCTTGGGATCAGCGCGAGGCCGAGTTGGCCTGGATTGTTGATGCGCAAGCGCTCGAAGACAGTCTCGCGCAGGCCATGCGTTATGCGCCGCATGTGAGCGAGGTGGCGCAACCGCCGGCGCCCACCGACACCACACTCACCGCCATTTGCGAGGGCGCGCGATCGAGCACACGCGATGCTCTTGGTGCGGGCGTTGAGCGCTTCGATTACGGCCACCAGGCCATTGCCACACGGCTGATCAGCGATCGACCGCACAACGGTGTGGCGTGGCAGTGGTTCCGCTCTCCTGATATTTTGGCGCTGCTGCCGTTCAACAAGCCGGTGGCAGGCCATTCGTTTGGGCTGGTGTGGTCGCTGCCCGACGGCCACGCGCAGCGCTTGCTTGCGCTCGACGATGCTGCTTTTGAGCAGGCACTGAACGAGGCCACGCAAGGCGCAGCGGGCAGGCTCAGGCTGGGGGGCGAGCGTGCATCGTGGCCGATGCGTTTGATGCGCGTGGCGCAGTGGAGCGGCCCGGGCTGGGTGCTGCTGGGCGATGCTGCGCATCAAGTGCATCCGCTGGCAGGGCAGGGGCTCAACCTGGGTTTGGCCGACGTATCAGCGTTGGCACAGGTGCTGGGCGAGGCACGCAAAAACGAGCCCTGGCGCTCGCCTGCCGATGAGCGTTTGCTGAGGCGCTACGCGCGCGCTCGGGTGTTGCCCACAACGGCCATGGCCGGGCTTACCGATGGCCTGCTGCATTTGTTTGCACATCCGTCGTTGCCGGCCAAAGAGCTTCGCAATCAGGGCATGAATCTGCTGGAGCATCTGCCTTGGCTCAAGCAGCGGCTCATTGCTCAAGCCATCGATGCTCAAGGCTGATGCAATGGTGCTGCTGCGCTGCAGCAGCATGCTCGATCACACCATCCATCCACCACCACATCACCACCACACATCATGAAAAAAACCCTCGTTGCGACAACGGCTGCACTGCTTGCCTTCACTGCTTTGCAGGCGGGCGCCGACGAAGCTGAGATTCGCAGCAAGCTCAGCCAGCGCATGCCTAATCTGCCCAAGATCGAGAGCGTGCAGCCCACAGCGATGCCCGGGCTTTATGAGGTGCTGGTGGCAGGGGGCGACATTCTCTACGCCGATGAGCACGGTGAATATGTGATCCATGGCGAGCTGTTGCAGACCAAATCGGCACGCAATCTCACTGAGGAGCGGCTTGGCAAGCTCAATCAAATCGATTTCAACAGCCTGCCGTTGCAGGATGCGGTGGTCTGGAAGGTGGGCACCGGCAAGCGTCGCATGGCGATCTTCTCTGATCCCAATTGCGGGTATTGCAAGCGGCTTGAGCGCGAGATTCAGCAACTCAAAGATGTGACGGTCTACACCTTTTTGATTCCGATTCTGGGTGGTGATTCGCCGCAGAAGGTGCAAAACATCTGGTGCTCGAAAGATGCGATGCAAACTTATCGCGATTGGATGCTCAACAATGTGGTGCCACCGCGCTTTATGGGGATGAGCTGCAATACGCCCGCCGATCGCAACAAGACGTTGGCGCGCAAGCTGCGCGTTGAGGCCACGCCGGCCATGTTCTTTGAGAGTGGTGCACGCATTCGTGGTGCGGCGCAGCTGGCCGAGATCGAAAGAAATCTCGCTGCGGGCAAATAAAGTTTTTTGCACAACGTTGCTGCCGAGCCGTGCGCAGCACCACCTTGCGCTTGGCTCAGGGTGCGTTGCTCGGCACCGATGGGCGTGAGGCCGTTTGCGGTGCTGATGCGGGGGCGCCGCTCAGTGGTGGGCCATTGATCAGCATGTCGATGTGGTTTCGTTCGTCTTGCCACACCCGCATGCGCACGGGCAGGTATTGCAGGTTGGGTGCGAACCACAACTCCATCGTTAGATCGGGCTTGCCCGGGCGAGGCGGCAGGCGCGGTTTGACGTGCACGGTTGATAGCGGGCCGAGGGGGGTATCGAGTGTTTCGATGCCGAGCACGTCGTAGTTGACGGCTTCTTGTTTGCGCGGCAGGGCCAGTGGGATCACCAGCACATCGCCTGCTGCGATCGGGCTTTGGCGGGTGGTGAGGATGTAGGTGAGCTGCACAAACAGGCTGGCCGGATCTTGCACGCCGGGCAGGCGCGGCTCGCGGCGTTGGGCTTCGCTGAGTTCGATCTCGTCGGCATCAAACACAACAAACTTGCGCTTGGCTGAAGCAAATGCGACTTTGGTTTCTTCGTCGTAGCGGTGGGGCTGCAGGCCCTGGGCGCCGATTTCGCCATCGCTGCTGAAACTGCGCCGAAATATCGGGGCGAATCGGGGGCCGATGTAGGTGTCGACGTGCACTTGATAGTGCGTGCCCGACAGCAGCCAATCGACCTGTGCGCTGCCTTGCACTTCGCCGTTGTATTGCCCTGTGAGCTTGAAGTTGATGCGTGCCGAGGGTGGCCATCCCAGATCGGTGGGGCTGTTGGCATGCTGCACGGCCTCGGCTGCCGAGGCTGCGTTTGGCGCCGCGCTGGCCGCATCCGCCATGGTGTGGGGCGTGGATGCCGATGGCTCAGGGCCTTGCGGCAAATCGGGGGCAATCTCAGGAAGGGCCGCCAGGCCTGATGCCACAGGTTCAGGCGCCGAGGCCGCAGCTGGCGGGGCGGTTTGGGGGGCGGCTGCGCGGTGTCGGCTGCGTTTGTTTGGGGTGGGGGGCGGTGCGGCCAGGGGGCGAGCAGGGGTGGCCAGGCGAACTTCGGCGACGAAATCGACCGCAATGCGTGGCGGTGTGTCGCTGGGTTGCAGCGCCGCCAGCTTTTGCAGCAGGGTGTCGGTGAGCGCAATGTGCGCGGCCACCACGCTCAGGGCCAGCCACGTTGCAACGCGCCTGTGCCGCAGTGGGATCATGCGCCCCCGCTGCCCTCGGTGCCATCGAGCCAGGCGGCGCGGGCCGAGATCGTTGCGCCCGGCAGGCCGGTGGCCGGTTTGAGTGAGATGAGGCCGGCGGCGGGTGTGCGGGCGGCGCGTGAGGCCAGGCTGAGCACCCGCTGATCGCGTGAGATCAGCACCTGTGAAGCCTCGTGTGCCGAGGGGCGTGTGTGCGCCAGCAACACGGGCCAATCTTCGGCCTTGCGCAGCCGCCAGCCGTTGAGCGCAAGCAGTTCGTCGCCGGCAGCCAGGCCTGTGGCCTCGGCCATTGAATCGCGCATCACGGCCTGCACCTTGATGCCAGCAGGGGTGTCGCCGAGTTTCATGCCCCACTCGAGCGCGGTGCAGGGGTTGCGATCGGGGGTGATCTGATGCCAGCTCACGCCGTGTTCGTGCAGCAGCGTTTGCAGAGGCAGATCGTCGGTGCCGAGCACCCAGGCGTCGAACTCGGCGTCGAGCGATCGCCCGGCCTCTTGCGCCATCGCTTGGCGGATGTCGGCCTGCGTGATGGGTCGGCCCAGCGCCCAGAGCCGGTGCATCACGCCATCGAGTGAGCCGCCGTGTTGGCGCAATGTCAGATCGAACGCCAACCCGATCAACGAGCCCTTGGTGTAATAGCTCACGGTGGCGTTGGCGGTGTTTTCGTCGGGCCGGTAATACTTGATCCACGCATCAAAGCTGGCTTGCGCCACGCTTTGCACGCGCCGCCCCGGGGTGCCTTGCACCTGGTTGATCGTTTTGCCCAGCAGTTGCAGGTAGCGGGCCTCGTCGATCAAGCCGGCGCGGCGCAAAAGCAGATCGTCGTAGTAGCTCGTAAACCCTTCAAAGAACCACAGCAGCGAGGTGTAGTTTTCTTGCGTGTAATCGTAGGTAGCGAAGGCGTCAGGTTTGAGGCGCTTGACGTTCCAGGTGTGAAAGTATTCGTGGCTGATGAGGCCCAGCAGCGTTACGTAGCCATCGCTCATGGAGCGGGCTGCCGCAGTGGGTGTTGCATCGTCGCGGCGAGGCAGATCACGGCGTGAGGCGATCAGGGCCGTGCTGGCGCGGTGCTCAAGGCCGCCATAACCGTCGTCGACCGCGTTGAGTATGAACACATAGCGCTTGAAGGGCGGCTTGCCCTGTGGGTGCCAGAACCTGATCTGGGCCTCACAAATCTTGCGGGTGTCGGCCAGCAGCCGTTCGCCGTCAAAGCCTGGCCATGCGCCAGCCACCACAAACTCGTGCGGCACACCGTGAGCCTTGAAGCGTCCGCGCCAAAAGCAGCCCAACTCAACCGGGTGATCGATCAGTTCGTCGTAATTGGCTGCAACGTAATCGGCGGCAACGTGATCACCCGAACCGTTGGCGTGGGTGGTGCGCGTGGGCGATAACGCCGTGGCGACCAACCAGCCGCGCGGCAGCCGTCCGATGCGCAGTTGATGGCGTTCGCCCTCAAGGCCGTGCACCCGCAAAAAGACGCTGCTGCCGTTAAAAAACCCCCGGCGCGTATCCAAAAAAGCAGCCCGCACCGAGGCGTCAAAGGCGTACACCAGATAGCTCACGGTGAGTGCGGCGCGCCCGCTGCAGGCAGCCACCCAGGTGCATTTGTCGCGCTGCTGCAGCTCAACGGCCCGCGTGCCCTGGCGCGCCTGCATCTGCGAGATGTGGCGTGAAAACTCGCGCACGAGATAGCTGCCGGGTATCCACACCGGCAGGCTCAACACTTGCGTCGGGGCTGGCTGCGCGATGGTTAGCGTTACGCGGTAGAGGTGGGCATGTGCGTCGGCGATCTCGATCGCATAGCGCACCCCCGGGTGGCGGGTGGTGGGCATGGCGTCAGCTCAGGGCGGCAGCCATAAAGCAGCTCAGGGCAGCCACCACCGAGAGACGGAATCTCAGCGTCAACCAAGCCGCTGCGCCCCATGAGGGGTAGTGTTTGCGGTCGTTGAGGTAGCACACCACGATCGTTACGCCATGCACCACGAGCCCGGCCGATGCGGGCATGAGCACAGCCACCCAGGCGATCAGCGATGGCACCACACCCCAGGTGAGTCGATCATCCAGCCGGGGCGCCCCGCCGCGCATGGCCAGCCCCCAGTGAATGCCGGCCAGAAACGAAATGATCACGGCGGCGTATCTCGATAGCGCATCCACCACAAAGGCGTGTTCTTGCTCGTGGGTTTCGGGGCCCAGCAGAGCGAGCAATACCACCCCCATCACGAAGGGCACCAAACCCAAATAACCCAGGCGCAGCGCATGAGGGGTGGGGTAGGTGGGGTTGGTGCGAGGCGCGGTGGCCGGCGAAGACGTTGAGTCGGGGGTGTGGGCGGGCGGGGTGGCCATGACAACAAAAAGAGAGAAGGGGAGATAGGCGAGCGCCGATTGTCGCCGCACCGCGTGGCGCCGTCAGGCGGCTAAAAAGGCAAATACGGCTGGCACGTTGTCGGGCAACAAGGGTGGTGATTCAGTGGTGCGCGAACGCCACGCCGCCACCGTGGCCGTGCGCGTAAAGCCGCCGGGCAAAGTCAAGCCGCAGCTCACGCTCAACCAGGTGCGATCGCACAGATGCTCGATCAAGGCGGACAGCATCGCGGCGTTGCGGTAGGGTGTTTCGATCAATAACTGGGTTTGGCGGTTGCGGCGCGATATTTGCTCGAGATCACGCAGGCGTTGCGCGCGCTCGCTGCGCTCAGTTGGCAAATAGCCTACAAACGCAAAGCTCTGGCCATTGAGCCCGCTGGCGGCTACAGCCAGCGCCAACGAGCTCGGGCCGGGCAGTGCCACCACGCGCAACCCCATGCCGTGCGCTGCCTGCACGAGTGCTGCGCCAGGGTCAGCCACGCCGGGTAGGCCCGCCTCAGATAACACCCCCACATCGTGCCCGGTTTGTATGGGGGCCAACAGCGTTAACCAGGGTGTCGTGGCGGGGGCTGCTGTGGCTTTGTGTGCTGCTGAGTGTGTGCCCTTGGCGGCATGCCCGCCGCCTTTGGGGGGGCGTGGCAGCTCTTGGATATCGATGGCCTGCAGCGGCACGCCCAGCGGGCAAACCGCGTCTACCCGTTTCAAAAACAGGCGTGTCGATTTGGCATTTTCAACCACCCAATGCCGCAGCTTTGCTGCCTGCTCGATCACGCCCATCGACAGCACTTGCCGAATATCAGGCAGTGCCGCTGCGTCGGTGCCCGCACCCAAATCGAGCGTGTTAGGCACAAGCACCACGCAGCCTTGTTCGGTGGGGTGGCTGGGTGCCGATGTTGTATCGATTGTGCTCATACGGTGCCGCCAGCCAAGGGATGCCGTTGTGCCAATACCGCCAGCGGATCCCATCCGGCCTCGCGCAGCAGCGCGCAGGTTTGAATCAGCGGCAGCCCGATCAGCGCGGTGGGGTCGTCCGACTCGATAGAGGCCAGCAGCGTTACCCCCAGCCCTTCGGATTTCGCGCTGCCTGCGCAATCGTAAGGTTGCTCAATGCGCAGATACGTTTCGATCTCAAGCTCGGTGAGTGAGCGAAACCGCACTCGCACAGGCACATCCACCACGCGCTCGAAACCTGTGGCGTGCCGCACCACGGCCAACGCGGTATGAAACACCAAGGCCTGCCCACTCATGGCGCGCAACTGTGCGGCGGCGCGCTCATGCGAGCCCGGTTTGCCAATGGGGGTGCCGTTCAGATCGGCCACCTGATCCGAACCGATCACGATGGCTTCGGGATGCAGTGCCGCCACTGCACGCGCCTTGGCCAATGCCAATCGCGGCGCCAAATCGGCAGGGCGCTCACCTGCAAGCGGGGTTTCATCCACTTCGGGTGAGGTGGTTAAAAAAGGCACGCCCAGCCGCTGCAGCAACTCGCGCCGATATCTCGATGTCGAGCCCAGCACCAGCGGCACATCGGCTCTCGTTGAAGGGCTTTGCAACAAAGAAGATGCTCGTTCATTCATGCGCTGGATTGTCCCATCGCGTCAGCCGGATCGCACACTGTCCGCCGACCGCAGGCATACACTGCCGGGCATGAAAGTTGAATTCAATCCGCTCAAGCTCGACGTCACCGCCTTCGCGCGCGAGCAGGGTGTGTTGTCAGGCGAATGGCCCCTGTTGGATTTGCACCGACTCCAGCTCTCGCTGGCGCCCGATGTGCAGGCAAATGCAGCGCCGCCGGTGCGTTGGCAGGTGCGTGGCGACATCCGCCCCGTGTTGGGTGGTGCGCACCAAACCTGGCTGCATCTCGAAGCCAGCGCCGTGCTGCCCATGCAGTGTCAACGGTGTTTGCAGGCGGTGGATCACCCGCTGCATGTGCAATGTTCGGTGCGTTTCGTGGCCGACGAAGAACTCGCTGCACGGCTCGATGCCGAATGCGAAGACGACGTGCTGGTGATCAGCCACAACTTCGATCTGCGCGAGTGGGTTGAAGACGAGCTGATTCTTGAGTTGCCGCTGATCCCGCGTCACGCGGTGTGCCCGCAGCCCCTGCCGGTGGCCAGCGAGCTGCTCGCTGCCGACGCGCCTGTTGAACGTGTTCAGCCTTTTGCCGTCTTGGCGGCGCTCAAAAACAAAAAGAGCTGAACAAAGGGGCGCGAGCTTGCACGTGGCTCCGTCTTAGCAGCTCATGCTAGAATCGCCGACTTTTCCGGGCATGCCGCCCGAATTCTGCACACCGCACGAATTGAACCCAGGAGCCCATCATGGCCGTTCAACAGAACAAAAAGTCGCCTTCCAAGCGTGGAATGCACCGCTCGCACAACGCACTCACCAATCCCGGCACGGCCATTGAGCCCACCACGGGCGAAGTGCATCTGCGCCACCACATCAGCCCCACCGGCTTTTATCGTGGTCGCAAGGTCGTCAAGACCAAAGCCGACGCAGCCTGATCATCGCTTGGTGCACAACCGCTGCGGCAGGGTTTTCTGCGGGCGGTTTTTTTGATGAATCCATCCTCCTCTCACGCTGGCGGCATTGCCGCAGGGTCGGCTGTTTCTCGCGCTGCGGTTCGTCTGGCCGTTGATTGCATGGGGGGCGACCACGGTGTGTCGGTTACGTTGCCGGCCTGCCGTGCGTTTTTGGATGCGCATCCCGAGGCCGAGTTGGTGCTCGTGGGGCGCGAAGAGGCCATCGCCCCGGCTGCCAGCTGGGCACGGTGCACGTTGGTGCGCGCGTCTGAGGTGGTCGAGATGGACGATCCGGTCGAGGTTGCCCTGCGTCGCAAGAAAGACTCTTCGATGCGCGTGGCGATCTCTCAGCTTAAGCCCGATGCTGGCGGTCACGCGGTGGCGCACGCTTGTGTCTCAGCAGGCAATACCGGCGCGCTCATGGCCGTGGCGCGTTATCTGCTTAAAACGCTCGAAGGCATTGATCGACCGGCCATTGCTACCGTCATGCCCAATCAACTTGATGGGCACACCACGGTGCTCGATCTGGGGGCCAACGTCGATTGCAGCGCTGAGCACTTGCTGCAATTTGCTGTGATGGGCAGTGCCTTGGTTGCTGCCGTTGAAGGCAAGCCCAATCCAACGGTGGGGCTGCTCAATATTGGCGAAGAGGTGATCAAGGGCAGCGAGACGATCAAGCAGGCGGGTGATCTGCTGCGCAACGCCGCGCAGCACCAACTGATCAACTTCTACGGCAACGTCGAAGGCAACGACATCTTCAAGGGCACGACCGATCTGGTGGTGTGTGATGGCTTTGTCGGCAACGTTGCGCTCAAAACGGCCGAGGGGCTTGCAGCGATGCTCACGAGCATCATCAAGCAAGAGTTCACTCGCAATCCGCTAACCAAACTTGCAGCCTTGGTGGCGCTGCCGGTGCTCAGCCGCTTTAAGCGGCGGGTCGATCATCGTCGCTACAACGGGGCAGCTTTACTCGGTTTGCGAGGTTTGGTGTTTAAAAGCCATGGCTCGGCTGATGCCTTTGCATTCGAGATGGCACTCAACCGTGCCTATGATGCGGCCCGCAATCGTTTGTTAGATCGGGTTCACGACCGCATTCTCGAAACCATGCAGGCCTTGCCTGCTCATGAGGAGACCGGCGAGGCCCACTGAAGGGGCCGCGCTGCATGAGTCGTCTTCGTCCGGTTTTTTCGCGCATCGTGGCAACAGGCAGTTGCTTGCCGCAGCGCTGCGTCACCAACGATCAGCTCGCTGCCGAGTTGGCTCGCCGAGGGGTCGAAACCTCTGATGCCTGGATTCAAGAGCGCACGGGCATTCGTTCGCGCTTTTTTGCTGATCCTGATGTGAGCACCAGCGATCTCGGGGCGCGGGCTGCGCAACAAGCACTCGATGCAGCAGGCATTGAGGCCGCCGAAATCGATCTCATTGTGGTGGCCACGTCTACCCCCGACAGAATTTTTCCGTCCACGGCATGCCTGATCCAGCAAAAACTGGGCGTGCACGGCTGCGCTGCTTTTGATGTGCAGGCTGTGTGCTCGGGGTTTGTCTATGCGCTAACGGTGGCTGATGCCATGGTGCGCGCCGGCAATGCGCGTAAGGCCTTGGTGATCGGGGCAGAGGTGTTCTCTCGGCTGCTCGATTTTTCAGATCGCACAACCTGTGTGCTGTTTGGCGATGGCGCTGGCGCCGTGGTGCTTGAAGCCTCAGAGGTGCCAGGAATTCTGGCCACCGAGCTGCATGCCGATGGTCGCCATGCCGACATCCTGAGCGTGCCAGCTCATGTGCAGGGGGGGCAGATCGTGGGCTCACCTTTTGTTCACATGAACGGCCCGGCGGTCTTCAAGCTGGCTGTGAGCGTGCTCGAAGAGGGGGTGCGTGCGGTGCTTGATAAATCGGGCCGGCAGGCAACAGACATCGATTGGCTCGTGCCACATCAGGCCAACCTTCGCATCATGCAAGGCTTGGCCAAAAAACTCTCGCTGAGCAACGATAAGCTCATCGTTACGGTTGATCGGCACGGCAATGTGTCGGCAGCATCAATACCGCTGGCGCTTGATGAGGCTGTGCGATCAGGGCAGGTGCAGCGCGGCGATACGCTCTTGCTCGAAGGTGTTGGCGGCGGCTTCACCTGGGGTGCCGTGCTTGCTGATTACTGAGGCGGGATGCAGCACGGGCGGCACGCTGCCGCCGCTGTGCTCGACTTTGGCTATATTGCGGCGCGTGCAGCACATCGCCTATCGGATTCGCCACCGGCGGTGAGGCGGGCACGCATCACACACAGGATCATTTTTCATGTCGAATTTTGCATTTGTCTTTCCGGGCCAGGGCTCGCAATCGGTGGGGATGCTCGATGCGTGGGGCGATCACCCGGCGGTGCGTCAAACGCTCGATGAGGCCTCATCCGCCCTGGGTGAAAACCTTGCAGCTCTGATCGCGCAAGGCCCCAAAGAACAGCTCGATCTCACCACCAACACCCAACCCGTGATGCTGGCAGCAGGGGTGGCCTGCTACCGGGCGTGGGTGGCCGAAACGGGGCTCATGCCCGCCGTCGTGGCAGGGCATTCGTTGGGCGAATACACCGCCCTCGTGGCGGCCGAGGTGCTCACGTTGGCCGATGCGCTGCCGCTGGTGAGATTTCGTGCTCAGGCCATGCAAGAGGCTGTGCCGGTTGGGCAGGGCGGGATGGCTGCAATCCTGGGGCTTGATGCGCAGGCTGTGCGTGAAGGCTGCGCGCAAGTGCAAGCGAGCGGAGAAGTTGTCGAGGCTGTCAACTTCAACGATCCCAAGCAAACCGTGATTGCTGGCAGCAAAACGGGGGTCGAAAAAGCATGCGAAGTGCTCAAGGCCGCTGGTGCCAAACGCGCATTGCCGCTGCCGGTGTCTGCGCCCTTTCATTCGAGCTTGATGAAGCCCGCTGCCGATCGGCTCAAAGAAAAACTCGCAGCCACCTCTTTGGCTGCGCCGCGCATTGATCTGATCAACAACATCGACGTCAAGGTCGAAACCAGCGCCGAAGCGATTCGCAATGCGCTGTATCGCCAGGCCTTTGGCCCAGTGCGCTGGGTTGAAGTGGTGCAGGCCATCAAAGCGCGCGGTGTGCATCATGTTTTCGAATGCGGCCCAGGCAAGGTGCTCTCGGGCATGGCCAAGCGCATTGATGCAGAACTGATCAGTGCTACGGTATTCGATCCGGCCTCGTTAGCCGAAGCTCGAACCCTGCTGGCTTGATGCCATCGCGGTGTCAGTGGTCTGGCGGTCTACATTTTTAAGGATGAAATCATGAGTGAAACGCAAAGCGCTGCACAGGTAGCGCTCGTTACCGGGGCCAGCCGAGGTATAGGCAAAGCCATCGCGCAAACCCTGGCTGCGCGCGGCTACGTTGTTATCGGCACGGCCACCACCGAATCAGGTGCACAAGGCATCAGCGAAGCGTTAGCCTCGTTCAAGGGATCAAAAGGCCTGGTGCTCAACGTTACTGACGGCCCGGCCTGCGATGCTGCCATTGATGCCATCATCAAAGAACACGGCGCGCTGCATGTGCTCGTGAACAACGCCGGCATCACGCGAGACAACCTGTCGATGCGCATGAAAGACGATGATTGGGATGCCGTGATCGATACCAATCTCAAGGCAGTGTTCAGGCTCAGCCGTGGGGTAATGCGCCCGATGATGAAGCAACGCTATGGCCGCATCATCAACATCACATCGGTGGTGGGGGCCAGCGGCAACGCGGGCCAGGCCAACTACGCCGCAGCCAAAGCCGGTGTGGCGGGTCTGACGCGCTCTCTGGCGCGCGAACTGGGTAGCCGCAATATCACGGTCAACGCCGTGGCGCCTGGTTTCATTGCTACCGACATGACCGATAGCTTGCCCGAAGCGCAAAAAACAGCGCTGCTGGCGCAGATCCCGCTGGGCCAATTGGGTCGGCCCGAAGACATTGCCGAAGCGGTGGCTTTTTTGGCCTCGCCACAAGCTGGCTACATCACGGGCACCGAGTTGCACGTTAACGGCGGCATGTTCATGTGCTGATCGCGCCGTTGGTATACCTTTAAATATTCCGATGAGGGGTGTCGTCGCAACGACATCCATAACCCGTAGAATCCGCGTTTTCTTTTGCATCACCCTCCCGGAGGAGCTATGAGCGATATCGAAGCCCGTGTCAAGAAAATCATTGCCGAACAACTGGGCGTGCCTGAATCCGAAGTCACCAACGAAAAAGCATTCGTCGCCGATCTGGGCGCTGATTCGCTCGACACCGTCGAGCTGGTGATGGCTCTCGAAGATGAATTCGGCATCGAGATCCCTGACGAAGAGGCCGAGAAGATCACCACCGTGCAACTGGCTATTGATTACGCCAAGTCGCACATCAAGGCCTGATGCTGCGGCATTGCGTCTGAGTTGTTCAACCAGCACCCGTACCGCATGACCCGACGTCGCGTTGTCGTCACCGGCCTTGGCTTGGTGACCCCTGTGGGCAATACCGTTGCCGAATCCTGGGCGAATCTGTTGGCCGGCAAGTCTGGCATCGACACGATCACCAAGTTCGATGCTGCGAACTTCGCTTGCCGTTTTGCAGGCGAAGTGAAGGGCTTCAATGTCGAGGATTACATTCCCGCCAAAGAAGCGCGTCACATGGACACCTTCATCCACTACGGAATGGCGGCGTCGATTCAGGCTGTGCGGGATGCTGGTTTGCCCATGGGCGATGCTCTTGATGAGGCTCTTGCTGAGCGCATCGGCTGCATGCTGGGCTCGGGTATTGGTGGGTTGCCCGAAATCGAAAACACCCACACCGAATTGATGAACCGCGGCCCGCGCCGGGTTTCACCGTTCTTTGTCCCGGCATCGATCATTAACATGATCTCTGGGCAGGTTTCGATTCATTGCGGCTTCAAGGGCCCCAATATCGGGATCGTTACCGCCTGCACGACAGGTTTGCATAGCATTGGCTTGGCAGCCCGCACCATCGAATACGGCGATGCCGACGTGATGCTCGCGGGGGGGGCTGAGGCAACCGTCTGTCCGCTGGGTATTGGCGGCTTTGCTGCTGCGCGTGCATTGTCCGGACGCAACGATGATCCCCAAACCGCTTCGCGGCCTTGGGATAAAGATCGCGACGGCTTTGTATTGGGCGAGGGCGCTGGTGTGATGGTGCTCGAAGAATACGAGCACGCCAAGGCTCGTGGCGCCACGATCTATGCTGAGCTGGCCGGTTTTGGTATGAGCTCCGACGCTTATCACATGACCGCGCCCAACGTTGATGGCCCGCGGCGCTCAATGCAGCTGGCTTTGCGCAATGCGGGGCTCGATGTTTCGGCTGTGCAATATCTCAATGCACATGGCACGTCGACGCCTTTGGGTGATCTCAACGAAACCAACGCCATCAAGCATGTGTTCGGCGATCACGCCAAGCAGCTCGTCGTTAACTCCACCAAATCAATGACGGGGCACCTGCTTGGTGGTGCGGGCGGTGTTGAGTCGGTGGTTTCAGTGCTGGCGATTCATCATCAGGTGTCGCCGCCAACGATCAACATCTTCAATCAAGATCCTGAGTGCGATCTCGATTACTGTGCAAACACCGCACGCGACATGAAAATCGATGTCGCTCTGAAGAACAATTTCGGTTTTGGTGGCACCAACGGCAGTCTCGTTTTCCGGCGCATCTGAGCGGCGGCTCATGGTGTGGTGCTGTCTTCATTGATGCAGCATGAACGCGCCTGACGCCGATGCATTGCTGGTGGATCGCGTCAAGCGCGGTGATGCCAAGGCTTTTGAGATGCTGGTTGTTAAATACCAGCGCCGCATTGAACGCCTGATCGGGCGCATGGTGCGCGATGTTGATCTGGTGCCCGATTTGGCGCAAGAAACCTTCATTCGCGCCTATCGGGCTATTCCGCAGTTTCGCGGCGAGAGCGCCTTCTACACTTGGCTTTATCGGATTGCCGTCAACACGGCTAAGAAGGCTTTGGTTGAGCTCAAGCGCGATCCGTTGCTATTAGAGTCATCCCGTGCATCGGGGGATGATGACGATGAAACTTATCGTGTCGAGAACGAACTAACCGACGGTGAGACGCCTGAAGCTGTGCTGGCTAGCCGTGAAATCGCCGAGGCCGTGAATAAAGCGATTGACGCATTGTCAGAAGATCTGCGGCAGGCCATCACCCTTCGGGAAATCGAAGGCTTGAGCTACGACGAGATTGCGGATGTGATGAACTGCCCGATCGGCACGGTTCGGTCGAGGATATTCAGGGCCCGAGAGGCTATTGCTGAACGATTGCGTCCGCTGCTGGGCACTCGAGAGGGTGCGCGCTGGTGATGATGGAGCCGCTACATGTCTTCTGCTGATCGCGACAAGATTCAGGCATTCGAAGTGCTGTCCGCCATGGCGGATGGTGAGGTGGACGCTGATGGCGTTGATCGTGCGTGTGCAGCTTGGCGTCAGGATCCAGAGGCGAGGGCGCGCTGGCATGCGTATCACCAAATCGGTGATGTGCTGCGCTCTGAAGAGCTTGGCGTCAGGGGGGGGGAGGCCGACGAGGTTTTCATGCAAAAACTGCGTGAACGCTTGAGCCATGAGCCGGTGGTGTTGGCCCCCGCTGCTGTGTCGCCTGCACTTGCTCAAGATGATCAGGATGATATTGCCGCTGTGGCGAGAGCGCCCGGCGTTACGCTCGTTAAAGGGCGGCGGCGCACCTGGAGCGCCCCAGCTGCTGTTGCTGCCGGTTTCATGGCTGTGGCAGGGCTGCTTGTTGCCGTGAGGCAGCCTGATCCTTCTGGCGCATTGGCGGGTGCACAGATGGCCGCTGTTTCGGCAGGGCCTGATGTGGTAGCGAGCCTTGGTGCCGCAGATCACGTGCCTTTGCTCGCAAGTTCGGCGGGTGCTTTGTCGAGCGCGAGCCTTGCCAGTTCGCTGGTGTCGCCTGGCGAAGGCGTTTTGCACGATGCCAAACTTGATGCCTATTGGGTCGCTCAGCCCGAGTTTTCGGTGATCCCGCCTCAAACGGATGGTGGGGCGATGCAAGCCGTGGCGGACGGTTTCGGCTCGCGCTGAAGAATCCCGCTCCCTCCTCCTCACTACTCTCCGCCCGTTGTGTGCCGCGGCCAGCGTGGGCGTGCTTCGGTCGGCGTTGTGCTGCCTGCAGATTTTGTCGGGCGCGTGCTGTGTTGTTAGTTTCTGAGATAAACATGAACACGATCACCAAAATGTGGATGCCAGGCGCGGTCGTTGCAGGCTTGCTGCTGGTGGGTATTGCCTTCGTGGGGCCGGTGGCTGCGCAGACGCCACCTTCTGTGGCTGTGCGCGGTTTGCCTGATTTTTCTGAATTGGTCGAGCAGGTTGGCCCCTCTGTGGTGAATATCCGTACCACCGAAAAAATCCAGCAGCGCCAAGGCGATGCCGATTCAGATCGGGAAGCCGAGATGCAAGAGTTTTTGCGTCGCTTTTTTGGTATGCCGCTGCCAGATCAGCGCCGTGATCCGCGTCGTAACGCGCCGCGTGGCGAGCAAGACGGCGAAGTGCCCAAGGGATTGGGTTCGGGGTTCATTTTGAGCGCCGACGGATATGTGATGACGAATGCCCACGTCGTCAATGGCGCGGATGAGGTGTACGTAACCCTCACCGATAAACGTGAATTCAAGGCTCGGCTTGTGGGCAGTGATCCGCGTACGGACGTTGCCGTGGTGAAGATCGAAGCCGCAGGCTTGCCGGCGGTTAGGGTGGGCGATGTTTCACGGCTGAAGGTGGGTGAATGGGTGATGGCCATCGGATCGCCGTTTGGCCTTGAGAGCAGTGTGACGGCAGGCATCGTGAGCGCCAAGGCGCGTGACACTGGCGAATTCTTGCCGTTCATCCAGACCGATGTAGCCATCAACCCCGGCAATTCAGGTGGGCCGTTGATCAACATGCGCGGCGAGGTGGTGGGTATCAACTCGCAGATCCTGAGCCGTTCGGGTGGCTTTATGGGGATCTCATTTGCCATACCGATTGACGAAGCCATGCGGGTGGCTGATCAGCTGCGCAGCAAAGGGCGCGTTAACCGAGGACGCATCGGTGTGCAGATCGATCAGGTGTCGAAGGATGTGGCCGAATCTCTTGGCATGGCCAAGCCCAGCGGTGCGCTGATCCGCGCCGTTGAGCCGGGTGGCCCGGCAGATAAGGCGGGTTTTGAGCCCGGAGATGTGATCACCAAATTTGATGGTCGCGCCATCGATAAGGCCACCGATTTGCCTCGCATCGTGGGCAACATCAAGCCGGGCAGCAAGGTGGTGGCGTTGGTGCTTCGGCGCGGTGCATTGCGTGAGCTCACCGTTGCTGTGGCCGACACACCATTGCCGAATCGGCGGGTGGCTGAGGCACCTGTTGGCAGCGCACCGCAACGCGTATCAAGCGGGCACTTTGGTTTGGTGGTGTCTGATTTGAACGATGCGCAAAAGCAAGAGCTCAAGCTCAAAGGCGGCGTGCGTATCGAGAAGACCGAAGGTGTGGCTGCTGATGCTGGGTTGCGGGTGGGTGATGTGATCTTGGCAATGGGCAACAAAGAAGTGAGTGATGCGCGGCAGTTTGAGGCTGTTGTGGCAAAGCTCGACCGCTCGAAAGTGATCAATGTGCTCTTCAGGCGCGGAGATCTCGCGCAATACACCCTCTTGCGTCCGGCACGGTGATGGCGCGGGGTGCAAGAGTTGGGCTGCGGGTATCCGTGTTTTTTGAGTGGGCTTATCTCATGATGAAAAGATATTTTTTTGTCTGTGGCCCTTTTTTTGCGTGAGTGTTGATAAGTGTTTTGGGGAGCCAGGCTTGCTGGCTCAAACGGTAGTGGAGCGGTGAGATTGGTGTCGTCGGGGGCTACAATCAAAGCTGAACTTCCGAGTTTTGAGCGTTTGATAGGCGTATCTGTTGGGTTTGTTTTTGCCGGGCAAAAGCTCCACAGGACGTCCACAGGGTATTGTTGAAAATCTGTGTATAACTTTCGTGTTGGCGGGTGGCAACAGCGCTGACGCCAAGGTTGGCGCGGTTTTCAGCCGATTGCTTTTGGCTACAATGAAGGCCCAACAAAGCAGTTGCCATACGTTTTTTGTTGGAAGGCGCGTCACGAGTTCGACGTGCCTTTTTTTTGTTCGCGCTGCTGCTCAGTTGATGGGGGCGGTGCGTGATCTCACTCAGTGCCAGAGTGTCGCTGGCTGATTGATCCCATGGACCACATTCGTAATTTCTCCATCATTGCCCACATCGATCACGGCAAATCGACGCTGGCGGATCGTTTGATTCAGCGCTGTGGCGGCCTCTCTGATCGAGAGATGGAGGCGCAAGTGCTCGATTCGATGGATATCGAGCGTGAGCGCGGCAT
>CAZUCW010000042.1:0-20033 GCA_964618825.1 uncultured Aquabacterium sp.
CCGCGCATGCCGATCTGCGGCTGGTAGTGCAGCACAAACTGGCCCTCGGCCAGCGCCTGGCGCAGATCGGCCTCGAGCGCGTGGCGCGCCGCCACGTCGACCTGCATCACATGCATCGCCAGATACAGCGTGATCACCGACAGAATGTTGTTTGCCCAGGTGCCGCCTTCGCGCACCTCATCGGGCAGGGCATAGGCCGTGCTCAAACCGCTCTGTGTGCTGGCCAGCACGCAAAACGTGGCAAAAAAGATCAGAGCCACGCTGTGGCGCACCCAGCGGTGGTTGTCGCGCAGCAACAAGTGGGCGCACACGCCCAAGCCCAGCAAAAAATGATGGGTGGATCGCGGCACACGCGCGCTGGGCACATCAAGCAACAGACAAATGCCGCAGATCACCAGATAGAGCGTGAACAGCAGCACCAACGAGGCCCATTGCCGGTGTTGGTGCCGGGTGAGCCAGAGCGTTGTAACGCCCGCCAACACCAAAACGGCATCCACCGCCACGATGCCCCATCGGCCCAAGGTAATGAAAAACAAGCCCCAGCCCAGGCCGATCACCATCAGCAGGGCGCTGCCAAGCGTCAGCAGCAGCTCAACCCGCCGCGCGTGTCGGGCGCCGGGGCTGCGCCGATCCGGGCGTTGGCGGGCATCGAGCCGCGATGGCGGATCGGCTGTGGGGTGGGTGGGTGCAAAGGATGAGGGCATGGCCAAGCGCGCCAAGACGCACGGCGCCTGGCCTGATCGCTATCGGCGGCAGGCCCTCAGGGTTGAGGGGTGGGGGCGGGCCCACAGCGCGCAGGCCCTCAGGGTGTGACAAATTTGGCGTGTCAGGCCGGCGGTGCGGCGTTGGGGCGGTGATCGGGGCAGAGATGGATCTCGATCGTGGCGTGCACGATTTCGTGGTGCTCGGCCAGCCAGTGGCGCACCTGGGTGGGGGTGAGGGCCGCATCGTGTGTCACCACCGTGAGGGCGCAGGCGTAGGCCGCTTTGCCCACGCGCCACACATGCAGATCGGTCAGCTCGGTGGTGCTGGTTGCGCCGTGGTGGGCCACGGCCTCGCGAATTTCGCCCACCACGGGGTCGTCCATCTCGCGGTCGAGCAGCACGCGGCTGGTGTCGGCAATCAGGCCCTTGGCCCATACCGCCACCAGCGCCGCGCCCACAAGCCCCATGGCCGGATCGAGCCAGCGCCATCCCCACAGCCAGCCGCATGCCAGCGCCACGATGGCCAGCACCGACGTCAGCGCATCGGTGAGCACATGCACATAAGCGGCTCTGAGATTGAGATCGGCGTGTCGGTGGTTGTGATCATGATCATGCTCGTGAGGGTGTTCGTGATCGTGATCGTGGGGATGATGCGAATGCCCCAAGAGCATGGCGCACGCCACGTTGACGATCAGGCCCAGCACGGCGATTGCCATGGCCTCGCGGTAGTGGATGGGCTGCGGGGTGATCAGGCGCTCGACCGAATCGAACGCCATCAGTGCCACCACGCCGAGTAAAAACACCGCACTGGCAAAACCGCCCAGCACTTCGATCTTCCAGGTGCCGAAGGCGTAGCGCCGATCGCCCGCCTCACGCCGCGCGGTGGCGTAGGCAAAGGCGCTCAGGCCGATGGCAACGGCATGCGAACTCATGTGAAAGCCGTCGGCCAGCAGCGCCATCGAGTTCGTCCACCAGCCCACGCCGATCTCGATCACCATCATCGCCAGGGTGATCCACATCACGATGCGCGCGCTGCGCTCGGCAGCCGCGTTGCCGCCATCAAAGGTGTGCTCGTGGCGCCAGGCGCCGATATCGTGGGTGTGCGGCATGTTTACCACCGCACGCGCACGGTGTAATCAAGCGCGGCGCTGCCGCCGGCAGGCACGGTGATGTGCCACGACACCTGATGGGCTGCATCTTGGGTGTGGCGTGCGCTCTCGTGGGTGAGGCTCCAATCGCCGGGCAGGGTTTCGAGCAGGCGCACGGTAACGGCCTCATCTTTGGCGTTGCGCAGCTCGATGCGGTAGCTGCTCTCGCTCACGTTGTTTGTGGCGCTGCTGCCAAGGCGCTTGAAGCTCGTTTGCTTGCGATCGGCAGTGATGTCAAACGCCTCACCCAGGCGCAGCCGCACGGTTTCGTTTTTGGCTGTGTGGTCGATGCGGTCTTCGCCCACAAATTGCGCCGCGCCACGGCTGTCTTTGCTGTAGACGCGCACCACGCCGGCAGGCAGCGGTTTGCCCAGCGCGCCGCCCTTGTTGTCGAACTCGACGAACACCGCCGGCTTGAGCTTGTGCCCGATCACGCCGGGGTGGGCGTCGCGGTAGTAATCATCGGATCCGGCCAGCAGGTATTCGCGCCGCACAGGCACCCCAGAGGCCGACAGCAGTGCGAGCTGCTTGGTTTGGTTGTCGGCCACCGAGGTGGGGCGGTCGAAGGTGTAGAGGTGGTTGTCGCCCAACGCTTCTTCGAGCGGGGCGGCGTCGTAGGCCTTGGCCAGCATGGGTGCGGCGGCCATGGGCAGGGCGCGGCGACGCTCGATCACGCGGTTGATGTTGCCGGCCACCAGCTGCAGCGTGGCATCGTTATAGGCCGTGCCGCTTTTGTTGGTGAGCGTCACCCAGCCCGAGAGATCGAGCGTGCGGCCATCGCCCGAGAGATTGGCCACGTAATCGGCGCTCCAGCTCAAGCCCGCGCTGAGATACGACAACTCAACACTTTGCGCGCCGCCGGCGGCATCGAGCAACACCGATAGCGTGGGGCGGTCGCACAGCGTGGCAGGTACGCTATCAAAGGCCAGCCGGCCCGGCACGCCGGTTTCGATGCGGTCGGCAAAGCGCAGCACCGGGCTGGGGCTGGCCGCCAGCACGGTGGCTTTTTCGCGTGTTTCGGCGCCCGTGGCCGGGTGGGTGCGGATCACGCTCACCTCGTGCCCCACATATTTGTCGAGCAGCTTGGCAGGCGTGAGCAGATCGAAATCAAAGTTTTGCTCGATCAGCGTCAGCGGCTTGCCAGAGGTGGCCTTGAGCAACGCTGTTTCGGGGCGCATCTGGGCCGACACCTCGCGCAGCGACAGCCGGTTGAGCCCATTGGCCAGGTTGACGCGGCGCACCTCTTTGATCAACGCCAGATCGCCGTTGTAAACGGTGACAGCCACCGCCTCGCGCTGAGCTGCCGTTGAGGTTTGCTCGTGAGCCCCCTCGGTGGCGGCAGCCGAGGGCAGCGACAGTGCCAAGCCCAGCAGCGCCACAAGAGCTGCGGCAGAGGTGGGTGGGGCGATAACGTGAGTGCGAGCGATCAAGGGGAGCCTCCTGTGGGGTCGAGACGCTGAAGTGCACAGCGTACCCGCACCTCAACGCGTTGGTGTGGCACAGCGATGACAGAGCCGTGCGGCGCCATCCTCCTCGCCAGCCAGGGTGTGGCGGGGGCAGGCAGTGCAGCCGCACCGGTCGCGCCGCAACGCCCCAATATCGAGGCCGAAGTGGCCAAAGGTCGGGCGGCTCAACAGGGTTTGAAGCCCCGACCTGGCTCATCGCAAACCACAAAAGCTGAATCTGATTTTGAGTATTACTTTGTGGCCGAGCGCGCCGATGGATCACCTGTCCATTTGGCTTATCGGATCAATACCCCAGACAAACGACTGCATGAAGGTCTCCTGGGGCCACTTGGCGAAACAAGGGCGTTCCCATTGAACCAGTCTGGTGAAGCGACATTCTGGATACCCAATCAATGACGATCAACAACCAAGCTAGAAAACTCGCCGCCATTGCATATGGCGAAGCCTCTGTGGCCAATGACGCAAACGAAATCGCAGGAATTGCTTGGGCCGTTGCCAACCGTGCACGAGCGTGGGGAAGCAAGACCATCGACCAAATGCTTGCGGCTGCTCAAGCAGCCTTGAGCAACAGCGGAAACGATCCTTCGAACGGCGCCTATTGGTGGGATGGACTCGACTTCAAAACCAATTACGCCAAACATCCGAAAGTTGCAGATGGCTTTCGCTTCGGTGACCCATCCCACAACATCTTCTCGGTATCAGAAGCCAGCCACGAGACCACCTTGTACTGGAGGGTGCGCGACAAAAAAACGGGCGAGGAGGTCAACTCGAAAATTCGCGGTACATACAAGTGGGTCTGGGTATCCACCGCTGCATTCGGGCAGACCATCTTCTGGAAACATGACACCGATTACCTGGCTGCCACGGGCGGAAAGGCCTACCGATGAAAGCCGCTGTCATCCTGCTTGCCCTGCCGTCATTGCTCCATGCCGCCACGGTCTACGACGGTTATGAGGCTTACTACGCCTCAATGCCGAATCTGCTGTTTCGAAGCCGTGGCGTCGAGTTGCAGCCATACAGCGTCGAGGGAGACGAGTCGATTCGCTTGGGGTGGAGCGGCGCGGCAGCCGGCAAACGATTGCGACTTGAAATCCGCGAGGGGCGACTGAGCCTCAATGGCCGGATGGTGAGGCCGCGACACACGACCGTGTTTCGTGGCGAAGTGATGAGCGAGACCGATCTCGGAATGGGCGCTACAGCGCTTGTGTCCGGGCCATGGCTTTGCGTTGAAGGCACACCTTCATCCGCATCGGGCACGGCAGCCCGGCACCGGGCGGTGTATCTGATCAGGCACGACCGCAAGCCGTATCAAGCCTGGAAGCTGCCGAGCCTGTTTGCGACTTGCGCAGCGGTGAGGCGACTCGATCAAGCGGTGTATGTCGACCAAGCGACCTATCGCTACCCTGACGGCGCCGAGCAGCCGCAAGGCATCACCTTTGCGGAATACCGGATTCAGCAAGGGCGGTTCGTGGCGACGGGCGTCGCACGGGCCATTGCCTTCGTGGAGCCCGGCAATGTCTACAGATTCACGGCTGACCCTCAGTGAGTCTGCCACTTGCCGTGCCTCAGCCCATCGACAACTCTGTGTGCCATTCGAGATGGCGCGCATCGAGGTGGGTTTCGAGGGTGATATGCCGTGCCGCGTGGCTGTCTGAGAGTGTGTGGAGTGTGGCCGTGCATTGCCGCCAGCCGGCATGCCTGGCCGCAGGATGGCGCTGCGCTATGGCTTGCGCTTCGCCCACCCAGTAGCGCCAGCGTTTCGGGTCGTGCTCGGGGGTAACTTGGCCGAGGCGCAGGTTGATGGTGAAGCCGCTGGCTGAATCGTTGCGCAGCGCGTGCAGCAGGGCGTCGGCCCGGTAGTGCACGTGCTCGCCCAGCACGTGGGCCAGGTTCAGCAAGGGGCCTTGTGGCTTGCCTTGCCATTGCGCTGGTTGCTCTGGCAGGCCAGCGGCGGCTTCGGCACAGGCTGCCAGCGTGAGCAGCCGGGGGACGCATTCAGGCGTGATGCGCAGTGCTCCATCGGGTTGCATGGCCACCCACTCGGCCAGTTGCCGGATGCGGCGCCGATCGGCAGGCTCGTGAGCATTCAGGCACAGCTGGTGCCAGATCAGCAGTGTGCGGTCGTGCGCCAGATCGGCCATCACGATGCGGGTGCCGTGCTGGTGGCGTCGCCGCGTGTGGCTGCAGGGCTCGGGCGCTTGCATGCGTGGGCCCAGTGAGTCGGCGGCCCAGGCCTGCCAGTGGTTCGCTAACGCACGGGCATTGTTTTTAAACAGCACGAGCGCATACAGCACATCGCAATAACGCATCGGCGGGGCAGCGCACAGTTCGGCAGCGCATTCAGCCTCGCGCTCGCTCACTCGACGCGCCAGCCAGCGCAAATGCCGTGCGGCGTGTTGCGGGGCAGAGAAGTTGTCGACGGAGGGGGGTGACGTCATGGTGGGTGATTTCAGCACGCTCAAGAGCAGGGCCGGCGCTAGACTGGCCGCCGCTCTCTTTTTTTGATCCTCCACCCAACGTTTTTGTGAGCCTCATGCCGTTGCACATCCTCAGTGATCGCTTGTCGAGCCTCGGGCATGAGGGGATGTTGCGTGTGGCGTTTACGGGTGAGGTGTTGCTGGCGTGCGGGCGTGCGCTCAAGGGGCGGGGTGTGGGCGGCTGGCGGTTTCGCCCGGCAGATCTGGCGCGGGTGTTGGCCGACAGCAGCGCGCGGGCGTTGCCGATCGTGTTGGTGGTGAATCTGCTGGTGGGCGCGATCTTGGCTTTTGTGGGGGCGGTGCAGCTCATTAAGTTTGGCGCCGGCATTTTTGTGGCCGATATGGTGGCGATTGCGGTGTCGCGCGAGATGGCCGCCGTGATCACGGCGGTGGTGATGGCCGGGCGCACGGGGGCGGCGTTTGCGGCTGAGTTGGCCACGATGCAATCCAACGAAGAGATCGATGCACTTGAGGTGTTGGGGCTGTCGGCGGTCGATCATCTGGTGGTGCCGCGTGTGCTGGCGCTGCTGTTGATGTTGCCGCTGCTGTATGCGTTTGGCTGCGCGGCGGGGCTGCTGGGCGGGTTTGCGGTGGGCGCGAGCATGTTGCATTTGTCGCCCGCAGCGTATTTCGATCGCAGCCTGATGGCGCTCACGTTTACGCATCTGGGGCTGGGGTTTTCGAAGAGCATGGCGTTTGGGGCGCTGGTGGCATGGGCGGGGTGCTACTTTGGTTTGCATGCACCGCGCAGCGCTGCCGGGGTGGGGCAGGCAACCACGCAGGCGGTGGTGTCGGGCATCGTGGGTGTGATCGCTCTCGATGCGGTGTTTGCGGTGTGCGCCAACGCGCTCAATCTGTGAGGGATGCGATGAGTGGGTGGGGACGCGCGCGATGCTGACGGTGCACGGGCTTGAGATGCGGCTGGGTGAGCGGCTGATTCAGGCCGGGGTGTCGTTTGGCGTTGAGCCAGGGCGCATCTTTGCCATCATGGGCGGCAGCGGGTGCGGCAAAAGCACCTTGCTCAAACACTTGATCGGGTTGCTGCTGCCGGCGGCAGGCGAGGTGCGCTACGACGGGGTGGATTACTGGCACAGCAGTGAGGCCGAGCGACAGCGGCTGCGTGCGGGGTTTGGCGTGTTGTTTCAGAGTGCGGCGTTGTGGTCGTCGATGAGCGTGCTCGATAACGTGTTGTTGCCGATGCAGCAACTCGGGCGGTGGTCGGTGGCCGAGCAGCGTGAGCGCGCGCTTGAGGTGCTGTCGTGGGTGGGGCTGTCGGCGTGCGCCGATGATGCGCCATCGAGCCTGAGCGGCGGCATGAAAAAACGCGCGGGGCTGGCGCGGGCGGTGGCTACTGAGCCACGGGTGCTGTTTCTTGATGAGCCCTCGGCAGGGCTCGATCCGATCAGCTCTCGACGGCTTGATGATTTGATTTTGTCGATTCGTGAGCGCACGGGCGCGGCGGTGTTGATGGTGTCGCACGAGTTGCCCAGCTTGTTTGCGGTTGCCGACGATGGCATTTTTTTGGATGCTGACAGCCGCCGCCCGATTGGCCATGGCGCGCCGGCGGCGCTGCGGCAGTCGTCCACCCATCCCACGGTGCAGGCTTTTTTAAACCGCACTGATCTTGTCGAACACGAGGTTCAAGGCACAACGTCATGAAATCCAAACGCAATGCACTTTTGGTGGGGCTGTTTGTGGTGGCAGCTTGCGTGCTCGTGGTGGCGGGTGTGTTGGCGGTGGGCGGATCGAAGTGGTTTGCCAACCGTATCGTGGCGCAGGTGTATTTTCAGGGCAGCGTGCGCGGGCTGTATGTGGGCGCGCCAGTGACGTTTCGCGGCGTGAAGGTGGGCGAGGTGGCGTCGATCGGGCTGGAGATCGACGAGAAGACGCTGGCGGCGCGCATTCCGGTGCGGCTGTCGCTGCTCACGGGGGCGGTGCGCTGGGGCAATCAGCAAGCGGCCAGCGCACGCGATTTGCCCGATCTCGTGCAACGTGGGCTGCGCGCGCGGCTGGCGATGCAAAGCGTGGTAACCGGGCAAATGGGCGTCGATCTTGATTTCAAGCCCGATACACCGCTGGTGTTGTTGGGGGGATCTCGCCATGGCGACCCCGAAATACCGGCGCTCAAAGACCGGCTCGATGCGCTGATCGAGCAGGTGTCTGATCTGCCCGTGCGCGAGATGGCGCTGCAGGTGCGCGAGGCCCTCACCACGCTCGACACCACGTTGCGGGTGATGCAGCAAACGTTGCAACGCACGGGGCGCGATATCGAGGCCACCAGCGCCGAGGCGCGCCAAACGCTGCGCACCGCCACGGCGGCGCTGCAGGCCGTGCAGACGCAATCGCAGAGCACGCTGGGGGCCGTGCAGCAGCTGGCCGACACCTCGCGCCAGGCGGTGGTGCAGGCACAGCCTGAGTTGCAGCGCACGCTGCAATCGGCCCGCGAGGCTGCCGCTGCGGCGCAGCAGGCCATGCACAACGTGGCCGAGTTGAGTGCGCCCGGGGCACCGTTGCGCGCCGATCTCGACGCCGTGGTGCGCGATCTCGCGCTCACCACCCGCAGCCTGCGCGCGTTCAGCGAGCAGATCGAACGTCAACCCAACGCCCTTGTGTTTGGCAGGCCCTCGCCATGATCCAACCGTTTTTTTGCTGTGTGCGTGTTTTTAATGCCATGAAGGCCGCTGGTGCGCTGGCGTTGTTGAGCGTGGCTGGTTGCGCCAGTGCGCCGCCCACCGAGTTGTTAACCCTGCCGACGTTGCCGGCGCCAGCCTCGGCGGCGGTGCATTGGGCCACGGCACCTACGGCCACCACATCTGCCACCGTGTTGGTGGTGCGTCGCGTGGGGCTGCCCGAATACATGGATGTGAACGCCGTGCGCTACCGCAGCGCCGACGCCACGCTGGCCGAGTGGCCGCGCACCGCCTGGGCCGAGCGCCCGGCGGTGGCGATCACGCGCGAGCTGGCAGCGCGCTTGCGCCATGCCTTGCCGGGGTGGACGGTTTGCGAGGGCAGTTGCCCCGGCGGGCTCACCGGCTGGGTGCTGCAGGCCGAGTGGTCGCCGCTCGATTATTTGCGCGCCTCACAAACGCTCAACGCCGAGTTGCGCTATAGCCTCGCGCCGCCGGCTTCGGCAGGTGCTGCGGTGGTGAGTGGGGCGCAAGCCCAGATGGCCGTGCGTCGATGGGCCCAGCCCGTGGCGCCCGACACCCCCAGCGGCCACGCCCAGGCCATCGCTGCTGCGCTTGACGATGCAGCGGGTGCCATCGTGGCGCGCTTGACGCCGCGCTAGTGATTGCCGGGGCGGCGTCAATCGGGGCATCTCCGGCGCTGGGGCGGTCGAGCCTTTCAACATCATCGGCGTGTGTTCCATGCATGATCGGGGCACACAAGGAGATGGTTGATGAAGCGATGGCCCTGGGGCGTGCTGATCCTGTTGTCGGGGGGGTGGATGCCATCGGCTCATGCCGCCTACGATTTGTGGGGCGAGCGGCTCAGGATCGAGGGTTTTGGCACGCTGGGGGCGTATCAATCCGACAACGATCACGTGCGCGTGCGGCCCGATTCGCGGGCGCGGGCGGGCTCAGAGGGCGATCTGCGTTTTGATGGCGACACCCTGCTGGCCATGCAAGGCACGATCCACCCCAATGGCCCGATCAAAGGGGTGGTGCAACTGGTGTCGCACAAAAAAATCGACGCCACCACCTACGATGGCTCGTGGCGCCCGCTCACCGAGTGGGCCTATGTGGGGTGGGATGCCTCGCCCGAGATCAACCTCAAAGTGGGCCGCGTGGTGGCACCGCTGTTCATGATGTCGGACACCCGCAACCTCGGCTACGCGCAGATAGCGGTGCGTCCGCCACAGACGGTGTATCAGCTCAACCCGATCACTCATCTGGATGGCGCCGCATTGAGCTGGGATGCCCGCTTCGGGCCGACGCTGCTGAACTTCAGCGGGCTGTATGGCCGCTCGTCGGTGGCCAATTCGTCGGGCCGCTTCACGGCCAACCGAATCTATGGCGGCGCGATCAAGGCCACGCACGGCAACTGGACGGCCCGCACCGGCGTCACCCAGTTTGATCGGGTGCGGGTGGCCATGACGGCGCCTTTTCGGGCGCTGTACAACGACATCCGCACGCTGCCGTATTGCGCCAACTGCGCTGCCACGCTCGAGCGTGATGCGCCGCTCGACAATTTTTCGTTGAAAACGCTGAGCTACGGTCTGGCCTGGGAGCCCAGCAACTACCAGGTGCAGGCCGAAATCGTCAACCGTTTGGGCAGCTCGCTCACCGCGCCCGACACCTACGGCTGGTATGTGCAGGCCGCGCAACGCCTCGGCAGCTGGACGCCGTATGTGCGCGTGGGCAAGCTCAAAAACTACGACACGGTTGATCTGCAGGCCGCTGCGGGGGCGCCCGTGCAGGTGCAAAGCACGCTGGCCATGCTCAACGGACGCAAGATTTTTGGCGAGGCCACCCGATCTGAGCTGGCGCTGGGCGTGCGTTGGGATATCGCCCCCAAGCTCGATCTGAAACTCGAATACAACCGCTACAAGGCGTATTACCCACGCCATGGCAGCGGTGTCGTCATCAACTACCCCGACACAACGCAGGCGACCGCGTTTGAGGGCGACAAGGGACGCGTCAGCCTGATGACGCTCACGCTTGATTTCATTTTTTGAGGTCGCAAAACATGATCTTGACAACACGCTGGCTGCGCAGCGGGTGGCTTGTTGGCCTGCTGTGCTTGGCTCACGCGGCGCATGCCGATGTGGTGATCGTGGCAGGTGCCAACAGCCTGATCGGGCCATTGAGCAAGCAGCAGGTGGTTGAGATCTATTTGGGGCGGCAGAAATCTTTGCCCGGTGGCGAGCCGGTGGTTACGTGCCTGATCGCGTCTGGGCCCGTGAAAGACGAATTTTTATCGACCGTGCTCGAGCGCTCAGATTCGCAAGCGCGGGCCATCTGGGCGCGGCTGGTGTTTACCGGGCTGGGCGGGGTGCCTCGCGAGCTCAAAGATGCCGCCGAAGTTAAAAAATGGGTGACAGACAAACCCAACGGCATCGGTGTGATCGACAAGGCTGCGCTCGATAAAACGGTGAAGGTGGTGTTTGCCCCCTGAGCCCGAGATCGGGCGCCGCGCAACCTGCCACCACCTCAGCCTTGCGTTGCCCACTGCCCCAGCCGCGTGAGCGTGGGGTGCAACTCGGCCTGCAGCGCATCGAGGGCGTGGTGGATGGCGGCATCGTCGGCGGCATCGCGCAGCGCCGCTTCGAGGGCGGCTGCGCGGCTTGAGAGTGCCGTGGCGCCCAAATTGGCAGCGGTGCCTTTGAGCGTGTGCGCGGCGCGGCGGGCTTCTTCGCGGTTGGCACCCAACAGCGCGTCGATACGGGCCACAAAATCGGCTTGAGCCTGGGCAAAGCGCTGGGCGAGTTTGCGCAGCAAAGGCAACTGACCGCCGCAGCGCGAGAGCGCGCCATGCAAATCGATGCCATCGAGGGTGGGCAGGGTGGCCGCCGGCGTGGCAGCGGCTGCCTCATTGGCTGCTGCAGTGGTTGCTGGGGCCTCTGGGGCTCCAGATCGCGCGGGTGCGGTGTGGCGCAACACCGCAGCAAGCACCTGATGCGGCTCGAAGGGCTTGGACACATGCTCACACATGCCGGCATCCAGGCAGCGTCGGCGCTCTTCGGCCAGGGCGTGCGCGGTGAGCGCGATCACGGGCAGATCGGGGGCCAGTGTCTTGATGCGGCGCGTGGCCTCGAGGCCATCCATCACGGGCATTTGCACATCCATCAACACCACATCAAAAGCCATTGTGCCGGCGGCCTGCAACTGCTCGACGGCCTCTTGCCCATCGCGGGCGCTCACCACGCTGGCGCCCTCGAGCGTGAGCAGGCCTTCGAGAATCTCGCGGTTGATATCCACATCGTCGGCCACCAGCACACGCAGGCCGCGCAGCCGGGCGTGGCCAATGGTTTGCAGCATGCTTGTGGCCGCCTCGGGGGCGGGGCTATGGGCCTCGATCAGTGGCAGCGTAAACACAAAGGTCGAGCCCTCGCCCGGGGTGCTGTGCACGGTGATGTCGCCGCCCATCAAGCGTGCCAATTGCCGGCTGATGCTCAGGCCCAGGCCCGTGCCGCCAAAGCGTCGGGTGGTTGAGCCATCGGCCTGCTCAAAGGGATTGAATATGCGCGACAGCGCAGCCTCATCCATGCCGATGCCGGTGTCGCTCACGGTGTAGATGAGTTGCCCCTCGCCTGGGCTCAGCGTGAGGGTGACGCTGCCGTGCTCGGTGAACTTGATCGCGTTGCTCACCAGATTGAGCAGCACCTGATTGATGCGCAGCGCGTCGCCCATGATCCACTCGGGCACATCGGCGCAGGTGTTGCGCAGATGCAGCCGCAGCCCTTTATCAGTGGCGCGTTCGATCAGCAGGTTCACCGTGTCTTCGGCCAGTTGGCGTGGGCGCAGCGCAGCAGACTCGATCGTGAGCATGCCCGCATCGAGTTTTGACGAATCGAGGATGTCGTTGATCAACCGCAGCAAATGCTGCCCGCAGCCGTTGATCTTGTCGAACACAGCATGCAGCGTGGGGTCGTTGGCGCTTTTGTGTGCGCCCAGCTGTGCCATACCCAGCACGCCATTGAGCGGGGTGCGGATCTCGTGGCTCATGTTGGCCAGAAACTCGCTTTTAACTTGCGACAGCCTCTCAGCCTCGTTTTTGGCTGCAGCCAACTCGGCCGTGCGCTCGCGCACCTGCTCTTCGAGCCGCGCGTGATGTTGATACAGCGCCTGCTCGGCTTCGAGCCGCGCGGTGATGTTGTGGCCAAACGCCATCACATGGTTGATGCCATCGATCATCAGCAGATCAAACTTCATCTGCCACCAGATTTGTTTGCCGCTGCGGTGCTGGCTGCGCCACATCAAGCGGCGCGGGCCGCGATCGCGCGTTTGGCGCACCGTTTTGAGCAGCTCCGGAAAGGTGTACGACTCTCCCGAAAACAAATGATGTGCAAACAACTCGGCGGGGTCGTTGGCGCCGTGTTCAAACAGCGCATTCTGGTTGGCATAGTGCAGCCGCCCGCTGCCGCACTCAAAAATCAGCACCGCCAGCGGCGCGTTGTCGAGCAGTGTTGTCAGGCGCTGCTTGCTCTCGCGCAGTTGATGTTCAACCTCGCTGTGCGCCTCTACCTCGTGCTCCAGCGCCACGCGCGAGCGCTCGATTGAGCGCATGGCCTCATTGAACATGCGGCTGTAGCGATAGATGGTGAAAGCAATCGCCGCAAACACGATCACATTCACCACGGCATAGGTAACGGGCGGTGGCAGGTTGTGCGGCGTCATGCCCGAGATCAACCCCAGGGCTTCTGCCAGCAGCATGCCCACCACGCCCACGATTGCCAGCGCTGCAGTGGCCAGCGCAGCGCGTGGCCCCAGCAGCAGCCCCATGATCAAAATGATGGCCGACGGTATCGATACGCTGGATGACGACACCCCCGTGCCCACCACGATGCTGGTGGTGTAAATCACGATGATGGTGCAGATGCTGAACACAGCTGTGGCCACGCGCGGGCCATACAACCGCCCCAGCCCGATCGATGCCAGCGCAAACATCGACAGCACCACCCCGCCGGCCATGCGTGCCTGGCTGGCCGCCGAGCCCGGCTCATGAAGCAGGCCGATGCCCACAAACAGCGTGATGCCACCCACTGCCGCCATCAACATCACGATGTTGAGCGTGCGAAAAATCGTGCGGTCGATCTGCTCGCGCAGATCGTGCAGGGTGACGTGCGGATCGTGCATGTTCGAGCCGTGTGCGCGGCTGTCAACCCGATTCGCCGAGCCTGCCGATCAGGTGCTTGAGATGCTGCTCAATGTGCTGGCTCTGATCAAACACCTTCATCACCGCCTCGGTGTGTCGCGCCAGCGTGTCGGTAACCAGGTCTTCTTGCGTTTCGCTCAATCCCAGATGGATGAAGGCGTGCTCGATTTCTTCGCGCATGTGCTGAAACACCGTGCTGATCTGGATGCGCGTGGCGTGTTGTTGAGCCGAGATATCGATGAGCGCCTCGCGTGTGAGCTTGACGAGCTTGGCGTGGTTCTCGAGGCTGGCGTTTTTGGTTTCGATGTCGAGCGAGCGGATGCGGCCCAGGGCGCCTTCAACGAGCAGGGCCACGTTGTCGCGCGCGCGCCCGAAGCGGTCGGCATCATCGGGTGAGCAGTGCTGCGCCGCTTCGCCCATCGGCAAATTGCGCACCAGCAGCAACGCCTGCCCGTAGTTAAAGGCCGTGTGGCCGCCCACAGGTTGAATGCTGGCGCCCTTGAGTTTTTCGATGTGATCGAGCAGCGAATTTTCGAGCGCGCTGCATTCGAGCGGCCCCGTCATCGACAGCACGCCCTGGCGTCCATTGAGGCGCAAGCTGCCCTCGAATCGGCAGCGCTCAAGCGCATCAAACACCGCGCGTGCGATCTCGGCATAGCTGTAGCAGCCGCTGAGTTGGCGCTGAAACTCAAGCACCACGCCCACTTCGCCATACATATCGGCCGAAGTCATGGCCGCGTTCATCACATCTTCGAGCTGGGCGTTGAGCTCACGGTTTTTATCGCGCTGGGCGATGGCCAGCTTGATCTTGGCCTGCAGCTCAGACACATCAAACGGCTTGGTGAGATAGTCGACCGCGCCGGCCTGATAGCCGCGCAGCCGCTCATCGAGCGTCAGGCAGGCCGACAAAAAAATCACCGGCAGATCTTGTGCGCCGGGCTGCGTGAGCAGCGCCTCGCAGGTGGCGTAGCCGTTCATCTCGGGCATATCCACATCAAGCAGCACCAGATCGGGCGGTGTGGTGCCCAGCTGCTGCAGTGCCTCGCGGCCACCGCCCACGGCGGTCACCTCGCACGCTTCGGCCAGCGACGCCGAGAGCATCTCGCGGGTGAGATCGTCGTCGTCGACAACGAGGATGTGCGGCTTGCGGTGCATAGGAACGCTCTCCGATGGCGCGGTGAACAACCGGTTGCGGCAGATCCCGCCGCAGGCACACGGATGGCGCACCCGTGTCGGTGGGTCTTCGGCGCAAATCGACGACAACCTGAGCGACCGGCTGTCGGGTTGCCACACACTGGCGTGAAGAAATGGCGCCACAAGCACGGCCTTTTGGGGGGTGGGGGGATGCTGTGGTGCGCACTTCGGCAAAGGCGTGCACTTCGGGTAATCCTGACTCTGCCCGCAGCGGGGTTTGTCGCAGCCTTGACAGACTCGGGCGCTGCCGCGCGGCGAGACTGCAGCCGCTTTCTTTTTCAGCCCACAGAGCCATCCTCATGACCGATCCTCAAATTCTTTCGCTGGCCGCTTCATCGGCCCAGACACCGCCGCCCCGGCAGGTCGATACCCTCATCATCGGTGCCGGGCTGGCCGGGCTGGTGACAGCGCTTGAGCTGCTCGATCGCGGCCAGCGCGTGTGTGTGGTCGAGCGCGGCGGGCCAGCGCATGTGGGCGGGCTGGCCATGCATGCGTTTGGTGGCATGGCGCTGGTTGACACCCCGCTGCAGCGCCGCGCGGGCATACGCGACAGTGTCGAGCTGGCCTTATCCGATTGGTTGAGTTTTGCCGAGTTTGGTGCCAACGATCTGTGGCCACGCCGCTGGGCCGAGCATTACGTTTCGCGCTGCGTGCCCGAGGTGTATGAGTGGTTGCGCGGCATGGGGCTGCGCTTTGTGCCGGCCGTGCAGTGGGTTGAGCGCGGGTTGTTCAAGCCCGGCAACTCGCTGCCGCGCTATCACCTGCTGTGGGGCACCTCGCGGCACATGACGCTCACGGTGATTCAGGCGCTGTGCATGCACCCGCAGCGCAGCCGTTTGCATTTGGCGCTGGGGCACCGCGTTACCGAGCTGCGGCGGCGTGATGGCGCTGTGGTGGGGTGCGAAGGCGTGCTCGAATCCAATGGCGAAGGCTTTGCCTTTGAGGCGCCGCAGGTGGTGATCGCCGCCGGCGGTATCACGGGCGATCTGGCCCGCGTGCGCCAGCACTGGCCGAGTGAGTGGGGCGGCTCTGAAGCCGCGCCGGCGTTGCTGCTCAATGGCTCGCATCCTTATTCGGATGGCGCCATGCACGACGCCGTGGGCCGCGTTGGCGGGCAGGTAACGCACCTCGATCAGATGTGGAACTACGCCGCCGGTGTGCGCCATCCCAATCCGCAGTTTGAGGGACACGGCCTGAGCCTGATCCCGGCCAAAACAGCGTTGTGGATGGACCCGCGCGGCGAGCGCATCGGCCCGGTGCCGTTCATCACCGCCTTTGATACGCGCGAGCTGGTGGCGCAAATCTCGCGCAGCCGCTGGCCCTATACGTGGCAAATCCTCAACCGACGCATCGCCGAGCGCGAGCTGGCCGCCTCGGGCGCCGAGCACAACCCGCTGATCCGTGATCGACGCTGGCTGGCATTTGCGCTGCAGATGCTGCGCGGCAACCGCGCGCTGGTTGATGAACTGCTGCAGCGCTGTCCGGATGTTGTGCAAGCCCCGACGCTGCCCGAGCTGGCCGCGCGCATGAACGCGCTGGCCGGTAACGATTGGGTGCAGCCCGACACCCTGGCCCGCCACATCCACCCCTACGATGCCCAGATGCGTCGTGGCAAACGTTTTCACAACGACGATCAACTGCGCCGCATCGCGCAGCTGCGCCAGTGGACGGGTGATCGGCTGCGCACCTGCAACTTTCAGCCCATCGACGACCCCGACGCCGGCCCGCTCATCGCCATCCGCTGCCAGATCCTCACGCGCAAATCCACCGGCGGCATCCAGACCGATCTGCACAGCCGCGTGCTGGGCGACAACGGTGCGCCCGTGTCGGGCCTGTATGCCACTGGCGAGGCGGCGGGCTTTGGCGGCGGTGGCAGCAACGGGCGGGGCTCGCTCGAGGGCACGTTTTTGTCGAGCTGCATCCTCACGGCCCGAGCCGCAGCGCGCCACATTGGCGGCGGGGCCTGAGCGTGGATCGACGCATCGTCAGCATCGACGATCTGCGCCAGCAGGCCCAGCGCCGCACACCGCGCCCCTTTTTTGGCTATCTCGACAGCGGCTCGTTTGATGAACTCACGCTGCGCGCCAACCGCCGCGATCTTGAGGCGCTCACCCTGCGCCCGCGCGCCCTTGCTGGCGTTGGCCAGCGCGATCTGGCTACCACGTTGCTGGGCCAGGCCAGCACCCTGCCCGTGGCCATTGCCCCCACCGGGCTGGCCGGGCTGATTCGCGCCGATGGCGAAATTCACCTCGCGCGTGCGGCTGAGGCGGCGGGCGTGCCGTTCACGCTCAGCACCGTATCGATCTGCTCGATCGAAGCCGTGCGTGCCGCCGTGCGTCAGCCGTTTTGGTTTCAGCTCTACGTGATGCGCGATCGCGGCGTGGTGCGCTCGCTCATCGAGCGAGCCCGGGCGGCGCAGTGCCCCGTGCTCATGCTCACGGTGGATCTGGCCGTGCAGGCGCCACGGCTGCGCGATGAGCGCAACGGCATGACGCTGCGTCCTCGCCTGCTCAATCTGCCCAACGTGATCGACTTCATCCGCAAGCCCGGCTGGCTGCTGCACCGGCTGGCCTCGCCGCATCGCAGCTTTGGCACGCTCGAGCGCTACGTGAGCGAGGGTGGACGCCGCCCCAGCGTGGCCACCACCAGCGCCTGGATCGCCGATCAGCTCGATCCCACCATGAGCTGGGCCGATCTCGATTGGATTCGCGCGCAATGGCCCGGCAAGCTCGTCGTTAAGGGGCTGATCGACCCCGACGACGCGCAGCGCGCCGTGCGCGCCGGGGCCGATGCGGTGATCGTGTCTAACCACGGCGGGCGCCAGCTCGATGGCGCCCCCTCGAGCATTCGTGCACTGCGGCCCATTGTGCAGGCCGTGGGCAGCGATGCCGACGTGTTGTTTGATGGCGGTGTGCGCTCAGGGGCCGATGTGCTCAAAGCCCTCGCGCTGGGTGCGCGTGGCGTGCTGCTGGGCCGTGCGCCGCTCTACGGCTTGGCTGCGGCGGGCGAAGCAGGCGCGCACCACGCGCTGGCCATCATCCGCCGTGAACTCGATGTGAGCCTGGCCCTGTGCGGCGTGCGCCGCGTGGCCGAAGTGGGGCCGTCGGTGCTGTTTGAGCGGCCCTGAGGCTTGACGCGCCCAGATCAGCCGCGCTGGCGGCGGCGGGCAGCCACCCAGATCAGGCCAGCCACACCGGCCAGCAACAGCATGGCGCTGCTGGGTTCGGGCACGCTGGTGACGGCAAAGTTATCGAAACCGGCGCTCTCGGTGATGCCGTTGTGAAACTCGAGCGTTACCCGCACACCGGTAACGTTTTGCAGCACGTTGGCCAGATTGGCGCCCCACACCGCCGTGCTCAGGGTGGTGGTGTAGCTGTGCCAGGGGCCCAAAACGGTGGTGCTGGCAGGCTCGGCACCCGGCACGATGTCGAGAACGAGCGATCCAGCCGAGCCCATGATCTCGACCGTGCCAAACGCAGCGTAGTCGGTGGTGTCGCCGCTGACGTTGCGGGCATCGAACGACAGCGTGCCACCCAGATAAGACGACCAATCGCCCAGGCTGGTGCTGGGCAGTACGGCCCGCATGTCGCCACCCGTGGTGTCTACCATGGTGAGCCAGCCGCCAGTGTTGCCGCCGATCGGCGCCCAGGTGATGGCGCCGCCGTCGTAAGCCGTCCAGCCTTGTGTGCCGGTATTGAAACTGTAGAGGATATCGGCGTGCGCAGCGCCGGCCAGCAGGCTGGCAGCGAGGGTGGCCAGAGCGGTGCGTGCGAGGGGCTTGAGTGTCAGCATGGGGCGTCCTTCCTGGGAAGCGTGAGCGGGGCGCCGGGCAGTAGGCCCGAAGCAATTCGTTTTGAATTTCGTCAATGTAGAAAGCAGAGGGGGAATCCGTCAATGCCTCGTGTGCGGGGGGTGGGGCTCATCCCCGCTCAAACTTGAATACCGCCGTGCTGCCCAGCAAATTGGGCCAGCGGCGCACGAGCTGGCCGTTGTGCAGGCCGAAGGATTCAAGCAGGCGCAGGCCGCTGCTGCGTGCCAGCACTTCGAAATCGGTGAACGTGCCCACGCGGATGTTGGGTGTGTTGAACCACTGATACGGCAGCCGCCGCGTTACGGGCATGCGGCCTTTGAGCACACTCAGGCGGTTGGGCCAGTGCGCGAAGTTCGGAAAGCTCACGATGCCCAGGCGTCCCACACGGGCGGTTTCGCGCAGCATGGCCTCGGTGTTGCGCAGGTGTTGCAGGGTGTCGAGTTGCAGCACCACATCGAAGCTGTTGTCTTCAAACAGGCTCAGGCCTTCTTCGAGGTTGCGCTGGATCACGCTCACGCCGCGCTGCACGCAGGCCAGCACCTTGGTGTCGTCGAGCTCGATGCCGTAGCCACTGCAGCCGCGGGTGTGCATCAGGTGGGCGAGCATGCTGCCGTCGCCACAGCCAAGATCAAGCACGCGCGCACCGGGGGGCACGAGTTCGGCAATGCGTTCGATGTCGGTGTGCAGGCTCATGCGTTTACCTCTTGCGCTACACGCTCAAGATAGGCGCGCACCACACCGTGGTAGCGCGGGTCGTCGAGCAAAAACGCGTCGTGGCCATGTGGCGCATCGATTTCGGCGTAGCTCACGCTGCGCTGGTTGTCGACCAGTGCCTTGACGATTTCGCGCGAGCGTGCGGGCGAAAAGCGCCAATCGGTTGTGAAGCTCACCACCAGAAATTTCGCCGTGGCGCGGGCCAGCGCGGCGCTCAGATCCCCCCCGAAGGCTTTGGCTGGATCGAAGTAATCGAGCGCGCGGGTGATGAGCAGATAGGTGTTGGCGTCGAAGTATTCGCTGAACTTGTCGCCCTGATAGCGCAGATAGCTCTCGATCTGAAACTCGATGTCTTGCGTGCTGTAGAGGTAATCGCGCAGATCGGGCGCGGCGCTGCTGGCGGGGGCCGTGGTTGTTTGAGTGGATGCGGATGGCGTGGATGCGGCCACGGCGGGTTTGAGGCTGCGGCCGAATTTTTCGTTCATCACGTCGTCGCTCAAATACGTGATGTGGCCGATCATGCGGGCGATGCGCAGGCCGCGCTTGGGCACCACGCCGTGGGCGTAGAAGTGGCCGCCGTGAAAGTCGGGATCGGTAACGATGGCGCGGCGCGCTACTTCGTTGAAGGCGATGTTTTCGGCGGTGAGGTTGGGCGCCGTGGCAATGGCCAGGCAGTGGCGCACGCGCTCGGGGTATTGCAG
>CAZUCW010000043.1:0-19970 GCA_964618825.1 uncultured Aquabacterium sp.
CGGCGTTGTTCGAGATCGAGTAGTTCATGTTGGCGATGCCGCCTTCATAGATCAGATCGACGATCAACTTCAGCTCGTGCAAGCACTCGAAGTAGGCCATCTCGGGTGCGTAGCCAGCTTCCACCAGGGTTTCGAAACCTGCCTTGATCAGCTCGACAGTGCCACCGCACAGCACGGCTTGCTCGCCGAACAGGTCGGTTTCGGTTTCTTCGCGGAAGTTGGTTTCGATGATGCCGGCCTTGCCGCCACCGTTGGCCGCAGCGTAGCTCAACGCCAGATCACGGGCCTTGCCGGTTTTGTCTTGATAGACGGCGATCAGGTGAGGCACGCCGCCACCTTGGCGATAGGTGCCGCGCACCGTGTGGCCAGGCGCCTTCGGGGCGACCATCCAGACATCGAGATCAGCACGTGGCTGCACCTGGCCGTAGTGCACATTGAAGCCATGCGCAAACACCAGCGACGCGCCCGGCTTGATATTGGGCTCAACCTCATTTTTGTAGACGGTGGCGATCTGCTCATCGGGCAGCAGGATCATCACCACATCGGCAGCTTTCACAGCGTCGGCAATCTCGGCCACTTTCAGCCCGGCACCTTCAGCCTTGCCCCAGGACGCGCCCCCCTTGCGCAGCCCCACGGTGACCTTCACGCCACTGTCATTGAGGTTCTGGGCATGGGCGTGGCCTTGCGAGCCGTAGCCGATGATGGTGACGTTCTTGCCCTTGATAAGGCTCAGGTCAGCGTCTTTGTCGTAATAAACATTCATGGGTGGTCTCCAGTCAAGTCGAAGCAAATGCCAGTGGGCGTGCTTGAGGTTAGGCGTGGCTCAGACACGCAAAATGCGCTCGCCACGGCCGATGCCGCTGGCGCCCGTGCGCACGGTTTCTAGAATGGCAGAGCGATCGATCGCCTCGATAAAAGCGTCGAGCTTCGATGCATCGCCAGTGAGTTCGATGGTGTAGGTTTTTTCGGTAACGTCGATGATGCGCCCACGGAAGATATCGGCCATGCGCTTCATCTCTTCGCGCTCTTTGCCGACGGCGCGCACCTTGATGAGCATCAGCTCGCGTTCGGTGTAGGCGCCTTCGCTCAAATCAACCACCTTGATCACTTCAATGAGGCGATTGAGGTGTTTGGTGATTTGCTCAATCACTTCGTCGGAGCCGCTGGTAACGACGGTCATGCGCGACAGCGATGCGTCTTCGGTCGGCGCCACTGTCAGGCTTTCGATGTTGTAGCCCCGCGCCGAAAACAGGCCCACCACGCGCGACAGCGCACCGGGTTCGTTTTCGAGCAATACAGCGATGATGTGTTTCATGTCGGAATCACGCGCTCTTCAGACGACGCGACGGTAACCGCGCGCCCTTGGCCACGTCTTTCAGTTCAAGAATGAGGTTTTTCAGTGGCAATCGAAGCCCGATGCGTGCAGCACGATGCTCTGCGTCCTGAGCAGATGCCGGCAAGCATCTGCCCCTTGCAGCAACGCGAACAGCCCGCGATCACAGCTCCTCCGAGCCCAGCAGCATCTCGGTGATGCCCTTGCCAGCGCGCACCATCGGCCAGACGTTCTCGGTCGGATCGGTGCGGATATCGAGGAACACCGTGCGATCCTTGAGCTTGATGGCTTCGCGCAGTGCGCCTTCAACATCTGCAGGGCGCTCAACCAGCAGGCCCACATGGCCATAAGCCTCAGCCAGCTTGACGAAATCGGGCAGCGCATCCATGTAGCTGTGTGAGTAACGGCTGCTGTATTCGAGCTGCTGCCACTGTCGCACCATGCCCAGATAGCGATTGTTGAGGCTCAGGATCTTGACCGGCGTTTGATACTGCTGGCAGGTCGAGAGCTCTTGAATACACATCTGGATCGAGCCTTCGCCCGTGATGCAAAACACATCCGATTCAGGCTTGGCGAGCTTGATGCCCATCGCATACGGCAGGCCCACGCCCATCGTGCCGAGGCCACCCGAGTTGATCCAGCGACGCGGCTCATCAAAGCGATAAAACTGGGCAGCGAACATCTGGTGCTGGCCGACATCTGATGTGATGTAGGTGTCGGAGCCGCGAGTAAGCTCCCAGAGCTTTTCGACCACGAATTGCGGCTTGATGACGTCATCAGAATTTTTATATTTGAGGCACTCGCGTTTGCGCCACTCGTTGATTTGTCCCCACCACGATGCCAGCGCCTGCGCATCCGGACGCGCCTGATTTTCTTTGAGATGGGCGATCAACTCTTGCAGCACATCTTTCACATCGCCCACGATGGGAATGTCGACCTTGACGCGCTTAGAGATGCTCGACGGATCGATATCGATGTGAATGATCTTGCGCTCAACTTGTGCGAAGTGTTTCGGGTTGCCGATCACGCGATCGTCGAAGCGCGCGCCCACGGCCAGCACCACATCAGCATGCTGCATCGTCATGTTGGCCTCAAAGGTGCCATGCATGCCCAACATACCCAAAAACTTGGGATCGGTTGCCGGGATACCGCCCAGCCCCATCAGCGTGTGGGTGCACGGGAAACCCAACAAATCGGCCAGCTCACGCAATTCGGTTGAGGCATTGCCCAGAATCACACCACCACCGGTGTAGATGTAGGGGCGCTTGGCCTGCAGCAGCAATTGCAGCGCCTTGCGAATCTGCCCGCCATGGCCCTTGCGCACCGGGTTATACGAGCGCATCTCGATCGAAGCCGGATATTCAAACGGTGCCGTTTTAACCGACACATCTTTGGGAATATCCACCACCACGGGGCCGGGGCGACCCGTGCGGGCGATGTGGAAGGCCTTTTTCATGGCCGTTGCCAGATCGCGCACATCCTTAACGAGGATGTTGTGTTTGACGATCGGGCGCGTGATGCCCACGGTGTCGCACTCTTGGAAAGCATCCAGGCCAATGGCGTGCGTGGGCACCTGCCCCGTGATCACCACCATCGGGATGGAATCCATATACGCCGTGGCAATGCCTGTGACGGCATTCGTTACCCCGGGGCCCGATGTCACCAGTGCCACACCAACGTCGCCTGTGGCGCGAGCGTAGCCATCGGCTGCATGCACCGCCGCCTGCTCGTGGCGCACCAGCACATGCTCAATGGTGTCTTGTTTGTAAAGGGCGTCGTAAATGTAGAGCACCGCCCCACCGGGGTAGCCCCAGATGTATTTCACGCCTTCGGCCTGAAGGCAGCGAACCAGAATCTCAGAGCCAGAGATCTCTTCAAGAGAGCCATGGGGGGGGATTGCCGAAGCCTCGGCAGAGGATGCGCGCTTAACTTCCGCGGCAGAGATGTCCATATCGAACCTTTCCGAATTTCTCTAACGAAAATCGATCGGTGTCCCTCCTCGAAGCCATGTGCGATGCTTGCTGGGCTATCGCTCGCGGCTCACCCTCATGAGGTGGATTCGGGGCCTGCGCGGTCAACAACGAATGGCGCCGGGTTGGCGGCCACGTCAAGACCAGATCGTACGAATAATTGAGCCGGCGATTATCGCATCCTGCCCTGGCTTTGCGAAAGTGCCTACACGCCGATGCGATAATCGCTCCCGTTTTGCCGCAACCCGACGCACCCTTTGGCTTCAGACAAAGAACTCAACGCTTTTTTGCAAAGCGTTGAAACCCGCGCTTTCAAACGCACCGTCTACGCCGTGCGCGACTCTGACGCGGCACTCGATATCGTGCAAGACGCCATGATCCGGCTGTCGCAAAGCTACGCTGACCGCCCGACCACTGAATGGCCGATGCTGTTTCAGCGCATCCTCTCAAATGCCACGCTCGATTGGTTTCGACGCCAAAAGGTGCGCAACGCCGTTGTGCAAAATTTCAGCGATCTCGAAATTTTTTCAGACGACGATTCGACTGCCGACATCCTCGAAACCCTGGTGTCGGCTGACAAAATTGGCACCGAATGCGTATCCGACACCGTCTCACGGGGGCAGGTTCTGCATACCATCGAAGAAGAATTGAGCAAATTGCCCCCGCGTCAACGCGAAGCCTTCCTGCTGCGTTACTGGGAGGAACTGGATGTATCTGAAACAGCCACCGCCATGGGTTGCTCTGATGGCAGCGTGAAAACGCACTGCTCCCGGGCCGTTCATACGCTGGCCAAGGCGCTCAAGACCCGAGGGATCGAATTGTGAATGCGCCCCGCCCACCTTTTCGTGATGCAGAGATTGATGCCCTTGAGGCACGCTTTGCGCTGCGCGTGTGCTCGCGGCTGAACGAGGCCCCGGCCACGTTGCCGCACGACATCACTGAGCGCCTGCGCGTTGCCCGGCTGCGTGCCGTGGAACAAGCGGCGCGCCCGCAAACAACTATTGCTCTTGCTCATGCGCCGGGCGAACTGGCCACGTCGGCAGGCTCCCTCGGCGGCGGCAGCGATGGCTCGTCGCACGCGTGGTTAAAACTCGCCTCTGCGTTGCCCTTGCTGGTGCTGTTGGCGGGCCTGGCGCTGATCCATTATTTTGATGAGCTGGAGCGCATTGACGCTGCCGCTGAGGTCGATGCTGCTTTGCTGGCCGACGATCTACCGCCGCAGGCCTATGCCGATCCGGGCTTTGCTGAATTCATGAACGACAGCCAATCACGCGAGTAGGTGCCGTTTTCATGCAATTGCGATTGATGGCCAAGTTGGAGCTGGCTGAAGGCGCAGAGATGCCCTTGAATGCGCGTGGCGCGTGGCGCGTGGCGCGGTTGGCGCTGTGTGGTCTGGCCAGCGCTGTGGCATCGCACGGCTTGCACGCCCAACCTCAGATTGCAGGCAAAGCCGCCCCAACCCCGGCTGCCATCATCAGCCCAGCACCTCAAGCGGGCATGATCGAGTGGTCGTCCCTGAGCGCTCGACAGCGTGAAGCACTGCAGCCGCTGGCCAACGATTGGCAGTTTCTTGAGCGATCGAGCCAGGATAAGTGGCTGGCGTTGGCCAATCGCTTTCCGGCCATGAATGCCGAGGAACGCATTCGCGTTCAGGCCCGCATGACGCAATGGGCGCGCATGTCTGCTGCCGAGCGGGGCAAGGCGCGGCTGCGTTTTCAACGCGCCAAGCAGATCAGCCCACAAGAAAAGCAGGCGCAATGGAATGCCTATCAAAGCCTGCCCGAAGAACAACGCCGACAGCTGGCCGAGAAGGCGCTGGCCAAACAACATGCGGCGGCAGCGTCCCGAGATAAAAAGCGCACGCCTGAAAGCGATGGTTCACCCAAATCCAATCTGGTAACACCACCTCGGCGCGGTGAAACACCCCTCAAGCCCGTGGCGCCCACCGTGGTTCAGGCGCAACCCGGTGCAACCACCACGCTGATTTCTAAGCGGCCAACGCCCGCGCCGCATCTCAAGCCGGGCTTGCCCAAAGTGGCAGCCACACCATCTTTGGTCGACTCAACCACCTTGCTGCCCAAGCAGGGCCCGCAAGGCGTGACGCCGCCCGGCGCTGCGGCATCGGCGGCACAGCCCGGTTCGCCAAGCAAGCCAGCCCGCCATCCTTGATCACCTCTCTTGACGGTTTTTCATGAATCATCAGACCCCTCGTCTGCGCTTGCGCATGGCCGCGTTTCTCTATGAGGGCGTGCTGCTGTTTGGCGTGGTGATGCTCTTTGGCCTGATCTACTCGATTTCAACCGGACAGCGGCATGCGCTGTTTGCTCACGACGGCATGCAGATCGCCATGTTTTTGTCTCTGGGGCTGTATTTTTGGTGGTTCTGGACGCACGGCGGGCAGACGCTGGCGATGAAAACCTGGCGCATCCGGCTGGTGTTGGCTTCTGGCGAACCCATCAGCCACGCACGCGCAGTGCTGCGTTATCTGGCTTGCTGGATCTGGTTTATGCCAGGCCTGTGGCTGGCTTATTTCTACAAAACTGCTGATGGCACTTCCTCAGGGCTGCGGATGCTCGCGTTGCCGCTGCTGTGGATCGTCGGCTACGCGTTGCTGTCGTTCGTGCAACCGCAGCGTCAGTTTTGGCACGATGTGCTGTGCGGCACGCGCTTGGTTGAGGTGCCACGGGCAGGTTCACGCACACAGACCTGATGTATCCGGCATGATCGGCCCACCGCCCACTGCGGCATCGCCTGAGCCTGCACCGTGCCTCATCCCACCCCTGTTTTTTCGATTTGCGTTTATTGCGGCTCGCGCCCGGGCGCTCATCCGCACTTTGCTGATGCAGCGCGCTTTATTGGCGAGCAGATCGCCGAGCGCGGCTGGCAGTTGGTTTATGGGGGCGGCCACCGCGGCCTGATGGGTTGTGTGGCTGATGGTGCGCTCAGCCGTGGCGGACGTGTGGTGGGCGTGATTCCGCAGAGCTTGGTTGAGCACGAAATGGGCCACCACGGCGTGAGTGAATTGCATGTGGTGAACACGATGCACGAGCGCAAACAGCTGATGGCCGAGCGCTCGGATGCGTTTTTGGCGCTGCCCGGCGGCATCGGCACGTTTGAAGAGTTGTTTGAGGTGTGGACGTGGCGCCAGCTCGGCTACCACCACAAGCCACTCGGGCTACTCAACGTTGAGGGCTACTACGACGCGCTGCTGGCATTCATGGATCACACCGTGGTGCAGGGTTTTTTGAGCGCGCACCAGCTGGCACATTTGCAAATCGATATCGATCCGACGCGCATGCTCAATGCCCTGCACGCTCAGGCACAGGCCTTGCGACGCGCCGGGGCCAATTACGCGCAGATCTGATCCGCGCGTTGGGGTGATCGGGCAAGGCTCGATCAGGCCACCTGATCAGGCCACCTGATATTTGAACTGTCCGCTCTTGCTGGCCGACACCTTGATGCCCTGGATGGCTGCGCCTTCGGCCATGCGTGCAAGCACCGTTTCGGCCACCTCGGGCAACAAGCTGCCGTTGAGGATGTGATCGACCGCCCTTGCACCGGTATCGACCTCGGTGCAACGCGACAGCACCGCATCGACCAACGCATCGTCGTAGTTGAGCTGCGCCTGGTGATTGAGCGCCACGCGCGCAGCGATGCGGTCGAGCTTGAGGCGAATCACGCGCTCAAGCATGTCGTCGTCGAGCGGGTAATACGGCACGACCTTGGTGCGTCCGATAAACGCCGGCTTGAACGTTTTATAGAGCGCCGGACGCAGCAACTCGACCAATGCTTCAGCGTCGGGGCGTTCTTCGGTGGGCTTGTTGAGGCAGGCCTGCATGATGGCCGATGAACCCACATTGCTGGTGAGAATGATCAGCGTGTTGCGGAAGTCGATTTCGCGCCCCTCGGCATCATCCATCACGCCCTTATCGAACACCTGAAAGAACATCTCGAGCACATCGGGATGTGCTTTTTCAACCTCGTCGAGCAGCACCACGCTGTAGGGCTTGCGCCGCACGGCTTCGGTCAACACGCCACCCTCGCCATACCCCACATAGCCCGGCGGCGAACCCTTGAGGCCCGATACGGTATGCGCCTCTTGGTATTCGCTCATGTTGATGGTGATGAGATTGCGCTCGCCGCCGTAGAGAATGTCGGCCAGCGCAAGCGCGGTTTCGGTTTTGCCCACACCGCTGGGACCAACGAACAGGAAAACACCTTTGGGCTTGTTCGGATCTTCGAGCTGGGCGCGGGCCGTGCGCACACGTTGTGCAATGGCCGACAGTGCGTGATCTTGCCCAATCACCCGCTCTTCGAGCATCGCCTGCAGGTTGAGCACGGTCTTGATCTCGTCTTTCACCATCTTGCCCAAAGGAATGCCCGTCCAGGCCGCCACGATCTCGGCCACCACATGGCCATCGACCTGCATCGGCACGAGCGGCTGTTCGCCCTGCAATGTGGCCAGTTCGGCCAGCTTGTTTTGCAATTGCTGCTGCTCGGGGCTGAGCGCAGGCTGCGGCGCATCGGCAGCAGCCTTTTTGCGCGAAGCATGGCTTTTGCTGGATTTGGCCGGCTTGGTGGGCACCGCCTCAGCCGTGGCATCGCTGGTGGCGGGCGTGGCCGGCTGCAGCGGTTGAGGATGCGCCTCGAGTTGCGCTCGCAGCGTGCGGATTTCGGCCACCAACGCCTGCTCACGCGCCCAGCGCTGAGCATCGGCATCGAGCTGGGTTTGCAGTGCGATGCACTCGGCCTGCAGTTGCGCCAAACGATCGGCATGCGCCCCGCCCACCGCCACTTCACGCTGCAGCGCCTGCTCTTCGGCACGCAAGCGCTCGATCTGCTTGCGCGCGTCTTCAATGCGCGCTGGTGTGGCGTTTTGCCCCAGCGCTACTTTGGCGCACGCCGTATCGAGCACGCTGATGGCCTTGTCTGGCAACTGGCGTCCGGTGATATAGCGCGCCGACAGCCGCACCGCCTCGGTGATCGCCTCATCGAACACGCGCACATTGAAGTGCTGCTCCATCAGCGGCGCCATGCCACGCAGCATTGAAGCAGCCAAAGGCTCGCTGGGCTCTTCGACCTTAACCACCTGAAACCGCCGCGCCAGGGCTGCATCTTTTTCGAAGTATTTTTTGTATTCGCCCCAGGTGGTGGCCGCCACCGTGCGCAACTCGCCGCGAGCCAGCGCTGGCTTGAGCAGGTTGGCTGCGTCGTTCTGCCCGGCCTGCCCGCCCGCACCGATCATGGTGTGCGCTTCGTCGATAAACAAAATGATCGGATGCGAGCTCTTTTTAACTTCGTCGATCACATTCTTGAGCCGGTTTTCAAACTCACCTTTGACGCTCGCGCCCGCTTGCAGCAACCCCATATCGAGCACATGCAGCTCCACCCCCTGCAGCGGCGGCGGCACATCGCCTTGCGCGATGCGCAGTGCCAATCCTTCAACCACGGCTGTTTTGCCCACGCCCGCCTCGCCGGTGAGGATGGGGTTGTTTTGGCGCCGGCGCATGAGGATATCGATGGTCTGGCGGATTTCGGTATCACGCCCAATCACTGGATCAACCTTGCCATCGCGCGCACGTTGTGTGAGGTTGGTGGTGAACTGATCCAGCGCCGGGGTTTTGCCCGACGGCATCGCGGCAGACGAAGACAACGCCGACGCATCGCCCTGAGCATCAGCGTCGCCGGTTTGCGTCACTGAAGCGGCCACCGCCTCGATCGATCCCTGCGTGAGCTCAGACAACCTGTGCTTGATCTCATCAAGATTGAAGCGCGCAAACAGCTTTGAGCCGCGATACGCCAGTTGGCTCAGCCCGGGCTCGGTCAATAGCGCCAGCAGCAAATGCGCGCTGCGAATGCGAGCCTGGTGGGATTCAAGCGAAGCAATCAGCCACGCCTGCTCAAACAAAGCGGGCAAATGCGGCGAAAACACCGGCGTGCGTGCACTGCCCGATTTGAACTGCGCCAACTCGGTTTCGAGATCGTGTTGCAGCGCATCAACCGAAATGCCATTGCGCCGACACAGCAGCATCACATCGCACTGCGGCTGCTCGAGCAGCGCCAAAAACAGGTGCTCGATGTCGACCTCGTAATGCCCACGCGCCATACAAATGCTGGCTGCCCGCTCTGCGGCGCGGCGCGTGGTGTCGTTGAGTTTGGAGATGAGGGTTTTGAGGTTGTTGCTCATGGTGATAGTGATGACAGCGTTTTATTAAATTCAAACCAAATCGAGGTCGTAGACCACATCCTCGCGGTCTTGTGTTTCGGGTGTGGTGCGCAAAAAAGTGTCTTGCCCTAGCCGAGGGCCTGCCGCATCCGTGCGCAGCACTGTGCCCTGCACGGCATCGCGCCTGAGGCGCAGCCGAATCTCATACTCAAAACTCGGCCCGCACAGCAACAGCAACCATTGCCTGAGCGCCTGCTCGCCTGCGCCACCGGGCAAAAAACGCAGATAGTGCGCCCGATCAAGAGGGCCCAGCACAATGCGCAAACACAAATCGCGCTGCCACACACGCTCGCCAGCGATGGCGCTTTGCCCCAGCACGCCATTGCTCATACCCAACCGCGTGCAGGCCTGCTCGGGCAAGGCATACCAACGCCCGACAAACTGATCCACGCGCACAGGCACGCCCGCGTACGTCTGCAGCACGCCCTGCAACTGCACCGCCGAAACGTTGCGTCGTTGCGCTGCACCGCCAAAATAGGCCACGGCCTCATCAGGCACACCACCGAGCGCCTCGGCCAGCCGCTCACGCAACCCCCGCTGGCCCAAGCCCGAAAGCGCCAACACCAACGGCAAAAAGCGGTTGTGCTGATCGGCCTCATATTGCACATGCAGGCGGTGTTTTTTCCAGGCGGCATAAAACAGCGACACTGCACGGTGCGTAAACACATCAAGAAAAGCGCGCGCTGAATCATCACGCTTCACCGATTCGCGTTGCGCGATCATCTCGGTGTAGTGCAAAGGCAGCGTGCCGCTGGCGCCCAGCAAGCCCATGAACGCTGGCGTCAGCTCAAGGTGATCAATAGCCTTGAGGTCGAATGGCTGAAGCGCCTCGCTGCCTGCAGTGGCCGATTCGCGAGGCACAGCGCGCAAAGCTTCGACCTCGCTGGCAGCAAACGACAGCGACAACGAGTTACGAAAGCGCAAGCGCGCATCGACCACCCCGTTGTGGCGGTGATGCATGCTGCTGGATGCTGGCGACGCATCTGCCTGATCCAGCCAACGCTCAATGAGCCGCACCGCCTGGAAAAAGCCAAAGCGCTGCGGCTGCTCAAGCAGCACATCGATCACACGAGTGCCGTGTCGCCGCTTCGAGGAGGACATTTCAAGACTTCTTCTTGCGTACGCGCCGACACCAACGTGAGCTGGGTAAAGCTATTGGCGTGCACATACAGAGCGAAGAAACGATCGAGCACCGCCGCAAACAAATGCAGCCCTGTACCGATCAGCCCCTCGACATCGAGCATCAACCGCACCTCAGTGCCACGCACAAAGGTCGGAAAGGGCTGCCCCTGCAACCACGCCGTGGCCGGGCGGAACTCAATCCCCAGCAAACCATCGATCTGTCGACGGTTGCTCGCACTGCGCGACACATCGTAGAGCCGCAACATCTCTTTGAGCGCATCGATACCGCCACCGCCAGACAACGACAAATGATTGAGCGACAGATGCGAAATCAGCCTCCACAACGCACCGCGCCCCTGCTCGAAACGTGCCACATGCGAAGGCTTGCGCAACAACCGAATCTCGCGCGCCACGCTGCCACCTTCGAGAAACAGATCACCCCCCGGCGCCCCCACCGGCAAATGCTCGGGCAGATCGCGGTTGGTAGCCGACACCTGCAACGACAACGTCTCGGTTTGTGGATGCGCGGGGTTAAACCCCACATCGACAATCGACAACTCGGTTTCGTAGCCCGGGCTATGGCGCGCAACATCTTCATCGCGCTGAGCATGCCAATACCGACCCTCGCGGCCCGCCCCCCCGTTGTCGGCCAGGATGTCGTCGTGCCGCAGAGAAAAGAACGGTCGAAACTCATCCACCGATTCACCTTGCGGCGTCTGCCTGACGCGATACACCTTATCGATCGAATACACCTCGTAGCCAAAAGCACGTCGACCATCAACCAACACCGGATAACTTGCACTCGTGTGCGTAACGCGCACCGGATCGGCAGGCTGTCGAAACAGGTTCACCACCGGAGTGCAGCCCAGCGCAAAGTTTGAAGCCTGCACGGTATCAAGCAAACGCGCGACATCCGAATCCGACCGCACCCCCTTGATCAGCAAGTGCACCGTGATCTGGCGCGAGACCCAGGCGCTTGAGCCCGGCGACACAGGCACCGGGATATCCACAAAATTAAACTTATCGGCAAACGCGAAATATTCAGTCAACAGCCGATAAGCGGGGTGCGAGCGCTCATCAAAATCAATCAACGCCTCATCAGCGGCAAACCCGGCAAGCTCGGGCAAGGTCTGCACGGGCCCCGCCCATGCTGCATCCGCTGCACCCTGCACCATCACCCCGGCCACGGCCATGCACAACGTGTCGCGCAAAGCCGCCACCATCGACGGTTCGCCATCGAGATAGACACGCAATCGTGGTTGCCCATCCGGCCTCACCAACACCGACCACTGTGCTTGCGCCGACAGCAACTCGAGCTGGATCGACAAGATCGACGTCACCCCCGCCGGCAACTTCGTACCCGACGGCGCTGCAAACGCCCCACGATAGGTTGCCCCAGCAAGCCGCACCGGCGCCAGCGACACATCCTGAGTGGTGCGCATCTTGCACACCACACCCCGCACCGGACGAGTGTTCAGCACCGTGCCCCGCTCGATCTGCAAGGATGTCGTCATCTGCCCGGCGGCAGCCCCCAACTCAAAACGCGCAATCGAGCACGACGGGAACGGCCTCAAATAGTGCGGATACAGCACACTCAGAAGCGTTTCGGTGAACAGCGGAAAATCATCATCGAGCCGCTTGTGCACACGTGCAGCCAACAGAGCAAACGACTCGATCATGCGCTCAACGTGTGGATCTTCGGCCACATCGCCGCGCAACATCAACCGACCGGCAATCTTGGGATAACGCTCGGCAAATGATTTAGCGTGCCCGCGCAAATAAGCCAGCTCACGCTCGAAGTGGGGCAACAACTCATCCATGCTCACGCCCCTGCCGTCGCCCGACGGCTTTTGTGCACCGAATACTGCTGTGTAGACGGTTGTAGCACCGCATCAAAACTCACTGGCTCGCGTGCGGGGTTCACCACCAGCAACGCCTGAATATGAAAATTGAGGCCCATGCCGCCATGCTCGCGACGCTCAATACTCACCCGCACCGAACGCAAACGTGGCTCATGGCGGCTGATCGCCTGCGTGATCGATTGGCAAATCAGATCGCAATCGTGTGGGTTATCAAGGCTCAGCCCAACAAAATCGATCAAGCCATAACTCAACACTGATCGCGCTGCCTCACGAAAAGGCTCAATCGTTCCGGCTGCCATGCCGCAGCGCGTATTCAGCAAAGCCTCGATATCTCGAGCCACGCTGTCCTTGATCTGCTCGATGCTCACTGAAGCCCGCACAGCGCTGGCGTCCGACGCAACGCCCATATCGAGCAAACGATCAAGCAAAAAAGGTTCGAAGCGGGTCATGGATCGCAAAAATCGCAAAAAAAAGCGAAGCCGCGGCGAACCACGGCCTCGCTCGACGAACAGCGCCTTAGATGGTGTAGCTCGGCGTATTCTTCGCCAGGCTCCAGGCCGTCTGATTGCTGCCCGACGTACCACCGCCTTCAACCTTCTGCTGCTGATACTGCCACTGGATGGCGGCGTACTTCAGTGCAAAGCTCTCGGTGGGCAAGCCCTCAGTTGCCACGGAGGGCGTCACGCGCGAGATCAGAGCGTGTTTGAGCTTGATGGTCAGATACTTCACACGCTTCGAACCGTCAGCGCGCATGAAGTCAATGATGATCTCGTCGAAGGTATACCCAGCCGAGCAGGCTTCCCAGAGCTTGGGGCTGGTCAGGTCGAGATCTTTGGTGAACACCATATCGCCATGTTCGCAACGCTCGGCGGTGTGGCCGCCAGAAGTCGAAGCCGTGGCTGATTTGGGTTGACGAACCTCGTGCGCCCACGACCCCACCTCGAGCCACTTCGGATGCTCGCTGTCGTGCGATTCGCCTTCGATCTTGTAACGACCGTTGAACTGGATGTAGATGTCTTTCATCTTTCCTTCACCTGATAGAAGTTATATGCGGGGGTTGCACCCGCCCTCCACAAAAAACGGCTGAACAACCACCGCCCGTTGTCAGCCTTAACCGTTGGCCGATTGGGGCAGCTCAGCCACCAACCGCAGCGACACCGACAGCTCATCGAGCTGAAAGTGCGGCCGCAGAAACGCGACAGCCCGGTAGGTACCCGGCTTGCCTGCGACTTCAGTGACCTTGACCGATGCTTCGCGCAAAGGAAACTGCGCCTTGGCCTCTTGGCTTGCACCGTCGTCAAGCAATACGTATTGCGAAATCCAGCGGTTCAAGAACTCTTCAACGTTGCCTGCCGAAGCAAAGCTGCCAATCTTGTCGCGCATCATGGCCTTGAGGTAATGCGCCACGCGCGATACCGCAAAGATGTACTGCAGCTGCGCTGAAAGCACAGCGTTGGCATTGGCCGCATCCGAATCAAACTTCTTGGCCTTCTGGGCCGATTGAGCGCCAAAGAAGGCTGCGTAATCGGTGTTTTTGCAGTGCACCAATGGGATGAAGCCCAAATCACTCAATTCTTTTTCGCGCCGATCAGTGATCGAGATTTCGGTGGGGCACTTGAGCGCAACTTCGCCATCGTCGGTTTTAAAGGTGTGGGTGGGCAAATCTTCAACCAAGCCCCCCCCCTCAACGCCACGGATCGCTGCACACCAGCCAAAACTCTCGAAGGCCGACGTCAGCCGTGCGCCAAAGGCGTAAGCCGTGTTAACCCACAAATATTTGTTGTGATCTGAGCCGTCAACGTCTTCGACGAAATTGAACCCCTCGACCGTGGTGCCATCTTTCGGGTTGTAGGGCAAACGGCCCAAAAAGCGCGGCAGCGTCAAGCCAACATAGCGCGAATCTTCAGCATCGCGGAAGGATTTCCACTTGGCATATTCAACCGTATCGAACACTTTCGAAAGATCACGCGGCTTGCCCAGATCGGTAAAGTCTTCGACCCCGAAAAGCTCGGGTGATGCGGCGCCGATGTAAGGCGCGTGCGCTGCGGCTGCAACATGCGACATCTGCTCGATGAAATACATATCTTCGGGCTGACGCGTAACGTCGAAATCGCCAAGCAACGCGCCAAACGGGGCGCCACCGAAAGTACCGAACTCTTCTTCGTAGACTTTTTTGAACAGCGCTGATTGATCGAAGTCGATGGCTGTTTTGAAGTCTTTAACGAGCTCTTTCTTGGTGGTGTTGAGCACCTTGATCTTGAGCGTTTCGTTGGTCGACGAGTGTTTGCACAGGTAGTGCAGACCGCGCCACGATGATTCGAGCTTTTGAAAATCGGGGGAGTGCATCACCTCGCTGAGTTGCGCCGAAATCAGCTGATCGATCTCGGCCACGCGTGCATCGAGTGTGGCCGAAAGGTTGTCTGACACCACAACCGTGCCCTGCAACACCTCGCGCACCAACTCGCTGATGATGTCCTTGGCACGCACGTGCTCAGTGGTCGTTTTGGCCACTTTGCTCTGCTCGATGATCTGATCAAGCAGCCCACCATCGGTGGTGGTAACGACCGGCTGCGCGCCGCCTTGCAGTTGAGCACTCATGGGATCACTCCTTGCCGTCTTGGGCTTCGCTGCCCAGTTGCTGCAGTTTTTCGGTGTTGCTCAAAACCTCACCGAGGATGTCTTCGAGCTTCTCGTTGCCCGCAAGTTTGTTTCGCAGATCAGACAAACGCTGCCGAGCCTCAAGCAGCTTGCGCAACGGTTCAACCTGCTGAACAACCGCCTCAGGGCGGAAATCGTCGATCTGTTTGAACTCAAGATTGACCGCGAACTCTCCCCCCTCGGGGCTGATTTTGTTTTTGACGCGATAGGTTGCGCGCGGCGCCATGCCCGCCAGCACATCGTCGAAGTTGTCGAGATCGACGTTGACGAACTTGCGATCTTTGAGGCGCGGCATGGGCTGATCAGGATTGGGCTGGCCCGTGAAATCGCCGAGCACGCCCACCACAAAGGGCAGCTCTTTTTGCTCAATGGCGTCGCCGATCTCAACGTCATAGGTCAGTTGCACACGCGGTGGGCGAACACGCTCCAAACGCTTTTGCACACTGTCTCGCTTAGCCATAGGGGCCTCCTTTTCGTGATCGAATGAACTTATTGCAATACGTTGAACGGGTTGCGCCCGCCCGCGCTGGGTGAGGCTGCCGGTTTAGGTTGTGCGCCCAAAGCTCTTGCCGCACCGGAGCCTGCAGGGGCGCTCGCAGATACGCCCACCGCAGCACTGCTGGCACCGCTGGCCGGCGCTGCAACGCGATTGAGGTTGGCAGAGCGCCTGCGGTTGCCTGCGGCCGGGGCGGTGGTGTTGGTTGGGGCAGCAGCTGGCACCAGCACATCCTCACCAATCGCCTCGCGGATGGTGCGCGCCAGCGCCTCGGCCTCAACTCGGGTCGAGCCGCTCACTGCACTGGTTTTACGCAATTGCTGCAAAGAGTTGGCTGCAAGCCTAAGGCCGCTGACCGAGATCACGCTCAGTGCGGTCGCATCATTGGCATCGCGCTGCAAGGCTTCTTCGGCAGCGACCACCGCTGCGCTGTAGTTGCCAGCATCAAACTGGATTTGTGCCTGCTTGATCCAGGGCTGTTTATTGGTTGGATGCGCCTTGGCGGCATCGTGCAAAACCGAAAGAGCCTTGGGCACATCGCCAGCTTGACGCGCCGATTGAGCCTGCTCGATTTGTGTATTGAGATCAGCAGCCGCAGCTTCGGGCGTGATGGGCTGAGTGGCAGGCGCGGCACACGCTGCAAGCAGGGCCGGAGTGATGAACGAAACAATGGCCGAGCGCCAGCCTGCCTTCGCGTAGGGAGCTTGAGAGGATTCCACCTGAATTTGCTTTGTTGTTGAACACTGCGTTCGACGCCTTCTCGACACAAAAAGTGTCGCCCCAACGTGTTGGCCAAGCATCGAAATCGGATCGCATTAGACCCGAAATCAATTCGCAATCCGCCCCCCAAATGGGCGTTCAAAAACAAGGGGTTACAACTTGCGGATCACCCATTGCGGTGGGTGCAGCAACGATCCAGCAACCGCGCCGAGATAATCCCGTCCTTCTTGCGATTGGTGCCGTTTCATCTCATGTTTTCGTCAATACGACCCGTTGTGTGGGCACTGCCGATAGCCTTGGCACTGAACGGGTGCGAAACCACCACCAAGGCCTTGGATTCGCTGGGCACGATGAAGGACAAGGCGTTCGAGGCCACAGGCATAAAAAAGCCCGAAACGGCGATGCCGGATGTGGCCCTGCCGGCACGGCGCATTCCGTTTGTCTTGACGGCCAGCACCTCGCTGAACACCGACGATGAGGGACACTCGCTGGCGTTGGTGGTGCGCGTCTATAGACTCAAAAGCGCTGACGCTTTTTTGAGCGCGCCGTATGCCACCTTCGCTACCCCCGAAACAGAAAAGCAGCGCTTGGGCGAGGATCTCGTCGAGGTGCGCGAAATTTTGCTGGTGCCAGGGCAAAAGGTTGATGTCTTCGAGAAGGTGAGCCGCGAAGCCAGCTATCTCGGCGTCGTGGCGCTGTACCGCGAACCTTCACCACAGCACTGGAAATACGCTTTCAACGCCGATCTCGCACAGCTTTCGGGGATCACGCTGGCGGCGCACGCTTGTGCGCTGGGCGTTGTGCGAGGCAAGCCCCACAGCACATCGCAGCCCGCATTGGCTCAAGGCCTGGGGGCATGCCACACCCGAAGCGCACGCACGAGCACGGCGCCCCAAGATTGAAAAGACTTTCAGGGATACACACACATATGATTCCAGCATCAAAGGTTCTTTGGGGCGAAGGCCTGTTTTTGAGGCCGCAACACTTTCAGCGCCAAGACGCTTATCACGAGTGGCGCTTGGCGCAGATCAGCCGCACGATCCATCCCTACGCCTGGGGCGTGCGCAGCCTCAAGATCGACTCGGATGCGTTGGCCGTGGGGCAGTTGCGTCTGCTTGAACTGCAGGCGGTATTGCCCGATGGCGAGTTGATCAATGCGCCCTCAGAAGATCCACTGCCCGTTGCGCTAGCGCTGGATGCGGTTGTCGGCACGCAAGCCGATGTCGTGATCTATCTGGCTTTGCCTGCTCTACGCCCGCATGGATCGAACGCTGCCTCCGGAGCAGCCACCACATCGACAGCCTCTGCCGAAGCCCACCACCTTGCATCAACCCACAGCGACGTGCGCTACGAGCACGCCAGCGAGCAAGCGAGCGATTGGTTTACACAGGCCGCACCCGCCGACATCACCCTGCTCAAAAAAACCGCTCACCTGATCTCGCAGGCGCAGGCTGATCAATACCCCGCGTCGCTGCCTTTGCTACGCATCAAACGCAATACAACCGGCGCTTTTGAGTTGGATGCGCGCTTTATCGCGCCGAGTGTGTCGCTGCAATCGTCGCCAATGTTGCACCTGATGCTGCGGCGCTTGATGGATGTGATGCAGGCCAAGGTTGATGCGCTCTATGGCATGCACCGCGAGCCCTCAAAAAACATCATCGAGTTTCGCTCGGGCGATGTGGCGTCGTTCTGGCTGCTGCACACTGCAAGCTCGGCGTATGCCAGCTTGTCGCATCTGCTCAAAAACCCGGGCCTGCACCCCGAGCGGCTGTATCAAGAGTTGCTGCGCCTGGCGGGTGCGCTCATGACGTTCTCAAAACACTTCACGCTGGCCGATCTGCCGCCCTACGATCACGGCGCCCCTGGGCCGTGTTTTTTGCAGCTTGATCACATCATTCGTGAGCTGCTCGAAACCGTCATATCTACGCGCTATTTCGCCATCGCCCTGGGTGAAACGCGACCGTCTTACTATGCCGGACGGCTCGATTCTGAGCAGCTCGGCGCTGGCACGGGCTTGTATCTCGCGGTGTCGGCCAGCATGCCCCCAGCTGAGTTGGTCGACATGGTGCCGGCACGTTTCAAGATCGGTGCACCCGATGATGTCGAGAAACTCGTGCTCTCGGCCATGCCTGGCATCAAGCTCATTGCTGCCCAGCAAGTGCCGGCGGCGATCCCGGTGCGCCCGGGCGCCTACTACTTCAGCCTCGACGCGCGCGGCGCCCTGTATGAGCGGATGCTGCAATCTCAAAGCATCAGCATCTACGCGCCGGCCGGTGTGCCGGATCTGAAACTCGAATTGCTGGCAGTGAACTCATGATTCGCAGTGCTTCTTCACGAGCGGACTCTGGCGTTGGCCATGGCTTTGGCGACACACAGGTGATGTCCTACACCCCACAAGGCAACGCCTCGAGCGCGGCACCAACATCGGCAGCACCCAACCATACGCCGGGTGGGCATCTGGTTGATTTGATGTACGACGGCTTTTACATGGTGTTTTTGCTCAAGAACAAACACCTGCCGATGGATGCCGCCTTGTTTCGCGAGCGGGTGCGCGAGTTTTTGCAAGGCCTCGACCGTGCCGCATCGGGCCGCACAGGGCTGCACCCCGAAGATCTGCACTTGGCCAAATATGCGTTTTGCGCACTCGTCGACGAGATCGTTCTCACCTCAGTGCCACGCCTGCGCGACGATTGGGAGCGCAAGCCACTGCAGTTGCAATTCTTTGGCGAACAGCTCGCGGGCGAGAACTTCTTTAACCACCTTGAGCAGCTACGCCAGCAAGGTGCCGTGAGGCTGCAGGCCATCGAAGTTTTTCATCTGTGTCTGCTGCTGGGCTTTCAGGGCAAATACATGCTCGAAGGCACCGAGAAACTGAGCTATCTCACGGCCCGATTGGGCGATGAAATCGCTCACCTGAGAGGGCGCCGCGTCGGGTTTGCGCCGCACTGGGCCGCGCCGGATCGGGTGGCGCATGCGCTCAAGAGCCAGGCCCCGCTATGGGCGGTAGGCAGCGTGCTGGCACTGGTGGGGCTGCTCGCGCTGTTTGGGCTGCGCTGGACGCTATCGCAACAAACGACCCAGCAGCTGTCGGCCTACCAAGGCATTGTCAAGATGCCGGCGCGCACCGCTTACGTCAACATCACCCTGCCCTGACGCGAACAGGCGCTGCAGCACCGGCATTCAAGCCCTCTGGCGGGGGATGCCTTAAGCTGTCGGTTTTGCCGAAAAAGATGGCCGACAGGCCGAGAGAGCACACCATGGCCCAATATGTATTCACGATGAACCGCGTGGGGAAGATCGTTCCCCCGAAACGCCAAATCCTCAAAGACATCACCCTGAGCTTCTTCCCCGGCGCCAAGATCGGCGTGCTGGGTGTGAACGGCTCCGGCAAATCCACCTTTTTGAAGATCATGGCCGGCATGGATAAGGACATCGAGGGCGAAGCCGTCCCGATGCCCGGCATCAAAATCGGTTATCTGCCCCAAGAGCCCCAGCTCAACCCCGAGCAAACCGTTCGCGAAGCCGTAGAAGAAGGCATCGGCGGCGTGCTGGCTGCCAAGAAGCGCCTCGATGAGGTTTATGC
>CAZUCW010000044.1:0-19969 GCA_964618825.1 uncultured Aquabacterium sp.
GTGATGAGCAAGGTGCTCGCCGGTGGCGACAAGCTCAAGAAGGCATCGATGGGCGGTGTGAAAACAGCTGCCGAGATCATCAACCTCATGGGCACGAGCGTCGAAACATCGGTGCTGGATTACATCCGCGAGGCCGATGGCGATCTGGCCCAGAAGATCATGGACAACATGTTCACCTTCGATGATCTGAACAAGCTCGACGACAAGGGCATTCAATCGCTGCTCAAAGAGGTGCAATCCGAATCGCTCATCGTGGCGCTCAAGGGGGCTACGCCAGAGTTGCGCGAGAAGATTTTCAAAAACATGTCGACACGCGCGGCCGAAACGCTGCGCGAAGACCTCGAAGCGCGCGGCCCGGTGCGGCTGTCCGAGGTCGAATCGGAGCAAAAAGAGATGCTCAAGATCGTGCGTCGTCTGGCCGACGAGGGCCAGATCGTGCTAGCCGGCGGAGGCGATGATGAGTTCGTCTAAACGTCCGCCGCAGCAGCCGCTCAATGATGTGCCGCCCGCTGCGCCAGGCAGCACGTCGGCAGCCAATTTGTATGCGCGGTTCATTCCGCGCGAAGAGTTGGGCGCTTTTGCCGCCTGGAGCCCCGATGCCTTTGGCAGCGAGGGGGATGTGGCCGACGCCGGCGCAGCAGGCAAGCCAACGGGCAAACCCATGGGCAAGGCGCCACTGCGGCCCACTCGCGCCGCCGCCGAGCCGCAAAAGCCGCCGGTTGATCCTGTTGAAGAGCTCAAGGCTGCGCGCCAGGCGGGCTATCAAGATGGCTACCGTGATGGCTTGGCTGCGCTCGAAAACTTTAAGCAGACCTACGCTGCGCAGCTCACGAGCCAGTTGTCGTCGCAGTTTGAGACGTTGGGGGTTGATTATCAAGAGCGGCTCGAATCGCTTGAGCAGCAGTTGTCGGGCCGTTTGGCAGGGGTGGCGCTTGAGCTGGCGCGGCAGGTGGTGCGCTCTGAAATATCCACGCGCCCCGAGTTGATCGTGTCGGTGGCCGAAGAGGCGCTGGCTGCCTTGTTGAGCTCGGCGCGGCAGATCTGCGTGCGGCTGCATCCTGATGATCATGCAGTGGTGGCGCACACGCTCAAAGAGTCTTTGCACGCCCGCGGCGGCAAGTTGCTGGCCGATCCAAACATCACGCGCGGTGGTTGTGTGGTCGAGTCGGACATCGCGGTGGTTGATGCCAGTGTTGAGGCCCGCTGGAAGCGTGTAGCAGCCCTGCTGGGCAGTGAAGACGAGTGGCCGCGCGAGCGTGATCGCCATGGTGATGAACACGACGGAGGCCGCGCATGAACACGGCACCGCGCCCACGCGCTGATATGGCGCGCTGGAACAAATTTTTGAGCGATCTCGACGCCTGTGCGGCAGCACCGGTTGAGCTCGAATCGCAAGGCAAGCTCATCCGTGTGGCCGGGCTGGTGCTTGAGGCGGCGGGCTTGCGTTTGCCCGTGGGGGCGGTGTGCGAAATCAGCATGAACAACCCGCTCGATCCGCAGCCGCCCGTGGTAGCCGAGGTGGTGGGTTTTGCGGGGGATCGCGCCTATCTCATGCCCACGGGCGAAGTGCATGGCCTGGCCAGTGGCGCTCGTGTGGTGCCACGCACGCTGCCGATCAATCCGCCCCTGTTGGGCCGCGCCAACCACCCGTGGCGGCGCAGCGAAGACCGCACGCGCCATTTGCCCATTGGTGATGGCTTGTTGGGCCGTGTGGTGAGCGCCGATGGCGAGCCGCTCGATCGGCGTGGGCCGATTCTGGGTGTGCGCAGCGAGCCGCTGGTGCGCCGACCGATCAACGCGATGGAGCGCGATCCGGTGCGCTTGCCGCTCGACACCGGCGTGCGCGCCATCAACACCATGCTCACCGTGGGCCGTGGCCAGCGTATCGGCTTGTTTGCCGGCTCGGGCGTGGGCAAATCGGTGCTGCTGGGCATGATGGCCCGCTATACGCAAGCCGATGTCATCGTGGTCGGGCTGATCGGCGAGCGGGGCCGCGAAGTGAAAGAGTTCATCGAAGACATCCTCGGCGAAGACGGCCTGGCACGCTCTGTGGTGGTGGCTGCTCCTGCTGATGCGCCGCCGCTGGTGCGCATGCAAGGCGCCACCTATGCCACTGCCGTGGCTGAGCACTTTCGCGATCAGGGGCTGCATGTGCTGCTGCTGATGGATTCGCTCACCCGCTACGCGATGGCGCAGCGCGAGATTGCACTGGCCATTGGCGAGCCGCCGGCCACCAAGGGCTATCCGCCGAGTTGCTTTGCCAAGCTGCCGCAGCTGGTAGAGCGCAGCGGCAATGGCCTCAATGGCCGTGGCTCGATCACCGCGTTTTACACCGTGCTCTCAGAGGGCGACGATCAGCAAGACCCGATTGCGGATGCGGCACGGGCGATTCTTGATGGCCACATCGTGTTGTCGCGCGAGCTGGCCGAGGGCGGGCATTTTCCGGCCATCGATATCGAGCGCTCAGCATCGCGTGTGATGCACAACGTGGCCGCGCCCGAGCACATCGATGCCGCACGTCGCATGCGGCAGTTGTGGTCGCGCTATCAAAAGGCGCGTGATCTGATTCAACTCGGCGCCTATGCGCCGGGCAACGATGCCGAGCTGGATGCCGCCGTGCGCCTGCAGCCCGGCATGGTGAGTTTGCTGCAGCAAGACATGCACACCCCGGCGGATCTGGCCGCCAGCGTGCAGCAGCTGCGGCACCTGGTGTCTGTTTAAGGAGAGCGGTGATGTCAGCCCTCAAACCCCTTGTTTCGTTGCTCGAAGTGGCCGAACGCGAACGCGATGATGCGTTGGCGCGTTTTGAGCGCATGCGCCAGGCGGCCCAGGCTGCACAAGATCAGGGCGAGGCGCTGCGTCAGTGGCGTAGCGAATACGTGGCCCGTTGGCAGGCGCAGTTTCAAAGCGGCAGCAGCGTTGAGATCGTGCGCTGCTATCAAGAGTTCATGGCCCGGTTGGCGCAGGCCATTGCTGAGCAAGACATCGCCATCGAGCGCACACGCAACTCGCTTGAGGCCGCGCGGCAGTTGCTGCAAGCGCGTGAACAGCGCTTGGCCGCAGTGGGGCAGCTGATTGATCGCCGCCGCCGCGAACAGGCACAGGCCGAGAGCCGCCGCGAGCAAAAAGCCACCGACGAACAAGCCGCTCGCCGCCCTCAGCGCCTGAGCGGCCACGGCCTCAGCCTTGGCGCCTTTGGGTCGTCGCGCCCCGCTGGCCTTGATGAGCCCACCGCTGAGCCCACCGATTTTTCGCACACCCTCAACTGAAAAAACGCCCGTGCCAGGAGAGATCGCCATGAGCACCGTTCGCCCTTTGGCCACCCACACGGCCTCGATGATGGCTTCCGCTGCTGATGCTGCACCCAGCGCATCGGCCCCAGGCCCATCGAGCTTTGCAACGTTGCTACAACAGCAAGCGACCGCGCCGAGCCGTGCGCAGCCTGATCCTCACGCGGCAACGCACCACACCCCCGAGGCCAGCCGCACCCGTGAAACGCAGGCCCAACCCCGCACATCGGCGGCTGGCAAAAACGAAAAAAACAAAACAGATGGCGTCCAGGCGCAGCGCGCTGAAACCGCCGCACACGCCCGTGGCAACAACAGCTCAGGCGAACACGCCAGCGACAACACGGTTGATCACGACGCTGACACCTCAGCCGCAACAGCTGCCAACAGCGCAACCAGCAGCTCGGCCAGCAACGGCACCACCACCAAAAACACCGGCGATCACACCGGCGATCACACCGGCGACGCCTCGGCAAGCGATCCGCTCAACGCCTGGATGGCCATGCTGCAAGGTGGCACGCAGCAGCCGGCCTTGCACCGCGCGGCGGGCGCAGCAGACGATGGCACAGAGGCCGCCACCAATGGCGCCGACGCCACGCTACAAGCGCTTGATGCTGCAGGGCGTGCGCAGCCCGGGCTATCCGCTCGCGATGAGGGCAGGCAGACCCTCAAAGGCCGACAGCGAAACGACGCTGGCAGTGACACCCTGGCTTTTGCACTGGCCGGCTCAGGCCGGGCAGGGGATGCGGCCGGCGCTGCCTCGGCCACGGCGCTGGGGTTGTCTGCCGTGCGCATGCTGGGCGATGGCCACGATGGCACGGCTGGCGGCGCCGCACTCATGGTGTCGGCGCAAACGGTATCGACACCAACGGCACCGCCCACCGATGCGGCAGCGCTGAACGCACTGGGTGGGCTGGGTGGGCTGGCCGCTGCCGGGGGCAGCACCAATGTGGCTGCCAGCGATCTGCCGGGGGTGCAAACGCCCGTGGGATCAGCAGGCTTTGCCGATGAGCTGGCTGAGCGTGTGCAGGTGTTTGTGAGCAAGGCCGCACTCGAATCCGCCGTAGGGGGCGTGCATGAAGCACGGCTCAATCTCAACCCGGTTGAAATGGGGCCGGTGGCGATCCGCATCGTGCTCGATGGGCAACAAGCCCAGGTGGACTTTGCTGCCGCCTCGGGGGCCACGCGCGCCGCCTTGCAAGACAGCCTGCCCGCCCTGGCCAGCGCGCTCGACAGTGCCGGCCTCACCCTCACCGGGGGCGGTGTGTCGCAAGAATTTGCACAAACGGCGCGCGATCAGGCCTCGCGCGATCAAGCCGGGCACGCAGCACTCACCTCAGGCCGAGCCGCATTGCCTGCCGAGGTTGGGCACGATGCGGCCCTGCTTGATGCCTCGGCCCCTGCTGGCCAGTGGTTGCGGCATCCCGAAGGCCGGCTCGATCTCTACGCCTGAGCCCAGGGCTGGCCAATACCTGAGAAATACGACCGCCTTCGTGGCCCTTATCGTCCTTTTCGCCTGAGGGGCTGGCCCGAATAATTCTCTTGAAACGGCGCGCAGAGTCAGGCGTGGTGCAAACAACCACGCTGCTGCGAGCCCGTAAGGAGAGTGAACCATGTCGAGCGCCCCGGCTGAAGCCGCAGAAGCAGCACCCGCCAAAAAAGGCCCCAAAAAGCTGATCATCATCATCGCGGCAGCGGTGCTGCTGCTGTCGGTGGCCGCTGGCGGCGCGCTGTTCATGATCAAGAAAAAAGCCGCCGCGCAAGCTGCCGAAGAAGGTGGCGATGCCGAAGTGGCTGAAGAAACGCACGAAGACGAAAAGAAAGACCATGGCAAAGAAAGCCATGGCACCCCCACCTTCGTGCCGCTTGATCCGTTCACCGTCAACCTGGCCGACAAAGATCAAGATCGCTATCTGCAAGTGGGCCTGACACTCGAAGCCAGCGACGCCAAGGTGGCCGAAGAAATCAAGGGCTACATGCCGGCCATCCGCAATGCGGTGCTGTTGATCCTCTCGCACAAAACCTCTGAAGAGCTGCTCGAGGTTGAGGGCAAAGAGAAGATGGCCGAAGAGATTCGCTTCAACGCTGCGCGGGCCATGGGGCTTGATGTTGAAGAGGCTGCCGATGAGCATGCCGCCGAAGAAGATGCACCCAAAACAAAAAAGAAGAAAAAGAAAAAGAAAGCCGTCGAGAACCCGATCACCCACGTGCACTACGCGAACTTCATCATTCAATGAAGCCTTGCTCTTGAGCGGTATCGCAAGGAAGCGAGATGAATCAAATCCTCTCTCAAGACGAAGTTGATGCCCTGCTGCAAGGCATCACCGGTGAGAGCCAAAAGCTCGAAGAAGAAGAGGCCCCCGCCGACGGCATACGCGATTACAACCTCGCGAGCCAAGAGCGCATCGTGCGCGGGCGCATGCCCACGCTCGAGATCATCAACGAGCGCTTTGCACGCAACATCCGCATCGGCCTGTTTAACCTGATCCGCAAATCGCCCGAAGTGTCGGTGAGCGGCATCAAGGTGCAAAAGTACAGCGCCTTCTTGCGCGAGATCGTGGTGCCCACCAACTTCAATATCGTTACCGTGCGCCCGTTGCGCGGCTCGGGCCTGATCGTGTGCGAGCCCACGCTGGTGTTTGCGGTGATCGATTCGCTCTTTGGGGGAGCAGGAAAGTTTCACACCCGTATCGAAGGGCGCGATTTTTCGCCCACCGAGCAGCGCATCATCCTGCGCCTGGTTGAGGTGGTGATCGAAGAATATAAAAAAGCGTGGATGGGCATCTATCCCATCGATCTCGAATACCAGCGCTCAGAGATGCAGCCGCAGTTTGCCAACATCGCCACGCCCAGTGAGATCGTGGTGGCCACGTCGTTCACGCTAGAGATTGGCGACGCCAGTGGCACGGTGCATTTCTGTGTTCCGTATTCAACGCTCGAGCCCATTCGCGATGTGCTGTATTCGACCACCCAGGGCGACTCTGCCGAGCCTGATCGGCGCTGGGTAAAGCTGTTGTCGCAACAGATTCAGTCGGCCGAGGTCGAGGTGGTGGCCGAACTGGCCACGGCACAAGCCACGGTGGAACAACTGCTGGCGTTTAAACCCGGCGACTTTATCGAGCTCGACCTTGAGCAGCAGATCGAAGCCAAGGTTGATGGCGTGCCGGTATTCGAGTGCCACTACGGCACATCAAACGGCAAATACGCGCTCAAGATCGATCAGATGTTGAATCACCAGTCGATGAGCTGGCTAGGAGATAACCATGTCCGATGACACCCCCGCCGAAAGCTCTGCCGAGCAAGATGCCATGGCTGCCGAGTGGGCCGCTGCGCTTGAGCAACAGGCATCAAGCGGCCCGAGCGAAGCCGCCAGCGAAGTGGCCGAACCCGCGCAAAGCGTGGCACCTGCTGCGTTTACGTCGTTCGCCCCCGGCAACGTGATTGCGCCGGGTAACGACATCAACATGATCCTCGACATCCCCGTGCAACTCACGGTAGAGCTGGGCCGCACGCGCATCCCCATCAAGCACATCCTGCAGCTGGCGCAAGGGTCGGTGGTTGAGCTTGATGCCATGGCCGGCGAGCCCATGGATGTGCTGGTGAACGGCTTTTTGATTGCGCAAGGCGAGGTGGTGGTGGTGAACGACAAACTCGGCATCCGCCTCACCGACATCGTTACCCCCTCTGAGCGCATGCGTCGCCTCAGCAAGGGCGCGTAAACGCCATTCGATCCAATAAGGACAAAACTGATGCCATCCGTGGGCCTGTCGGTGCTGTGGTTTCTGGCGATCCTCGCTTTGATACCGCTGTCGCTGTGGTGGATCAAACGCACCCCCTTGGGGGCAGCGTTGGGGGCGGGCACGGGGCAACCCGTTCGGCCTGTGGCCTCGATGACGCTGGCGCCGGGGCAGCGTGTGATAACGGTTGAAGTTGGGCAAGGCGATGCGCGCACCTGGCTCGTGCTGGGCGTTACGGCTGGCAGCATCACCCGGCTGCACGAAATGCCCGCTCAGCCCTTGCCGGCGGCTACACCGCATGCCGGCCCTTTTGCTGCGCTGCTGCGCAAAACGCAGGGCGGGCCTGAAGCATGATCCCCTTGGCAACACCAACCCCCGCATCGGGTGGCGCAACAACGGTGCGCCGCTTGCTGCTGCGCACCGCTGCAGGGCTGTTGCTGCTGGGCGTCGGCGGGGCATGGGCGCAACAGGCTGCGGGTGCATCGCTGCCACTGCTCACTGCCCAAGGCCCGGCAGGCACCAGCTATTCGGTGCCCATCCAGACGCTGTTGTTTTTTACGGCGCTGAGTTTCTTGCCTGCCGTGGTGCTGATGATGACGGGCTTTACGCGCATCGTGATCGTGCTATCGCTCATGCGCCAGGCCTTGGGCACACAGGCCGCACCGCCCAACCAGGTGATCATCGGCATGTCGTTGTTTCTCACCTTGTTTGTGATGGGGCCCACGCTCGATAAGGTCTACAACGAGGCCTACAAGCCCTACACCGCCAACCAAATCACGTTTGACGAAGCACTCGATCGTGCACAGGGGCCGATGCGCGGTTTCATGATCAAGCAGACACGGCAATCCGATCTCGGCTTGTTTGTGAAGCTGGCGCGCCTTGAGGGCAAACAAACGCCCGAGACCGTGCCGTTTCGTGTGCTTGTGCCAGCTTTTGTAACGAGCGAGCTCAAGAGCGCTTTTCAGATCGGTTTTTTGATCTTCATCCCGTTTTTGGTGATCGACATGATCGTGGCCAGCGTGCTCATGAGCCTGGGCATGATGATGCTCTCGCCCGTGCTGGTGGCCCTGCCGTTCAAGCTCATGCTCTTTGTGCTGGCCGATGGCTGGAACCTGCTGCTGGGTTCGCTGGCTGCCAGTTTTGCAACCTAGCGCCACACAACGTCGATCATGGATCCGCAACAAGTTTTGAGCATTGGCCGCGATGGCCTCATGACGCTCATCACCGTGTGTGCGCCGCTGCTTCTCACCGTGATGGCCGTGGGCTTGGTGGTGAGCATCTTGCAAGCTGCCACGCAAATCCACGAGGCCACGCTATCGTTTGTGCCCAAGCTGCTGGCCGCTTTTGCCACGCTGGCCATCACCGGCTCGTGGATGATTGCTTCGCTGGTTGAATACATCCAGCGCGTGATTCAATCCATCCCTACCGTGGTGGGCTGATGTGCTGACGTTTTCTGAAGCCCAGGTGGTGGCGTGGATCACGCCCTTGCTGTGGCCGTTTTTGCGCATTCTCGGCTTGTTTACTTCGGCGCCGGTGCTGTCGATGCGCAGCGTGCCGCGTCGCGTGCGTGTGGCGTTGGCGGTGCTCATCACATTGGCCGCGCAGCCCAGCCTGCCCGATATGTCGGCCATCACTCTCAACTCGCCGCACATGGCCGGCGCTGCGGCCCAGCAGGTGCTGATTGGGTTGACGATGGGTTTTGCTGCGCGCATGGTGTTCGCGGCCATCGAGTTTGCCGGCGAGGTGATCGGCCTGCAGATGGGCCTGAACTTCGCGGCCTTTTTTGATCCCACCACGGGGGGGCAATCAACGGCGGTGAGCCGTTTTTTTGGCACCATCGCTGCGTGGCTGTTTGTGGTGCTCAACGGCCACTTGCTGCTCACGGCAGCCGTGGTGCAGAGCTTTCAGGTGTTTCCCGTCGGTGCTGAACCGCTGGCGTTTTTATCGACCCTGCAGCCGCAGATGTGGGGCGCCGATATTTTCAGGCTTGGCTTGTGGATCGCCTTGCCTGTGATGGCCATGCTGTTGTTGGTCAATCTGGTGATGGGCGTGATGTCGCGTGTGGCTTCGCAGCTCAATATTTTTGCGGTGGGTTTCCCGATCACGCTCAGCGTTGGCCTGATCGGCCTGTGGCTGACACTGCCCATGATGCAGGTGCCCTTTACGCTCGCACTCGAGCGGATGCTGGGGTACTTTCAGTGATGAGCGTTGCGGTTGAGCCGTGAATCTCTCACGTTTCGCAAACAGCGAATAAGGCAATTGCGGGGCGGCTTTTCTCGCTAAAGATTTTCGGCCCGCTCGCAAGAATGGCATGGCAAGGAAGTAGCACCCGCCATGGCCGACGATTCACAAGACCGCCAATTACCCGCCTCAGCCCGCAAGCTGCTGCGTGCCCGCCGCGAAGGCCAGGTGGTGCGTTCGCGCGATTTGGGGCATTTGGCGGTGGTGCTGGGGGCCGCGGCGGTGTTGATGGCCGTGGCACCGATGGCTGTGGCGCGTTTGCAGGCTTTGCTGGCCACGGGTTTGCGCTTTGATGCGCGCTCGGTGGCATCGCCCGAGGTGATGCTCGATCGGCTGGCGGTGTTGGGCAGCGTGACGCTGCTGGTGGTGGTGCCGCTGGCGCTGGCCGTGGGGCTGGCTTCGGCGGCGGCCAGTGTGATGGTGGGCGGCTGGGTGTGGACGTTCAAGCCGTTGATGCCGCAGTTCAGCCGGGTTGATCCGATCAGTGGCTTTGGCCGGCTGCTGTCAAAAGATCAGCTCATCGAAACGCTCAAGGCCACGGCGTTGGCCACGGTGCTGGGGGTTGTGGGGGCGCTGTATCTCAAACGGGTATGGCCCGATTTTGTGGCCGCGCTGGCGCAGCCTTTGCCCACGGGCCTGGGTGAGGTGGGGCAGGCGCTGGGCAATGGGCTCAAGTTGCTGTTGCTCACGCTGGCCGTGTTCGCGCTCATCGATTGGCCGCTGCAGCGGCACTTGTTCATGTCGAAGATGAAGATGAGCAAGCAAGAGGCCAAAGACGAGATGCGCGAATCCGAGGGCAACCCCGAGGTGAAAGGCCGCATTCGCCAGTTGATGCGCCAACGTGCGCGCAAACGCATGCTCGCGGCAGTGCCCAAGGCCGATTTGGTGGTGATGAACCCGACCCACTATGCGGTGGCTTTGCAATACGACGAAGCCTCAATGGCCGCGCCGCGCGTGGTGGCCAAGGGGGTGGATGTGTTGGCTTTGCGCATTCGTGATGTGGCCAATGAACACGATGTGCCGGTGCTCGAAGCGCCGCCATTGGCGCGGGCGCTTTATACGCATGCCGAGTTGGATGCCGAGATTCCGATGGCGCTCTACAGCGCTGTGGCGCAGGTGCTGGCGTATGTGTTCCAGCTGCGCATGGCTTTGCGCGGGCAGGTGCCGATGCCGGGGAACATGCCCGATCTGGCCGTGCCGCCTGAGCTTGATCCTCACAACAAACCACACCACTCTTTTGCTAGCAAGGTTGCATCATGAATGAGCTGATTCAACGCCTGCAGGCCTGGTTGGGGCCCAACGCCAAGGTGCTGCAAGGGCTGGCCGCACCGATCATGATCGTGATGATCTTGGGCATGATGGTGTTGCCGCTGCCGGCTTTTGTGCTCGATGTGTTTTTTACCTTCAACATCGCCATGGCGTTGATGGTGATGTTGGTGGCAGCTTACATGCTGCGCCCGCTCGACTTTGCGGCGTTTCCGACGGTGCTGCTGTTGACGACACTGATGCGGCTGTCGCTCAACGTGGCATCGGCGCGGGTGGTGCTGATGGATGGCCACACGGGAACGGGTGCGGCGGGGCGGGTGATCGAGGCCTTTGGGCACTTCTTGATCGGTGGCAACTTTGCGGTGGGCCTGATCGTATTTGCCATCTTGGTGGTGATCAACTTCATCGTGATCACCAAGGGCGCGGAGCGGATCGCCGAAGTGGGCGCGCGGTTTACCCTGGACGCCATGCCCGGCAAGCAGATGGCCATTGATGCTGATTTGGGCGCGGGCCTGATCGATGAGCCCGAGGCCAAGCGCCGGCGCGCCGAGTTGAGCGAAGAGGCGTCGTTTCATGGCGCGATGGATGGTGCTTCGAAGTTCGTGCGCGGCGATGCCGTGGCGGGCATGCTGATTCTGTTCATCAACATCATTGGCGGTTTCATCATCGGCGTGGCGCAGCACGATTTGTCGGCTGGCGATGCGGCGAGCACCTACGTGCTGTTGGCGGTGGGCGATGCGCTGGTGGCGCAGATCCCGGCGCTGTTGATTTCGGTGTCGGCGGCGATGGTGGTAACGCGCGTGGGCAAAGAGCAAGACATGGGCGGCCAGATCATGGCGCAGATGTTTGGCAGCAGCAAAGCGGTGGGCATTGCCGGTGGCGTGATCGCGCTGATGGGCATCATCCCTGGCATGCCGCATCTGGTGTTTTTGATGATCGCCGGGTTGATGATTTGGCTGTGGCACACGCTTGAGCAGCGTCGCAAAAAGGCGCAAGCCGCTGCAGCTGTGAGCACGGCGGTGGCCGCGCCCGCCGAGGCCAATGCCGAAGCCTCGTGGGACGATCTGCAGCCCATCGATACGCTGGGGCTCGAGGTGGGCTACCGGCTGATTCAACTGGTGGATAAGGCCCGGCAGGGCGATCTGCTGGGGCGCATCAAGGGCGTGCGGCGCAAGTTTGCGCAAGAGGTGGGTTTTTTGCCGCCGGCAGTGCACATCCGCGACAACCTTGAGCTGCGCCCGAGTGCCTATCGCATCGTGATGCGTGGCGCGGTGATCGGCGAGGGCGAGTGTTTTCCGGGCATGTTTTTGGCGATCAACCCGGGCGGCAACAAGCTGGCGCTACCGGGCACGCCAGCCACTGATCCGGCGTTTGGCCTGCCCGCGATCTGGATCGAAGAGCGCCAGAAAGAAACCGCCCAAATGGCCGGCTATACGGTGGTTGATTCCTCGACCGTGGTGGCCACCCACCTCTCACACTTGATGCAACAACAAGCCGCCAAGTTGCTGGGCCGCGTCGAGGTGCAACAACTGGTTGAGCATGTGACGAAGCTGGCCCCCAAATTGATCGAAGACGTGGTTCCCAAAATGATCGGCATACCGGTTTTGCAAAAAGTGCTGCAGCTCTTGCTCGAAGAAGGGGTGCACATTCGCGATATGCGCTCGATCATCGAAGTGCTGGCCGAAAACACCACGCTGTCTACCGATCCTGCCGAGCTGGCGCGCCGTGTGCGTGTGGCGCTGGCGCCGTCGATCATGCAGCAGATCTACGGGCCGGTGCGTGAGCTCGATGTGATCGCCATTGATCCCGATCTTGAGCGCTTGATCACGCAGGCCCTCACTTCGCCGGGCGGCCCGGTGCTCGACCCCGGCGTGGCCGACCACCTCAGCCGCTCTGCTGCCGATGCGCAGCAGCGCCAAGAAAACCTCGGCCACCCTGCTTGTTTGCTGGTGCCCGATGCCATCCGCTCGCCGCTGGCCCGGTTGCTCAAGCGCGCCGCACCGCGTTTGCGCGTGATCGGCCACAGCGAAATCCCTGATACCCACTCGATCCGCATCGGCACGCTCATCGGAGGTCACGCATGAACGTCAAACGCTTTACCGGCCGCACTTCGCGTGAGGCCATGCAAAAGGTTCGCCAATGCTTTGGCGATGATGCGGTGGTGTTGTCGACCAAGCCGTGCGCCGAAGGCGTCGAGATGCTGGCGATGGCGCATGGCAGTGTCGAATCGATCGAGCGCATGGCGCACGGTGGCGAGCGCACACCGCCAGTGTTTGCTGCGCCCGATGAATCGCGTGATCGCGCCGCCACCGAGGCTTCGGTGCAAGACGATGTGAAGCGTCTGGCGATGAGCACGCTGTCGTTTCAGGATTACGTGCGCGAGCGGCTGCTCAAGCGCCGCCAGGCGGCGCTCAAGGGCCAAAACGTGCAGGGTGAGCGCGAGCACATCGAGCCGAGTTTTCAGCCCGAGGGCGCGGCCCCCCGCGCCATGCCTGCCGCCGTGAGTGCTCGCCCTGAGGTGCCGCAGCAAGCGCTGGCGCAGCGTTTGGCTGAGCGTCAGCACACGTTTGCTCAAGCCGCTCAAGCGGCAGAGGCAGCTTTGCAAGCGCCGGCCACTTCGGCATCTACATCAGCCGCAGCCCTCACGCGTAGCGCCACGCTGGCGCAACGCATGGATGCCGCCGCATCGCTGTCGCTGGGCGATGAGCCCACGGTGCAGCGCCCGGCGGCACGGCCTGTGTCTTCAGCCAAGGCGCAACCTGCCGCCCAGATGTCGTCGGCATCCACACCAGGCGCTGCCTCGGCTCCCGCAGCGCGTCGCGAACCGCCGGTGCTGCGCGAAGAGCTGGGGGGCGGCACCCCCGTGCTGGCCGATGCTCAATCGGCCGCTGCCAGCGCCGAGATGATGGACGAGCTGCGCGCCATGAAAGGCCTGATCGAAGAGCGTTTTGGCGCCATCGCTTTTATGGAGAAACTCCAGCGCTCACCCAGCCAGGCGCATCTGGCGCAAAAGCTGCTCGATGGCGGTTTCTCGCCCGCGCTGATCCGCAAGCTGCTTGATGGCATGCCCACCGATGTGATTGCCGGCGCGGCCAATGAATCTGATTGGGCTGCCACCGTGCTTGAGCGCAACCTGCTCACCGGCGAGAGAGATGCGGCCATCGAAGATCAAGGCGGCGTGTTTGCTCTTGTGGGTTCAACCGGCGTGGGCAAAACCACCACCACCGCCAAACTGGCTGCTGCCTTTGCCACCAAACATGGCGCATCCAACCTTGGCCTGATCACGCTTGATGCCTACCGTATCGGCGCACACGAGCAGTTGCGCGCCTATGGCCGCATCCTCGGCGTGCCCGTGCATACCGCGCACGACCGTGCAGCGCTCGAAGATCTGCTCGATCTGCTGTCGGCCAAAAAACTCGTGCTCATCGACACCGCCGGCATGGCCCAGCGCGACAGCCGCACCCGTGAGCTGCTCGACATGCTGGCCCATCCCAGCATCCGTCGTCTGCTGGTGGTTAACGCTGCGGCGCAGGGCGAAACCATTGAAGACGTGCTGGTGTCCTACCGTGCGGCCTCAGCCTCGGGTGTGGTGCTCTCCAAGCTCGACGAGGCCGTCAAGCTGGGCCCGGCGCTCGATGCGGTGATTCGCCATCGGCTCAAGGTTGTTGGCGTCGCCAATGGCCAGCGCGTGCCCGAAGATTGGCATCGCCTGTCGGCCCAGGCGCTGGTGCATCGCGCGTTGCGTGGCGGCGGCAGCCCGGCCTACCGGCTTGATGCCAGCGAGGTGAATCTTGTGTTTTCAACTTCATCAACCTCAACCCTGCCAACGCCACCGCTGTCAGCCAGCAACCGCTCTGCCGGCTTGCCTACTCACTGAGGCGCAACACCCAACCGCCATCCATTTAACCGGTCGATCACAAGGCATTTTTATGACCGACGCGCGCCGCACCAACACCCTGCACGCCGATCAGGCGGCCGGATTGCGCCAAATGTTTGCCAGCCGCACACAGCGTTTTGTGCCGGTGGTGTCCAACCCACACCTGCTGTATGGCGGCGTGGTGCTTGAGCGCTTGTGTTCAGCGTGGGCCGAATTTGGTTTGCGCACGCTGGTGGTGGATGCCGGTGAGCGATCGGGCGTGCCGCACGAGCTGGCCGAATTCGATTTGCGTGAAGGCATTGAGATGTTGTCGTCGCAGGTGAGCTACTTGGCTGCGCGGGGGCTGCCGCTGCGCCATGTGGATGCCCACGGCTCGTGCGCCAGCTTTATCGATGCACTGGCCCAGGCCGCGCCCGATATCGATGTGGTGCTCGTGCATGCCAGCGCCAGCGAGATCGCGCGCATCTTTGGCCACGCGGCCCGGCGCGATGGCGCGCACCGGCTGTGTCCCGCCGTGCTTGTTGATGAGCAGCCAGGCGCCATCACCCATGCATATGCCGGCATCAAAACGCTGGCGGCGCGCGCTGGCCTGCTGGCACACAGCACCATCGTTTGCTCGGCCACCTGCCGTGCCCCGCGCGCGCAGCAAATCGCGCAACGCTTGGCGCAATGCTCTGACAACTTTTTGGGCGCCGCGCAGCGCAGCTGGATCGAGATCGACCCCCTTGAGCCCGCCACCGAGGCCCCGGGCCCGGTGCTGCGTGCGCATGCCCGAGAGCTTTTAGGCGCTGCCTTGCCGTACCTGAGCAGCGAAAGTGTGATCCACACGGCCATGGGCCGCAGCGCCGTGCTGCCGGCTCGCGTGGCGCCCGTGCTGAACTGAGACAAGGTATGGAGACCCACATGTACACCGCAAAAGGGCGACTGGATATCGACAGCCTGCTCAAGCAGTACAGCCCGCTGGTGCGTCGTCTGGCTCACCAGATGATTGCCAAGCTGCCGGCCAACGTCGAGATCGACGATCTCATTCAGGTGGGCATGATCGGCCTGGCCGATGCGCTCACCCGGTTTGATGCCGAACAGGGCGTGCAGTTTGAAACCTTTGCCACCCAACGCATACGTGGCGCCATGCTCGATGAGCTGCGCGGCGCCGATTGGATGAGCCGAGGCACCCGCAAGCAACAGCGCGAAATCGAAGCCGCCGTGCACAAACTCGAGCAGCGGTTGGGCCGTGCCCCGCAAGAGAGCGAAATCGCCAAAGAAATGGGCGTCAGCCTTGCCGATTACCAAGAGCTGCTGGGCAAAGTGCGTGGCACCCAACTCATCTACCTCGAAGACATGAGTGGCGACGATGGCGACAGCGATTTTCTTGATCGCCACGTGGCCGCAGACGGCAACGATCCGCTCAGCCTGTTGTCGGATCACAAGATGCGCGCCGCGCTCGTCGAAGCCATCAAAGTGCTGCCCGAGCGCGAGCAGTACGTGATGAGCATGTACTACGAGCAAGATATGAACCTCAAAGAAATCGCTGCAGTCCTGGGCGTTACCGAGTCTCGCGTTTGCCAGCTGCACAGCCAGTCGATTGCACGACTGCGGGTGAAGCTGCGCGAATGGTGAGGCCGGCTCCACCGCAAAGGAGACGGACCCATGTGGGCTCTGCTAAAAAAGGCCGCGGCAGCCAATGAGCCGCATGATTCATCCACTCGCTCTGATGCCGCGTCAGTGGCTGCGGGTGGTGCCAGCACACTCAGTGCAAAAGCACTGGCCACCTCGCTCAACGAGCGCTCATCCAACCTGGGCCGCCAAGCCGCCGAAGTGCGCGGCATCATTGACGACAGCATCGTCGTATCCGCCCAGCAGATACAGGCCATGGCCGAGCTTGCCGAGCGGCTCAAAGGCATCGAAACCGCCCAAAACTCTATTGGGCAGGATTCGCAAATGAGCCTCATGGCGATGGGGCGTGCACGCGAAACCGTCGAGCAAGTGGGCAGTGAGGTGATGGCCATCGTCGACTCGCTGCGCGACGTGGCCTCTGCCGCCACCCAGATCACCCAGATTGCATTGCAAACACGGCTGGTGGCCTTTAACGCTTCGGTCGAAGCCAAACGCGCTGGCGAGGCCGGGCGGGGCTTCAGCGTGGTGGCTGATGCCGTTAAAGATCTGGCTGGGCAGGTTGAAACCTCATCCAAAGAAATCATGAGCACCGTTGGCCAGCTCGGGGTGCGCATCGAATCGCTCTCTCGCGACATCCGCGCCAACATCGACGGCAACCAATCACCGAGCGCTTTTCACCAGGCGCTCGACGACGTCGAAAAAAGCGTGGTGGCCATCACCTCGGCTGCTGTTGAGAGCGACAACATCTCGCGCGGCGTCAACGAGCAGATGCACACCATCGAGCACGCCGTGCAGCACATGAGCAGCAAGTTGGGCGAGGCGGCCAGCCAAAGCGAAGGCTTTTTGCGCATGGCCGAACACTTGATGGAGGTGATTGCCGGCTGCGGCGTGGTGACCGCCGATACGTCTTTTATCGAAGCCGCGCAAGAAGCCGCTGCCGAGATCGGGGCCCTCTTTGAGCAAGCCCTGCAGCAAGGCCAAATCAGCCAAGCCGATTTATTTGATGAGCGCTATCAGCCCATTGCCGGCACCAACCCCGCGCAGCATCTCACGCGCTTTGCCGCGCTCACCGATCGGTTGCTGCCCTCGGTGCAAGAGCGCATGCTGCAGCGATCCGACAAGATCGTCTTTTGCATTGCCGCAGATCGCAACGGCTATATCGCCACCCACAACAAAAAATACTGCCAGGCGCAGCGCGCGGGCGATGTGGTCTGGAACACCGCCAACAGCCGCTACCGTCGCATCTTCAACGATCGCACCGGGTTGGCCTCGGCGCGCAATACCCGCCCCTTCTTGCTGCAAACCTATCGTCGCGATATGGGCGGCGGGCGTTTCGTGCTGCTCAAAGAAGTGGCTGCGCCAATCACCGTGGCCGGGCGCCACTGGGGCGGCCTGAGGCTGGCCTATCAGTTTTGATCGTCTCTGAGTGGGGCTTGAAGCGGGGCCGCCTGCAAGCGAGGCCGCCCAATGATGTAATGGCTGCTTCTTCGCTGTGAGGAGAAGGCGCCGTGCTGCAGCCCCAAGACGTTCTGGCTCAATCCTTTGTTCTGCCCAACGGCAGCGTGATCAAAAACCGCATCGCCAAATCGGCCATGAGCGAAGCGCTGGCCGGGCGCGACGGCGCACCCAACGAACACCACGCCAACCTCTACGGCCATTGGGCGCGTGGCGGCGTAGGGTTGTGCATCACCGGCAACGTGATGATCGATGCACGCGCGCTGGGCGAGCCCGGCAACGTGGTGATCGAGAGCGAGCGCGATCTCACCGCCTTGCAGCATTGGGCTCGGGCCGGTACACAAGACGGCACGCAACTGTGGATGCAGCTCAATCACCCCGGCAAGCAGGCGCCCAAGGGGCTTAACCGCGAAAACGTTGCGCCCTCAGCCGTGCCCTTTCGGCCCGAGATGGCGGCGTACTTCCCCGTGCCGCGTGAGCTCACCGAGGCCGAAATTCTTGATCTCATCGAGCGCTTTGCGCGCGCCGCCGCCATTGCTCAGCAAGCCGGTTTCAGTGGCGTGCAGATTCATGGCGCGCACGGTTATTTGGTGAGCCAGTTTTTGTCGCCGCACCACAACCGTCGCACTGATCGCTGGGGGGGGAGCCCCGAAAACCGTCGTCGCTTCGTGCTGGCCGTGCTGGCGCGCATTCGCGAGCGTGTGGGGGCCAGTTTTGCGGTGGGCATCAAACTCAACTCGGCCGATTTTCAGCGTGGCGGCTTTACCGAAGAAGAGTCGCTCGACACCATCCGTGCGCTGGCTGCGGCTGGCATCGATCTCATCGAAATCTCAGGGGGCACCTACGAAGCACCGGCGATGACGGGTGTCAAGCAGGCGACCGTTAAAGAGAGCACCCGCCAGCGCGAAGCCTATTTTTTGGCCTTTGCCGAAAAAGCCCGCGCAGCCGTGAGCGTACCGTTGATGCTCACGGGCGGGTTTCGCACGCTGCAGGGCATGGCGCAAGCCGTGTCGTCGGGGGCCATTGATTTCGCCGGCCTGGCGCGCTCGCTGGCGCTTGATCCCGCGTTGCCGCACCGCCTGCTCGCCGGCGGGCAGCCCCATTACACCGTGCGCCCCATCACCACCGGCATCAAAGCCATCGACCGCACCGGCATGCTCGAGGTGTCGTGGTACACGCGCCAGCTCAAGCGCATCGCTGCCAACGAGCCGCCGCAACCTGGCGAATCGGCGCTTAAAGTGTTTTTGATCAGCGCCTGGAAAATGGCCCGCAGCGGGCGCAAACAGCCCAAAAAACTGCGCGCCTGAAGCCGCGCTGCGTTGCGAGCCTCAGGGCGCCGAGGTTTCAACCGGCATATTGGCTTCGCGCCACGCGCTCAAGCCACCGGCCAGCACATGCGGTTGCTCATAGCCCAGCTCGCGCAACTTGGCTGCAGCGGTTTGTGCCCGCATGCCCTTGGTGCACACCACCACCAACGGCAAGGCCTTGTTGGTGGGCAGGCCCTTGGCTCCGGCAGCGATGCTGCCCAGCGGCACGTTGCGCGCGTTGCTCACATGGCCAGCTGCAAACTCGGCGGGCTCGCACACATCGATCACGACCGCCTTTTCGCGGTTGATCAAACCCACGGCCTCGTTTACCGATAGGCCTTTGGCACTGCCGCCGCGCAGCGATGGCCACAGCAGCAAGGCGCCTGAAACAATCACCATCACAAACAAATACCAGTTTTCGATGAAGAAGCTCACGCTGTCGATCCTTGTGCCTTGTGTTGAGTTCTCGAATTATAGAAATCTTGCCCGCTCTGGCCAATTCATGCTATAGTCTCACTTCTTCAGACGCGGGGTGGAGCAGCTCGGTAGCTCGTTGGGCTCATAACCCAAAGGTCGTCGGTTCAAATCCGGCCCCCGCAACCAACACAAAGCCCTCGGCGCAGGCTCGAGGCCTGTTAAAAAGCCACTCTGCACAAGGGTGGCTTTTTTCGTTTCTGGCTTCTTTTTTTGTTTGATCGAGATCGCCTGCTGGCCTGTTGGTTTATCGGCTTGCTGGCCGTTGGCCTCTTGAGCTGCTCTTGTTCAGGCCTCGATAACCTTTTTCATCCATCACATCATGAGCACATCCAACCCGAATTGGAAATTCGAGACGCTGTCGGTGCATGCCGGCTACTCGCCCGATCCCACCACCAAAGCTGTGGCGGTGCCGATCTATCAAACGGCAGCCTATGCTTTTGATAGCGCACAGCATGGTGCCGATCTGTTTGATCTGAAGGTGGCCGGCAACATCTACACGCGCATCATGAATCCCACCACCGATGTGCTTGAGCAGCGCATCGCGGCGCTCGAAGGGGGCGTGGGTGCGCTGGCGTTGGCGTCGGGGCAGGCGGCAGTAACGTACGCCATTCAGACGATTGCCGAGGCGGGCGACAACATCGTCTCGTCGACCGCGCTCTATGGCGGCACCTACAACCTGTTTGCGCACACGCTGCCGCAGTTTGGTAT
>CAZUCW010000045.1:0-19835 GCA_964618825.1 uncultured Aquabacterium sp.
GTAGAGGATGGCGAAGTCGCTCCAGTTGACGCTCACGGCGCCGCTGGCCGCTGCGCCCGCATCCGCCCCGCCGCCGACACCGCGTAGGGCCTGGATGCGCGCCACCGCGCGTTCGGCCTCATGCTCTTCGTTGTCGGCCTCGATCACGCGCACCGGCTCGCCCTCGCCAAGCTCGCTCCACAGTGTTTTTTGATAGAGCTTGGGGTTGAGCTGGATCACGTTGTTGGCCGCGCGCAAGATGGCGCTGGTGGAGCGGTAGTTCTGCTCGAGCGGGATCACCTTGAGCGCAGCGAACTCTTGCGGCAGCCGCTTGAGGTTATCGAGCGTGGCGCCGCGCCAGCCGTAGATCGATTGATCGTCGTCGCCCACGGCGGTAAAGCGTGCCGGCTCGCCATCGTTGCGCATCACCAGCAGCTTGAGCAGCTCGTATTGTTGGGCGTTGGTGTCTTGGTATTCGTCGACGAGGATGTGGCGCAGTTGCTGCTGCCATTTGGCGCGCACCGCATCGTGTTTGGCCAGCAGCTTTACGGGCAGGCTGATGAGGTCGTCGAAATCAACCGCCTGATACGCCGCCAGACGCTCTTCATACAGGCGCAGCACGCGGGCGGCCACGCGCTCGCCATCGTCTTGCGCCTGAGCTTCGGCCTGGGTGCTGTTGAGGCCGAGGTTTTTCCAGAGGCTGATTTGCCACTGCCAGCGCCGGGCCAGCGCGGCATCGGTGGTGCCGCCAGCATCGCGCAGGATGCTGAGCACATCGTCGCTGTCGAGAATAGAAAACTGCGGCTTGAAGCCCAGCGCCGCGCCGTCGGCGCGCAGCAGCTTGACGCCCAGCGCATGGAACGTGCAGATCACCAGCTTGCCCGCAGCCCTGGGGCCCACCAGCCCCTTGGCACGCTCGCGCATCTCGGCGGCGGCTTTGTTGGTGAAGGTGATGGCGGCGATTTGCGATGGCGCCAGCTCGGCACCGGGGCCGCGCTCGAGCAAACGCGCGATCTTGTGCGTGATCACCCGGGTTTTGCCTGAGCCCGCACCGGCCAGCACCAGGCAGGGCCCTTCGAGATGCTGCACGGCGGCCATCTGGGCCGGGTTGAGGGTGGCAGGCCCCGAAAAAACAGACGACGGCGCAGACATAGGGCAGGCTTCACACGATCACGACAAACGGCCCGGCAGCATAGGGCAAGTCCGGGTGAGCGGCGTATCACAGCACGCGGTGATCCGCTCAGAATATGAAGAAACATCAATCCCATCAAAGCGAGGCGTCGCGCCCAGGGTCGTGAGGAAACGATCACCGCGTGTCGTGAATCCTCTTCAAAACAAACAAAAAAAGCGCCCATGAACCAGCCCGAAGCAGCGCCGTTGGCGCTTACCCCCGAGCACGCTGCGGCGTGCGGTTTGGCCGGTGTTGCGGCCGATGGTGTGGGCTTGCGTGATCTGCTGCGGCGGTTGGCCCGGCTCGCGCCGGCGCACGATTCGGCCCAGGCGTGGGCGCGGCTGGCGGCCCAGGTGGGGGTGCTCGAACGCTCGTCGTATGCCGACTATCTGGCCGCACGCATCCACGCGCTGCTGCAGCCTCAGCGCACGCTGGGCCGCGGGCAGCTCGAAGGGGTGCGCCGGGTGCTCGAGGCCGTGCTCGAGGATGTGCTGCACGATCCGCACCGCCGTGGCGAGGCGCCGCCCAGTGCCGAGGTGTTCAACGATTGGTGGGATTGCGTGGTGGGCCTGATCCGGCTTGAGGTGCAGCGTGCGCCGGTGGCCCGGCTGGCCGGTGCGCGCTCGCCCGAACACGCCCACGCCGCAGGTGTGCAGGCGCAAGAGTTGTCGACGTGGCTCGATCGGCTGCAGGGGGTGGCGCGCATGCCGGCGCTGCGCCGTGCGCAACTGCTGGCCGAGTTGCTGGCGGCGTATGGCGAGGCGGTTGAGCGGCCCGCCGATGAGGCCGATCTGCTGGCGCTGCATCAGGCCTGGGCGACACGGCGGGGGCTGCATTTTTCGGCGGTGGCGGCGCACGCGGCCTTGCGCGATGCTGGGGTGTCGATGTTGTTGCATCTGCTGGCACCGCAGCGCTGCTGCGTGTTGCCCATGGGGGCAACCACGCCAGCCGTGGGGGCGCCGGTGCGGCTCGATCATGCGGCGTGTTGGGTGATGTTGGCGCGCATCAGCGGTGGGGCGCTGCAGCTCGAGGCGCCGCGCACCGAAGCGCTCGAATCGCCCGGCGGCCACACGCTGCTGCGCGTGAGCCTGCATATCAACGGGCAGCCGTTTGTTTTTGATTATTTCGACCATCTCGCCGTGGCCGACGATCCGCTCATCGAGCATCTCAATCAAGTGGCCCAGCGCCTGCAATTGCCTGGCTGTTTTGTGGTGGATCGCTCAGGCAGCAGCGGCGAGGTTGATGTGCTGTATCTGCCTTTGCCCGTGGCAGCGGCCCTGCAGCTCAGTGGTGTGTTTGACGCCTGAGCGCATCACGGGGGCATGGGGGCGTTATGCCGGCCCACTACACTGGGCGCGGTGGCCTGTGTTGCCGCCACAAACCCTGCCGTGCTGTCTGTTTGCCCCATGAGCTGCCCCACTTTGCCGACCACTTTGCAAGCCCGTGATGGGGTGGCGCTTCATGTGTCGCACTGGCCCGTGAGCGGTGCGCGCGGCGTGGTGCAGTATGTGCACAGCCTGTGCGATCACACCGGACGGTTTGCCGAAACGGCACAGGCGCTCAACGCTGCAGGTTGGGCGGTGGCGGCCATCGATCAGCGCGGCCACGGGCTGTCGGGCGGTGCGCGGGGTGCGTTGGCGCACGACGACGATCTGTTGCACGATCAGGCATCGCTGTACGACGTGGTGTCGCAGGCTTATGCGCCATGGGCCTCGGCCACGCCGCTGGTGCGGGTGGTGCTGGGCAGCAGCATGGGGGGGCTGGTGGCCGCGCGGTTGGTTGCGGCGCTGGGAGATCCGTCCGAGAGCGTTGCGTGGGCGCGGCCTTTTGATGCGGCGGTGCTGGTGGCGCCGGCGCTGCAGCCCAACATGAGTTTTACGCAACGCGCGCTGCTGTCGGCGTTTGGGCGGCTGGCGCCGGATCTGGCCGTGGCGGCGGGGTTTCGCTTTGAATGGTCGTGTTCGGATGAGCAAGAGGTGGCGCGTGCCTACGCTGATCCGCTGTTGCACGACCGCATCACGCCGCGCATCACGTATTTCATGCTCAACGCGGGCGAGCAGGTGCGCCAGCGTGCAGCCCATTGGCGCACGCCCACGCTGCTGTTGTATTCGCACGCCGATCGGCTGGTGGCCGCGCAGGGGTGCGAACGCTTTGCAGCGGCCGTGCCCGAGGGGCTCTTGACGTTGCGTGGCTGGGCCACGTTGCGACACGCTTTGCTGCACGAGCCCGAGCGGCGCGAGGTGATCGAGGCCATTACCGGGTGGCTTGATGCGTGCGGTGCCCAAGCGGTGGTGGCGCGCTCAAAAGGGCTGGCGGCATGATGGCCGCTCGCATGGGCCGGCGGCGCGCCGCCGATGTGGCGCCGGGCGAGCCCGATACCCGAACCCGCTTGGTGCAGGCGGCGGCTGAAGAATTCGTCGAGCGCGGCTACACGGGCACCGACACCAACCGCATCGCACGCCGCGCCGGGTTTGCGCCGCAAACCTTTTATCGCTGGTTTAAAGACAAAGTCGAGATCTTTATCGAGGTCTATCGCATATGGGAAGAAGCCGAGGGCGCCATCCTCGATATGCTCATCACGCATCCGGCCAGCAGCGAGCAGATTGCCGAAGCGTGCGTTGAGAGCTGTCGCTCGTTTTTGCTGCTGCGGCGGCATCTGCGGCAGTTGGCCATCGAAAACGCTGCAGTGCGCGAGGCGCGGGCGCAGTGCCGGTGGCGGCAGATGCAGCGGCTGCGCGAGCTCAACCCGCATCTGCTCTTGGCCGACGATGAACAGCTTGCCGCGTGGCTGGTGTCGCTCGATGTGCTGTGCATGGCGCTGGCCGAAGGCGAGTGGGCCGATATGAGCCTGCAAGGCCGTGCGGCGTTGCGCATGCTGGCCGACGTGATCGAGCAGTTGCGTCGCCCGGCCTGAGCCGGGCGCGGGGGGCGGCGTCAGCCCAGGGTGTCGATGAAATCGACCACAGCGGCGGCGAACTCGGGGGCTTGCTCGATGGCGCTCAGATGCGCGCTGCCGTGCAGCGTGATGTGGCGGGCGCCGTGCACGCTCGCGGCAATCGTTTGCAGCATGGCTTCGGGCGTGCCCTCATCTTGCGTGCTGGCCAGCGTGAGCGTGGGCACGCCAATCTGGCTCAGGCGCTCGGTGGTGTTTACATCGCGCATGGCAGCCAGGCAGGCGCGATAGCCATCGGGGTCGCAAGACAGCAGCAGGCGCTGGGTGCGTGCCACGGTGGCTGCTTGGCCGGCCCGAAACGCTGCGCTGAAAAACCGCTGCATCGTGGCCTCGGCAATGGCCGGCAGGCCGTGGGCCTCGATCGTGGCCAGACGTTCATCCATCGCGTGGCGTGCAGTTTCGCTGTAGTGGCTGGTGGTGTTGGCCAGCACGAGGGCGCGCACCTTGCCAGGATGGCGCAGCGCCAGCTCTTGCCCGATCATCCCGCCCATCGACAGCCCGATCCACACCACGGGGCCATTGCACTGCTCATCGATCAGCCGCGCGGCATCTTCGGCCAGCTCGGCCAGCGTGAGCGCACCGGTGGGGATCTCGCTGCGCCCATGGCCGCGTGTGTCGGGGCAGATCACGCGGTGATCGGCGGCCAGCGTGTTGGCCAGCGCATCCCACATCGACCCATCGAGCCCCAGCGCGTGGCTCATCACCACCGTGCTGCGTGCCGTGCCGTGGCGGGCCTCGCGCACCGTGGCGTGCAGCTTGGGGCGGCTGCGTGTGAACACCGACCGCCCTACGCCACCGTGGCCGCCCTGATCGGCGGTGAGTGGCGCCAGCTCGTGCCCCAGCTCACGCAAGATGGCGGTGGCGCGAGAAAACGCCGTATTGGCCGCAGGCACGCCGGCGTAGATGGCGAACTGAATCAGCGCTTCGCGCACCTGCTCGGGCGTGAGCGCGCCTTGACAACCCGGTGTGAGCGCGCCGCGCAAATGGCCGTCGAACTCTTCCCAGCGGCCCAAAGCGCTGGTGATGGCCAGCACGATCAGCCGGCGCGACGACCAATCGAGCCCGGGCCGCCCCCACACCCCATGCCAGGCATAGCGGGTGATGAAGTTTTGAAAATCGGCGTTGAACGCATGCGCCTGCCCGATGGCGCGATCAACAAACGGATCACTCATCGCCGCGCGCCGGTTGCGCAGGCCGCGCTCGAAATCGTGATCGAAACCCATGCTGGGCAATGAAGATGAGGGGGATGAAGGCATGGCAATTAACGTGAGGCGAATCAAAAGATCAGACAAAAACATGGCGAAGCTTAGGCCGGGTGAGCCGCGCGTTGCCGCGCCACGCCTGCACCCACCCACCCGGCGCAAGCCACGCCAAGGGCAAGGGCCAGCGCCGCGCCGATAAACACGCTGCTGGGCTGGTGGTGGTCGAGCATGCGGCCAAACAGCGGTGCCGAGAGCGCAAAGCCCAGATCGAGCCCTGAATACACCGTGCCATAAACACGGCCCGTGGCGCCCGGGGGCGCGGCTTGTTTGATGAGCATGTCGCGCGATGGGCCGGCCAGCCCGGTGCCCACACCGGCCACGGCGGTGAGGGCCAGCGCAGCCAGGCCTCCTGCAGGGGTGGCAGGCAGGCCGGGCAGCCCCACGATGAGCAGCAGCGCGGCGCTGGCCAGCAGCGTCAGCGAAATCAGGCGCTCAAGCCGCACCACGCGCGAGACGAGAAATCCGCCCATCACCATGCCGGCGGCGCCGCACAACATGTAGCCGGTAACCACCAGGCTGGCGCGCTCAATGGGCAGCGCGTAGAGCGTGTGCAGGGCCGGTGCAGCAAAGCTCTGAATGGCCGCCAGCGCGCAGGTGCTGAAAAAGAAGAACGAAAAACACAGCCACACCGATGGCAGTTTTAAAAACGCCAGCGGGTGTTCGCCGTGCGCCGCAGCGTGATGCGCCGGGCCGTGTTCGCCCGGGGCGCGATCGGCGATGGCAGCGCGTTGCGTCCACAACAGCAGCATCACGGCCAGCGCCCACAGTGCGGCGCCGAGCAGGGCCACGCGCCACGAGCCGCTCAGGCCGGTGAGCCCGGTGAGAAACACGGGGGCCGCGGCCCAGCCGAGGTTGCCGCTGATGCCGTGCACCGAGAAGGCATGGCCCAGCCGTGCGGGCGACACCCGTTTGTTGAGAATGGTGAAGTCGGCGGGATGAAACGGTGCGTTGCCCAGGCCGGCCAGCGCGGCAGCGGCCACCAGTGCACCATAGCCCGTGGCGGCGGCAGCGCACACGGCGGCGAGCATAAAGCTGCCCAGTGCGGCCAACAGCACGGGCCGCGCGCCGATGCGATCCACCACAAAGCCCGCCAGGGCCTGCCCGATGCCCGATATGGCGAAGAACACCGACACCAGCAGGCCAACATCGGTGTAGCTGAGCCCGAACTCGCGGATGAACCACGGAAACAGCGGTGGCAGCAGCAGGTGAAAAAAGTGCGAAGTGCCATGCGCCAAGCCGATCAGGCCGATGGTGCGCGTGTCGCTGAAGGCCCGCGGGGGCGCTGCAGAAGATGAAACAGCCATGCCCGCATCGTAGCGGCTGAGGCACTTTGGGGCCGGCCCCTCTGGCCAGTGGCGCGGGGCTTGGGTTAAGGTTCGCCGCATGGCTGCCTTTGTTGATGTTTTTGGGGGGGATGCGGTGCGTGCGCTGCTCGCTGCTGCGTTGGTGGCGCTGCTGGCCGGATGTGCGTCGGGGCCGTCGCCCTCATCATCGACGTCGGGCATATCGCCCTCGACGCGCCCGCTGCCATCGCGGGCCGATGGCCCGCCTGAGCAAGCGCCACCTGATCTGGCGCGGGTGCCCGATGCCGAGCCGCGCGTCGAGCCGATCCGCACAGGGGGGCCCAACAAGCCCTATACCGTGTTGGGGCGCAGCTACGAGCCGCAAACAGACGATGCGCCGTGGCGCGAGCGCGGATCAGCCTCGTGGTATGGCCGCAAGTTTCATGGCCGGCGCACGGCCAGCGGCGAGATCTACAGCATGTATGGCATGACGGCTGCGCATCGCACGCTGCCCATCCCCAGCTACGCGCGAGTGCGCAACGTGGCCAACGGGCGCGAGGTGATCGTGCGGGTGAACGACCGTGGGCCGTTTCATGCCGATCGCATCCTCGATCTGAGCTACACCGCCGCGCTCAAGCTGGGGGTGCTGGGTGCGGGCACCGCGCACGTTGAAGTCGAGCGGCTCACGTTTGCCGATATCCGTGCCGGTGCGTGGCGGCGCGATGGTGTGCCCGAGGTGGCGAGCGCGGCGGCGGCGGCGCCGGCGCCTTCTCCCGTGCTCACCGTGGTGCCCACTGCTGCGCCGGTGGCTGCGGCAGAGGTGTCTGCCTCGGCTCTGCCGGCGGCGCCCGATGCGGATCCGATTGGCGCGTTTGCGCAGGCGGGCGCAGCGCCTGACAACGCTGCAATGGTGGCGCCCGCGCCGGCCTCATCCCCCACTGGCACTGATCGCAGCCATTTGCCACCCGAGCAGCGCGCGCGGGCCTACACCGGCGCGGCGCAGGGTTTTTGGGTGCAGTTGGGGGCCTTTCGGCAGCGTGCGGGGGCCGAGAGCTTTCAGCAGCGTGTGGGCCGCGAACTCGACGCCCTGAGCCCGTTGTTGGCCATTTTTAGCGAGGCTTCGATGTTTCGGCTGCAGGCCGGGCCCTACGCCACGCGCGAAGAAGCGCACGGCGTGGCGCATCGCGTGCGCAACAAGCTCAACCTCGTGCCGGTGATCGTTGAGCGGCGCTGATCAATGTGTGTGATCAGCGGGCGGCGCGCAAACGCTCGCTGTGCCAATAAATATCGTCGCCGCCCAAGCCATCGAGGTTGGCGCGATTGAGCACGCGCGCCAGCACAAACAGCAGATCGCTCAAACGGTTGAGATAGCGCTGCAGCGGCGCACGCAGCGTATCGGCAGCCCCCAGCGCCACCACGCTGCGTTCGGCTCGCCGCGCCACCGTGCGCGCCACATGCGCCAGCGCCGCTGCGCGTGTGCCGCCGGGCAGGATGAACTCGCGCAGCGGAGGCAGCACCGCGTTGTGCTGCTCAAGGGCTGCGTCGAGCCGCGCCAGCGCGTCGTCGCCCAGCAGCGGCGCGGACGGCATGGCCAGCTCGCCGCCAAGGTTGAAGAGCTCGTGCTGCACATCAATCAGCAGCTCGCGCACAGCCTCGGGCAGCGGCTCGCACAGCAGCAGGCCGAGGTGCGAATTGAGCTCGTCGACATCGCCCAGCGCCTCGATGCGGGGCGCGTTTTTGGGCAGCCGTGAGCCATCGGCCAGGCCGGTGCTGCCATCGTCGCCACTGCGCGTGGCGATGCGCGAAAGTCGGTGTTCCATGGGGCGCCGATTATCGGCGCTGGCGCACAATCGCGGGCCGTTTCTGGCCACCTCATCATGCTTGCACGCCGCGCCGCATCTCAATTCAATCCTCACCCGGCATCGTCTGCTACGCCCCACGCGGGGGCGGCGGCGCCTTTGTTGGCGTTGCTGCTCAATGCGGCGGTGTGGGGGCTGTCGTGGTGGCCGCTGCGGCAGCTCAACGCGCTGGGGCTGCATCCGCTGTGGGCCACGGCGCTGTTTTTTGCCCTCGGTGTGGTGCTGATGCTGGCGTGGCGGCCTCGCGGGGTGCTTGAGTTGTGCAGCTCGCCCGAGTTGTGGGTGCTGGCGCTGGCCTCGGGGCTCACCAACGCCGCGTTCAATTGGGCCGTGAGCGTTGGCGAGGTGGTGCGCGTGGTGCTGCTGTTTTATTTGATGCCGCTGTGGGCCGTGGTGCTGGCTTGGGCGCTGCTGGGTGAGCGGGTGGATCGGGGCGGCGCGCTGCGTGTGGCGTTGGGCCTGGTGGGGGCGCTGCTGGTGCTGCGCCCCGAAGGCGGGCTGAGTGCGCAGGCATGGGCGGCGGTGCGCCTGCCCGATGTGTTGGGCGTGCTGGGCGGCATCGGTTTTGCGTTCACCAACGTGTGGCTGCGTCGCTTGCAGGCGCGCAGCTCACCGGCGCGTGGGCTGGCCATGTTCGTGGGGGGCTCGCTGCTGCCGGCGGCGCTGGCTGCCGCATTGGCTGCGCATGGCACGCTGCCGTGGTGGCCGGCGCCAGCACCCTCATGGATGCTGGGTGCGCTGGCCATGGGTGGAGTGTTTGTGGGGGCCAATCTGGCGCTGCAATATGGCGCGTCGAAATTGCCCGTGAACACCGCCTCGGTGGTGATGCTCACCGAGATCGTTTTTGCTGCGGGCTCGGCGGTGTTGCTGGGCGGTGAAACGTTGCGCCCGATGGTGTTGCTGGGCGGCGCTTGCATCGTGGGCTCGGCATTGCTGGCAGCATGGCAGCGCTGGGCTCAGGCGTGATGGGTGGTACGAAAACGGCGGCGCGAGGCCCGGCATGTGCGCAATCCCCGCTGCGCGGCGCGGGCTTTCGGGCGTGGCTAGCATCGCGCCACTTGTTTATCTGCGCGCTTCGCGCATCCTCACATCATGACGATTTCAACGCCCGGCAGTGTTTACGATTTTGAGGTGCAGGCGCTCGATAGCAGCGTGGTGCAGTTGGCCGATCAGCGCGGCAAGGTGCTGTTGATCGTTAATACGGCCAGCAAATGCGGGTTCACGCCGCAATACGAGGGCCTTGAGGCGCTCTGGAAGCAATACGGCGCGCGCGGGCTGGTGGTGTTGGGTTTTCCGTGCAATCAGTTTGGCGCGCAAGAACCCGGGGCCGCCGATGAGATCGCCTCGTTTTGCTCTCTCAACTATGGAGTGAGTTTTCCGATGATGGCCAAGATCGACGTTAATGGCGATCAGGTGCATCCGCTGTATCGCTGGCTGCGCGCACAGGCGCCGGGCATTTTGGGCACGCAGGCGATCAAGTGGAACTTCACCAAATTTTTGGTGGGACGCGACGGCCAGGCGATCCGGCGTTATGCCCCCACCGACAAACCCGCCGATTTGGCGCGCGATATCGAGGCGGCGCTGGGCTGATCCTCAGATGTAGCGGGTGCAGTTGCGCCCGCCGTTTTTGGCATCGTAGAGCGCGTGATCGGCACGCTCGATGGCTTGCTCGATGGTTTCGCCAAGCCTGAACTCGGTGAGCCCGGCTGAGAAGGTGGTGCGCAGTGCGGGCACGCTGGGCGCAATAGCAAAATCCTGCAGCTGTTGCCGAATGCGCTGCACCGCGATCAGGCCAAGCTCTTGGCGCGTTTCGGGCAACAGCATCAAAAATTCTTCGCCGCCCCAGCGCGCCAGCACGTCGGTATCGCGCAGGGTTTGCCGCGCCAGGCGCGCAAAGTGGCGCAACACATCATCGCCCACGATGTGGCCATGGGTGTCGTTCACCTGCTTGAAGTGATCGAGATCGAGGATGCACAGGCTGAAGCTGCGGCCCGTGCGCTCCATGTGCTTGATGGCGTGCTGCAGCATTTCGTTCATGTGGCGCCGGTTGTACAAGCCCGTGAGCTCGTCGCGCGTGGCCATCTCTTGAATGCGCTCCAGCGCCTCGGCCAGCTCGTTTTTTTGCCGCTTGAGCTTGGATCGCATGTCGCTGAGCTGCGCGCCCAGCATCGATACCACGGGCAAGATGGTGGCCATCAACACGAAGTGTGCAAACTCAACCTTGCCCGGATACTGCTCGGGGTGGCGGTAGGCCATCCAGCCCATCACCGCGCCCAGCAGCGTTACTGTGTAGACGTTGGTGATGCGCCGCCCGCGGGTGTTGAGGTTGAAGATGCCAAACACCAGCACCAGACACAGCAACATCAGCAACGCGCCGCGAAACGGCGCGCAGGCGATGTACGAAAACGCAATCCACACCTGTGCGCCCAGAATTTGCGGCAGCGTGAGTGCAGGGTCGGCAAAACGTTCGTTAAAGCCGCTGCGCAAACAGGCGTAGACCACGATGATCCAGCTCACCAGGCCCAGCTGCAAAGCCCGCACCGGGCCGGGGTCGACGAGCCCGTTGGTGGCGCCATAGCCTGTCAGCGCCACGCACACCACATACACCAGCATCGACGTTAGTGCGCGGCTAATGCGAAGGCGCTGCTTGCGATCATCAGACAGCACCAGGCTGCCCAGCGCCTGCAGCAAGCGCATGCCGCTCGAGCGGCGCACGAGGGCCACTTGCTCGACGGGGGGGCTGCGACGGTCTGCATCAACGTTTGCGCCGATGCCAACGCCCACATGCCCGGCGGTGGGCGGTGGGGCAAAGGCAGAAGGCGGTGCGTTCTCACCGACAGCCGCAGGGTCGGCGGTTTGCGCAGCCACCGCAGCAGACGATGGTAGGGGTGCGTTCATGTGCGGCTCGAAGTGACAACGCTTGTTTCGGCAAGCTGGCCGGATTCTTGAGCCTTATGGCGGCTTGTCGATGGGGGCAATCGATAATGGGCCGTACAGCGTATGCGCTGCGCACCCCTCGATCTCTACTGCAACCGCGCCATGTTTGAACACATCGACGCCTATCCGGGCGACCCCATCCTCACGCTCAACGAGCAGTTTCAAGCCGATCCCCGCGCTCACAAAGTGAATCTGGGCATTGGTATTTATTTCGACGACGCCGGACGCCTGCCCGTGATGGCTGCGGTGCGCCAGGCCGAAACGGCACTGCTGCAGCAGCTGGGCCCCAAGCCCTATCAACCCATGAGCGGCGCAGCCAACTACCGCCAGGCGGTGCAGCACCTGCTGTTTGGCGCCCAGCACGAGGCGGTGATCAGCGGGCGCATTGCCACCATCCAAACGCTGGGTGGATCAGGGGCCCTCAAGATCGGCGCTGATTTTTTAAAGCGCTTTTTTGGCAACGCCTCGGTGTGGGTAAGCGATCCCACGTGGGACAACCACCGCGCCATGTTCGAAGGGGCGGGCATTCCGGTGCACACCTATCCGTATTACGACGCGGCCAGTGGCGGGCTGCGTTTTGACGCCATGCTCGACACCCTGCAGGCGCTGCCGGCCAAGAGCATCGTGCTGCTGCACGCTTGCTGCCACAACCCCACCGGCGTTGATCTCAGCGTGGCGCAGTGGGGGCAACTCATCGCGGTGGTGCGCGAGCGCGGTCTCATCCCTTTTTTGGATATGGCCTACCAGGGTTTTGGCGATGGCCTCACCCAAGACAGCCAGGCGCTGCGTGCGCTGGCCGATGCGGGCGTGAGTTTTTTGGTGGCCAACTCGTTCTCAAAAAACTTCTCGATCTATGGCGAGCGCTGCGGTGGCCTGAGCGTGGTGTGCCCCAACCGTGGCGAGGCCGATCGGGTGCTGGGCCAGCTCATTGCCTGTGTGCGCCGCAACTATTCGAGCCCGCCCATTCATGGCGGCCAGATCGTTGCGCGCGTGCTGCAAGATCCCGAGTTGCACAACCTGTGGGCCGACGAACTCGGCGCCATGCGTGTGCGCATCCAGAGCATGCGCGAGCGTCTGCACGAGGTATTGAGCGCGCGCTTGCCGGGGCGCGATCTGCGCTACTTTGTTGCCCAGCGCGGCATGTTCAGCTACACCGGGCTCACGGCAGAGCAAGCCGAGCGTTTGCGCGTTGAGCACGGCGTATACGTGCTGCGCTCGGGCCGCATGTGTGTGGCCGGGCTCAACAGCGGCAACATCGAAGCCGTGGCGCAAGCCTTGGCAGTGGTGTTGGCTGATTAAGGGTAAGAGTGTGAGCGTGAGAGTGAAAGCGAATCGTGGCGTGCAGGGCAGCGCTTGAATCACGTTTGAATAACGTTTGAACAAGGCGGTGCCGGGCCGTTTTTTGCCGCGCTGGCGGGTGGGGTGAACGGCCCAGAATCCACTCTCGTGGCCCCGCGAGCGCACCGTTGGGCACAGGATGCGGGCCAGACATACCGCCGGCCAAGCGTCCTCCGGAGCCGTTTGCGTGTGCGCGCCTCAACGGCCTCGTGCCGCCTACGCCCATGAACTGCGCCGCGCTCATCCACCTCTTTGCCCTGCATGCGGGCAACTACGACACCTCATTGGCCACGCCGGGTGCGGGCGTGATCTGCCAAGTGGCGCAGGCCGAAGTGGCTGCCGGGGTGTATCGCAACAGCGAGCGGCACACCAGCGTCTACGCCGTGGCGGGCGGCTTGCCATGGTCGATCGGCCCGGTGCGGCTGGGGGCCTTTGCCGGCACGGTGAACGGCTATACCTGGCGCCAGAGCGGCAACTACCGCCCCTTTGCAGGCTTGCAAGCCACGGTGCCCAGCCCGGTGGGCACGCTGCGGCTGCAGCTGGTGCCACGCCCCTCGCGCGATTGCATCGCGGCGCTGGGCGTGGGGCTGCAGTTCTGATCAGCCGGGTTGTTCGGCCATCAGATTGAGCGAGGCGCCATCGAGCAGCTGAAAGCGGCGCACCACCTCGGTGAGGGTGCGTGCTTGTTCTTGCAAGCTGGCGGCGGCGGCGGCGGATTGTTCGACGAGGGCGGCGTTTTGTTGCGTCATTGAATCGAGCTGATTGACGGCCTGATTGACGCTGCCGATGCCGCTGGCCTGATCGTGAGCCGAGGCGCTGATCTCACCGATGATGTCGGTAACGCGTTGCACGCTGTCGAGGATGTCGTGCATCACGGTGCCGGTGTCTTGCACGAGCTTGGCGCCGGTTTCAACGCGTTCGGTTGAGTCGAGGATCAAGCTTTTGATCTCTTTGGCCGCGTTGGCGCTGCGCTGGGCCAGCGCGCGCACCTCAGAGGCCACCACGGCAAAGCCACGGCCCTGCTCGCCGGCGCGAGCGGCTTCAACGGCGGCGTTGAGCGCGAGGATGTTGGTTTGAAACGCGATGCCATCGATCACCGCGATGATGTCGGTGATTTTTTGTGCGCTGTGGTTGATCTCATTCATTGTTGTTACCACCTGCGCGACGACATCGCTGCCACGCGTGGCAGCGCTGCGGGCTGAATCGGCGAGCTGATTGGCGGTGAGCGACGATTCGCTGTTTTGATGCACGCGGGTGGTAAGGGCATCGAGCGACGACGATGTTTGCTGCAGCCGCGCGGCGGTCTGCTCGGTGCGGGTGCTCAGATCCTGGCTGCCCGAGGCGATTTCTGAGCTGGCCGTCGACATGCTGTCGGCGCTGTGGCGCACTTGGCCCATCGTGGTGTTGAGTGCATCACACATATGCTTGAGTGACAGCATCAGCGAGCCGATTTCGTCATTGACTCTGAAACGCACGCCTTCTTGAACATTGCCCGAAGCAATCGATTCAGCCAGATCAACGGCTCGTTTGATGCGGTGCGTGATCGAGTGTGCCAAGCTGTGCAGGATGAAAAACAGCAGCGCCGCTGCCGCTGCCATCACCGGCAGCAGTTTGAACACACGCGACCACAACAGGCTGCGCAGATCATCGGTGTATACGCCTGAACCGATGATCCAGCCCCAGGGGGCAAAGGCTTTCACATACGACAGCTTGGGTTGTGGTTCGTCTTTGCCCGGCTTGGGCCAGAGATAGTTGACGGCGCCGTCGCCTTTATCGCGTGTGGCCTGCACAAAGGCCTTGAACAGCGGCAAGCCGTTGGGGTCTTTGATTTCTGAGAGATCCTTGCCATCGAGTTCAGGCTTGATGGGGTGCATCACCATGCGCGGGTGCGTGTCTTGCAGCCAAAAATATTCGTCGCCCGAATAGCGCATGCGCTTGATGGTGTCGATGGCTTGGCGCTGCGCCTGCTCGCGGGTGAGGGCGCCGCTGCGCTCTTGTTCGTGCGCCCACTCGAGCACCGAATGCGCGGTTTGCACCGCCTGCCGGGTGGCGGTCTGGCGGTCTTCGCAGGCGTTGAGATAGCTGATCCAGATCAGGGTGCCGCACAGGGCGAGCACGATGAGCACGGTGCCCAGGGCCGTGGCGCGCAGTTTGGCGGCCAGCGACGTGTTGTGGAGCCAGTTTTTCATGAGAGGTGATCCTTGGGTTGCAGACAGCCACCACGGCAGGGCAGGCCAGTGGCGGCACGATTTCGCAGGCCATGTTGTCAAAGTGGGCGCCCTGGCAATGACGAAAAAAAGCCGCCTCGCGGGCGGCTATTTACGCTGGGATGGCAGGGGATTGATTTATCGCAGCGTTGCCTGGCGCACAGCGTGCTCCCACCGGGCCATCAACTCTGCGGCGCGCTCGCGTGGCATCACTGGCCAAAAGGTGCGCTCGGCCTGCCACTGCGCGGCCAATTCGTCGAGGCTGGCATACACGCCGGTTGATAACCCCGCCAGATACGCAGCACCCAGCGCTGTCGTTTCGATCACTTGCGGGCGCACCACCGGAATGCCCAGCAGATCGGCCTGAAACTGCATCAACAGATCGTTGACGCACGCGCCGCCATCCACCCGCAATTCGGTGACGGCCCCCAGGCTGGCGGCTGCGTCGCGGCTCATGGCCTGCAGCAGCGCGGCGCTCTGAAAGGCAATCGACTCAAGCGCCGCACGTGCGATGTGCGCCACCGTGCTGCCGCGCGTCAGGCCCACGATGGTGCCGGTGGCGTGCGGTTGCCAATAGGGCGCACCCAGCCCGGTAAAGGCCGGCACAAACATCACGCCGCCCGCATCAGGCACGCTCTCGGCGAGCGCCTGCACCTCGCTGCTGGCGCGGATGGCGCGCAGGCCATCGCGCAACCACTGCACCACCGCACCGCCGATGAACACGCTGCCCTCGAGCGCGTATTCGGGCCGTGCGTGCGGCTGCGCTGCCGCCGTGGCGATCAGCCCGTTGCTCGAGGTGGGGCAGTGTGCCCCCGTGTGCATCAGCATGAAGCAGCCCGTGCCATAGGTGTTCTTGGCCAGCCCGGCCTTGAAACACGCCTGCCCGAACAGCGCCGCCTGTTGATCACCGGCGATGCCCCCGATGGGCAGGCTCGCACCCAGCACATCGTGCGCCGTCGCGCCAAAAGCATGGCTCGAGGGGTGCACCTCGGGCAGCAGCTCGCGCGGAATCTTCAGCGCCGTGAGCAGTTCGTCGTCCCACTGGTTGGTGTGGATGTTGAACAGCATCGTGCGCGAGGCATTGCTCACATCGGTGGCATGCACCGCATGCTGGCGCGTGCGGTCGTGGCCGCCGCCTGTGAGCTGCCACACCAGCCAGCTGTCGATGGTGCCAAACGCCAGCTCGCCCCGCTCGGCGGCGGCGCGTGCGCCCGGCACGGTGTCGAGCAGCCAGCGCAGCTTGGTGCCGCTGAAATAGGCATCGATCACCAGCCCGGTTTTGGCGCGCACCATGGCTTCGAGCCCTTGCGCGCGCAGCTCGGCACACAGCGGCTCGGTGCGGCGGTCTTGCCAGACGATGGCGTTGGCGAGGGGCTGGCCCGTGTTGCGGTTCCAGAGCAACGTTGTCTCGCGCTGATTGGTGATGCCAACGGCGGCAATGGCCGAAGGGGCCACGCCGCTGCGCTCAATGGCCTCGCGCGCGGCGCGCAGTTGCGTGGCCCAAATCTCGTGCGCGTCGTGCTCAACCCAGCCCGGCTGCGCAAAGATTTGTCGAAACTCGTGCTGCGCCATGGCTTGGATGCGTCCGGCGCGGTCGAACACGATGGCGCGCGAGCTTGAGGTGCCCTGATCGAGGGCCAAAAGATGGCTCATGATGCAAGCTCTTCGGTCGATGGCGGAGCCGGCGGCGGCAGCGGGGTCAGCGCAGCGGGGGCGTCGGCCACTGCCAAACGCACCCCCAGCCCCGCCAGCAGCTCGGCAAATGGCGGCGGCGGCGGGCTGTCGGTTACCACGCGATCCACCTGCTCGAGCCGGCCGATCTCGATCATCGCGGGCTTGTGAAACTTGCTCACGTCCACCAGCAGCCAACTCTCGCGCGATTGCTCGATCACCGTGTGCAGCATTTTTTGATCGCGGTAATCCTGATCCCGCAGGCTGCCATCGGCATCCAGCCCCACCGCCGAAATCAGGCCCACATCCACCTTGAATCGGCGCATGAACTCAACCGTGCCCTCGCCCTCGATGCCCCGATCGCGTGAGCGCAGCAGGCCGCCGGCCAAGTGCACGCGGCAATCGGGATGTTCGGCCAGGATGTTGGCCACGTGCACGCTGTGCGTTACCACATGCAGCCGTCGCCGCGCCACCAGCTCGCGTGCCACGGCCTCAACCGTGGTGCCCACGCCCAGCATCAGCGAGCTGCCATCGGGTATCGCCGCCACCACCGCCTGAGCAATGCGTGCCTTGGCCTCAGCGCGCTGGTTTTGGCGCTGTCGCCAGGCGTCTGCCGACGACACCTTGGCCGGCACGCTCACGCCGCCATGAAACCGCGCCACCAGGCCCGCTTCGGCCAGACGCTGCACATCGCGGCGCACCGTTTGCAGCGTCACGCCCAGGCGCTCCGCCAGCCGTTCGACCGAGACGGCGCCGCGGGCGCGCACCTCGTCGAGCAATTTGAGTTGTCGAGGATTCGGGGTCATCTTCGCAGCATAAACGAACCGAAACGAAAATTGTCAGTGATTATTTGCCGGGTTTGTCCGCAAATTGAGCCCGATGTTGAGCGCAAACGCTCGCAAATGGGTAGAGTATCGATTCGTTTTTGAGCGTTTTTGATCTTCAGGAGTTGAGCGGTGACACATTCGGCAGCGTCTGGGGCGGTGGCTCCGTCGGGTGATGCGGGGGCGGCGCTGTCGTGCGACGTGCTCATCGTCGGTGGCGGCATCAACGGCACGGGCATCGCGCGCGATCTGGCGGGCCGGGGCTGGCGCGTCGTGCTGTGCGAACAAGACGATCTCGCCGCACACACCTCATCGGCGTCCACCAAACTCATCCACGGTGGATTGCGGTATCTCGAGCACCGCGAATTCATGCTCGTGCGCAAGGCGCTCATCGAGCGCGAAGTGCTGCTGGCCAGTGCGCCGCACCTTATGCGTCCGCTGCGTTTTGTGATGCCGCACGACGCCGCCATGCGCCCAGCCTGGTTGATTCGCCTGGGGCTGTTTTTATACGATCACCTCGCGCCCCGCACCTGGCTGCCTGGCTCACGCGGGCTCGATCTCAGCCGCCATCCCGCCGGGCGCCCATTGCACACCCGCTTCACACGAGGCTTCGAATACGCCGACGGCTGGGTCGACGACGCCCGGCTCGTGGTGCTGTGCGCGCGCGACGCTGCCGAGCGCGGCGCCACCATCCTCACCCGCACCCGCTGCGATCAAGCCCGGCGCAGCCCTCAAGGCTGGCAAGCCCGGCTGCAGCCCACCGACGCCACAGGTGAGGTGGTTAACGTCAGTGCGCGCGTGCTCGTCAACGCCGCTGGGCCGTGGGCCGAATCCTTCTTGCGCGACCGCGCCCAGCCCGTGGCCGGCGAGGCCTTGGCTACCCGGCGGTTGAGGCTCGTCAAAGGCAGCCACATCATCGTCCCCCGCTGCTTTGAGGGTGAGCACGCCTACATCTTTCAAAACGCCGATGGCCGCATCATCTTTGCCATCCCCTACGAAGATCGCTTCACCCTGATCGGCACCACCGATGTCGAAGTGCCCGGCCCCGCCGCGGCCATTGACGCTGACGAAATTCGCTACCTGTGTGATCAGGCCAGCCGCTACTTCAGCCGCCCGGTGTGCCCTGCCGATGTCGTCGGGCACTACAGCGGCGTGCGTCCCCTGCTTGACGATGCCAGCGGCAACCCGGCGGCGGTCACCCGTGATTACGTGCTTGAGCACCACACCCACGGCGGCGGCGCGCTGCTCACCGTATGGGGCGGCAAGATCACCACCTTTCGCAAACTCGCCGAACAGGCTGCCGACGAAATCGGCCAGATGCTGGGCGAACGCCGCCCGGCTTGGACGCTCGATGCTCCACTGCCCGGCGGCGACTTTGCCCAGGCGCTCGGGTTACGTGCCTCGCCGACCACCGCACGCCGGCCCGAATTGCATCCTGACACCTTGCGCGCCGCCTACCTTGCGCGCCTCATGAGTCGCCATTCCTGGCTACCTGGGCCGCTCGCGCGGCGCTGGGTGGCGGCCTACGGCACCCGCATCGAGCATGTGCTGGCTGGTGCGCAGCGCCTGAGCGATCTGGGTAAAGCTGTGGTGCCTGGGCTCTACGAGGCCGAGTTGCGCCATCTGCAGCGCAGCGAATGGGCCACCACGTCCGACGACGTGCTCTGGCGCCGCACCAAACTTGGCCTGCACCTCACCCCGCCCGAACGCGAGGCGGCGGCGGCCCTCACCGCCTGGTTTGCTGGCGCCCGAGAAAAATAGGACGAATACGCGACAAATGCCTCGTGTCGCCTCCCAGCTTGCATGCTGATCGCCCTCACGCATACAATGGAAAGCTTTTCGGTTTGGCCGAGGGCCGCCTTTTCTCGTTCGATTTGTGGTTTTTTCTGCAGTAGAGCGAGCGCGTGAAGAGCGCGAGGCGGGGTGCTTTGCCAAGGTTTTTATCAACGGGAACAGGCCGGCAACGGCCAGAAAACACAGGTCATCATGCCTACCATCAACCAGCTCGTGCGCCAAGGCCGTCAGGTCGAAGTCACGAAATCCAAATCGCCTGCGATGCAAAACTGCCCGCAGCGTCGCGGGGTTTGCACCCGCGTCTACACCACCACTCCCAAGAAGCCCAACTCGGCGCTTCGTAAGGTGGCCAAAGTGCGTCTGACCAACGGTTTCGAAGTGATCTCGTACATCGGTGGTGAGGGCCACAACCTGCAAGAGCACAGCGTTGTGCTCGTGCGCGGCGGTCGTGTCAAAGACTTGCCGGGTGTGCGCTACCACATCGTGCGTGGTTCGCTCGACCTGCAGGGCGTGAAAGACCGCAAGCAGTCGCGCTCCAAGTACGGCGCCAAGCGCCC
>CAZUCW010000046.1:0-18075 GCA_964618825.1 uncultured Aquabacterium sp.
TCAAGGCGCTCATGGGCGAGCAGCTCACGCTGCGGCTGCTGCGCGCCGATGGCCGACAACCAAACCGGCAATATCGGCTGGGACATGACGACGAAGGCCAACGCAGGGAAAACCGCGTCAGAGCTGCATGAGCGAGATCATGAGAGCTACAGCAATCCGAGGAAAGACAAAACGGAAGACAACCAGTGGAAGTATTCAGGTGAATGCTATGCCGATCACGTCAATGCTCAATGCCCATTTCTCCCCGCCCCTGCCTAATCGAATAGCTCGGTGTGTGTTCTCCAGCCCGTACAAAGACCACCAGTCCCTGTTTGGTGCTGTCGTCGAGCTTGTAGATCAAGAGGAAGTCCCCGCCGATATGGCACTCCCGGTAGCCCTCCCAGTTCCCCGTGAGGGGGTGATCGAGCCATTCCGGCCCCAAGGGGCTGCTGTTGGCGATCAGGAGCATCATGGCTTCCTTGAGCTGGGCATGTTGTACCGGCCCGAGTGGGAAAGCCGCTCCCAGTCCTTGAGGAACGACTTAGCGTAATCAGCGACGCGCGGGAGGATCGTCCGCTTACTTCCGGCTGTTTTTCTCGAGGTCATCGAACAGTTCGTCAGCGGTGGCAAAGCGGGCACGATGTGCGCGAGCAATTTCATCGGCCTCGGCCATCGCTGTGCGCGTTTCCGCATTCGGCACACGCAGCGCGAACGGCAGTTCCTTATCGGTGACGACTCGGATCAGGAACACGCGAATCGCATCGGAGACGGTCAGGCCCTTCGAGGCCAGCGTTTCCGCAGCCTGCGCCTTGACGTGCTCGTCCACGCGGACGTGAACCATAGTGGTGGTAGCAGCCATGATGGCCTCCTGTTGCGACTGATCCATTGGGTCAACCCTGATGCAGTTCATGCGGAGGCGAGAACATACTTCTCGCAAACAACAGCTCCCAGCAAGGGCACCATGGATCGACAGACGATCGAGCAACTAGAGCGCTACCGCGATGCGGTGCGCGCCATGCGCGAGGGGCAGTTTCAGGGGCTGGCCTTGCCCGCCTCAGGCACAGACGGCGCCGTGGCAGCGCTGGGGCAAGATCTGGCTCTGCTAGGCACATGGCTCGATCAGCGATTTGCCGAATTTCGCAAGCTGCAAGAGGTGACGCTCGAAATTGGCGGCGGCCTTTTCATCGACAACGTGCTGGATCGCATTTACGACGCATTTGATACGTTGATTCCATACGACCGCATCGGGTGCGCCTTGCTTTCAGACGATACCCAGGTGTTGCGCTCTCACTGGGCTCGCGCCAATTACGACGGCATGCGCATCAATCGCGGTTTTTCAGCCCGGCTCACCGGCAGCAGCCTCAACACGGTGCTGACCTCGGGCAAACCGCGCATCCTCAACGATCTTGAGGCATATTTGTTCGAGCACCCCAACTCGGTATCGACCCAGCTGATCGTGGCCGAAGGCATTCGCTCGAGCCTCACCTGCCCGTTGGTGGCCAGCGGCAAGCCGGTAGGTTTTTTGTTTTTTTCAAGCCGAGACAAAAACGTCTACCGTGATCTGCACCATGAGCTGTTTATGCAAATTGCCGCTCAGGTGTCGATGCTGATCGAAAAAAGTCTGCTCTACCAGCAACTCTTCGATCTCAACCAGCAGCTCAAAGAACAAGCCCTGAGAGATGTGCTGACAGGCGTTTTCAACCGGGGCGCGATCTTTGAGCATCTCACCTCGCGCTTGAGCCAAGCCCAACGCAAGGGCCGCCCGATCTCTGTGATCATGGCCGATATTGATCACTTTAAAGACGTCAACGACACGCATGGCCACCTTGCCGGCGACGCCGCGCTACGGGCCGTTGCCTCAGCGATTCAGCAAGCCCTTCGCGATTACGATCAAATCGGACGCTATGGTGGCGAGGAGTTTTTGATCGTGCTGGATGACACGCCGCTCGACGATGCGAAGGTGATCGCTGAGCGCGTGCGTGCCGCCATCGAAACGCTCGAGGTGTCGCACGGCCCTCTGATCCTGCGAACGAGCCTGAGCCTGGGGCTGGCCCAAGCGGCAGAAGGCGAGCGCCCCGAGGCCCTGATTGCGCGAGCCGATGCAGCGCTGTATGCCGCCAAAGAAGGCGGTCGCAACCGCTGCTGTCAGGCCGCTGCGCTACCGCCCTCCCCCTGACAAAGCCCCCTGCCCGATCACCTCAGCCAGCCAGCGCCGCGCGGCGCGGCCCTCGGGGGTGGGCAGCAGCGGCCAAACGTGAATCATGCTGCTCACCTGATGCAGCCTCACAGACACACCCTCGGCGCGGGCTTGTTGGGCAAAGCGCAACGCGTCGTGGCAGAGGATGTCGTGCGGCGCCACAAGCAACGTGATGGGAGGCAGGCCGCGCGGATCGGCGCGCAGCGGGCTCACATAAGGATGATCGAGCGGCCAAGCGCCGGCGTAGAGCCGCCCGGCCTCGCGGGCGCCGGGCACGGCAAGCATCGGATCGAGCGGCGCCGTGGCCGCGATCTGCGGATCATCGAGCCGGGCATCAAGAGCGGGCGTGATGAGCACGAGATGCTCAGGCAGCGCGTGGCCCGCATCGCGCAGCGCCAGTGTGAGCGCCACCGCCAGCCCGCCACCGGCCGAATCCCCCATCACCGTAATGGGCGCCCCACCCTGCCCACGCAGCCGCTCATACACGCGCTGCACCGCCGCCACCGTGTGGGCGCATGTGGATTCGGGCGCCAGCGGATACAGCGGCACCGTTACCGCCACGCCCGCGCGCTCAACCAGCTCAGCCAGCCACGCCCAATGCCAGCGTGTGATGGGGCGCACATAAGCGCCGCCGTGCAGATAAAGCACCTGCCGCGCCCCGCTTTGCGGCCCGCCACGGCGGGCTGCGCGTGGCGTGAGGGTGTACACCTCAACGCCATCGATCACGGCGTGGCCGATGGCGGTGCAACGCGCCACTGCCGCCCCCGGGCGTGCCGGGCCGGCGTGCCGTGTTTGGGCAATGCCGGCATGCAGGCCGCGCACCGAAGCGTAAATGCGTTTGCGGCGGGTGAGGCGCAAAAAACCGACGAGCAAATGATGGCGCAAGCTGGGCATGGTGAGCCCACTGTATCTCGGTATATTCAACCGGATGACCGCTGCCGCCCCCACCCACGACGCCCCGCTCGACACCACCCACGATTACCGCCGGCTGCTGCTCGATGAGGTGCCGATGCTCGATGTGCGCGCGCCCATCGAATTTGCCGCCGGGGCGCTGCCGCACGCCGAAAATCTGCCGCTGATGAACGACGCCGAGCGCGCTCAGGTGGGCACCTGCTACAAGCAACAGGGGCAAGACGCGGCCATCGCGCTGGGCCACCGGCTCGTAAGTGGCGCCACTCGGGCCGCGCGTGTGGCCGCGTGGGCCGACTTTGCCCGGCGCCATCCCCAGGGGGTGCTGTATTGCGCCCGGGGCGGGCTGCGTTCGCAAACGGTGCAGCAATGGCTGGCCAGCGATGCCGGCGTGGCCATGCCACGGGTGGCAGGCGGCTTCAGGGCGCTGCGCGGTTTTGTGCTGCAAACCCTGCACGATGTGCCCACCCAGGGCCGCTGGACGCTGCTGGGCGGCTGGACGGGCTGTGGCAAAACCGAGCGGCTGCTCACCCTGCCCGGCGGCATCGATCTCGAAGGCCTGGCGCGCCACCGGGGCTCGAGCTTTGGCGCCCTGCCTGGCGGGCAACCGGCGCAAATTGATTTTGAACACCGCCTGGGCGTCGCGTTGCTCAAGGCACAAGCGGCAGGCATCTGCCACTTTGTGCTCGAAGACGAAGGCCACCACATCGGGCAGCGCGAAGTGCCGCAGCCGCTGCGCCAGCGCATGGCCACCGCCCCCGTGGTGTGGCTCGACGAAGCCTTTGAAGACCGTGTTGAGCGCCTGCTGCGCGATTACGTGATCGATTTGCGTGCGGCCTTTGTGCGGCACGCGGGCGACACCGACGGCCCCACACGCTGGGGCGAGCAACTGCAGCGCAGCCTCGACAACATCCGCAAACGGCTGGGCGGCGAGCGCCACCAGCGCCTGCGGGCCGTGCTCGACGATGCGCTGGCCGAGCAGGCGCGATCTGGCGAGCTGGCCCGCCACCGCGATTGGATCGCTGCGCTGCTGCGCGAGTATTACGACCCCATGTATGCCTACCAACGCCGCCAGCTCGCCGAGCGCGTGGTGTGCAGCGGCCCGTGGCCCGAGGTGCGTGCGTTTTTTGAGGCCGCCCAGGCGGGCTGAGCAACGGCTCCACGCGCCCGTTCGGGGGGGTGAGCGAGCCGGGGCTTGGCCGACAATACCGGCCACGACTTTCGCCCACACAACAACGGTCTATCAGGGAGCCGCGATGTCTACCCCCACCCCCGATTTCGCCCACAGCACGCTGGGCTTGAGCACGGCGCAGCATGTGGCCGCCAGCCGCAAAATGATCACGCCTTGCGCGGTCAAGCTGGCCTACTTTGGCAAGCTGGCCTCGCGCGGTGATTTCGTGCGCAGCCCCGAGGCCCCCGAGTTGATGCAAAAGCTCGATCGCTGGCTGGCCCGCACCATGGAATCCATGAGCCAGGATGTGCGCTGGAAAGCCACCTTCGACGCCGCCACACCGCTGCACTTTGTGCTGCTGGGGCCGCGTCAACACCAAGGGCTGGCCGGCTACGTGGTGCCCAGCCAAGACAGCTCGGGCCGTCGCTATCCGTTCATGACGACGGGCACGTTTGAGCTTGGCGAGCCCGCGCGCTTTGTAGCGGTGAGCCCGCTGGCGCTCACGCGGTTGTGGTCGAGGCTGGCCACCTCGGCACGGCTGGCGCAATCGGCCACCGATTTGCAAGACGTGCAGCCACTGTTGCATGCCGAGGCTGTGCAGATCGACACCGCGCCCACGGCGCATCTGGCCGGCTTCGAGGCGTTTGCCGGCGAGACGACGCTGGGCATGCTCGACACCCTGCTGCGCACCGACGATGCCGGTGCCCCACCCGTGGCGCGACAAACAATTCTGGCGCTGGGCCTGCTGCTGCAGCCGGCCGTGCAACCGGGCTTTGCGCAGGCCGACAAAGCCATCGCTCTGCCCCTGCCGCAAGCGGCCAGCAAGCGCTCGGCGGTGGCGGCGTTTTGGCTGTCGCTGCTGACGCGATTTGTGGTGGCGCACGATGTTGAGCTGGCGATCTTTTTTGTGCCGCACAGGCAGCGTCCGCGCATGTTGGTGGGCTTTACCGGCGCCTCGGCAACGCTGTTGCACGGCCTGCTCGATCCGCATCATCCGGGCGATCACGTGCTCGATCTGAGCCACGCCGCGTGGGTCGAAGACGCGCTTACCGAAGCCGCCGGCGCCCCCCCCGCGCTGCGCAAACTCTCGGGCTATCTGCAAGAGCCTGAGCTGTCGCTCAAGCAGACGATGGCGACGTTCCGCGAAGCCTTTGCGCGCGGCTGAAGCGCCGGCGCCGATCTCATCCCCAAAAAAATTCAGAGAGGATCACGATGTTGCGGTATTGGTTGACGGCTTCGTTGGCCGTGAGTGCGATGGCGATGGCACAGCGCAGCCACGCCCAGGGCGCGCCGGTGGCAACGGCCACGGCAGTGGTGTCGACCCCCAGCGCGAGTGCCGGATCAGGAGCCGGATCAGGGGCCCCCACGGGCAGCGGCCCGGTGATCGCCAGCGGCGTGGTGCCCGATGAGGCCACGCGCGCTGCCATTCTTGGCCGGTTGCGCGAGGTGTATGGCGCCGATCGGGTGGTCGATCAACTGCAGGTGGGCGCGGTGGTGGCGCCACCCAACTGGGCCGCTTATGTGCAAAAAATGGTGTCGCCACAGCTCAAGCAGGTGTCGCGTGGCCGGTTGAGCGTGCGAGGCAACGATATCGAGCTGCAGGGCGAGGTGCCCAACGAGGCGCAGCGCCAGCAGGTGGTGAGCGATATGGCCACATCGCTCAACCCCACCTACGTGATCAAAAACCAGCTGCGCGTGGCCAGCAACGATCAGGGGCTGCTCGATCATGCGCTGGCCAACCGCATCGTTGAGTTTCAACCCGGCAGCGCGGTGCTCACGCCGCAAGGCAAAACGCTGCTCGATGAGATGGCTCAGGTGATGGGCAAGCTCGGCGGCAAGCGCGTCGAGGTGGTGGGCCACACCGATGCACAGGGCGCGCGGGCCTCGAATCTGGCGCTGTCGATGGCGCGCGCCGATGCGGTTAAAACTTATCTTGCGGCCAAGGGCATTGATGCCGCCCGCGTGAGCACTTCGGGCGCTGGCCCCGATCAACCCGTGGCCAGCAACGACACCCCCGAGGGCCGCTCACGCAATCGGCGCATCGAGTTTCATGTGCTGCCCTGAGCGCTGACGCTCGCTTGGGCTCAGGCCGGCGGCGCCAGCACGGCCCGATCCCGCCCCCCGGCTTTGGCCGAATAGAGCGCGCGGTCGGCGCGTTCGAGCGTCTGGCTCAATGATTCATCGGTGTTGTGCTCGGCCACGCCCGCTGAAAAACGCACCACGCGATGGCGGCGGCCCGAGGCCCACGGGTGGCGCACCAGATGGTCGCGCAGCCGCTGCAGCCCCTGCAGGGCGTGTTCGCGGCTCGATGCCGTAAACAACACCAAAAACTCTTCGCCACCCCAGCGGGCAATGATGTCGGTGTTGCGCAGCACATCGCGCGCAGCATCAGCAAAGTGGCGCAGCACGGCATCGCCGGCTTGGTGGCCATATTCATCGTTCACGTGCTTGAAGTGATCGAGATCGATGATCGCCACGCTGAACGCGCCGCCATGGCGCTCTTGCCGTGAGCGCTCGCGATCCAGCAGGGTGTGCATGTGCAGCCGGTTGTGCAGGCCGGTGAGCATGTCGTGGGTGGCCAGCTCTTGGGCGCGCTCGAGTGCCTCGCGCAGCTCGAGCTTGTTACGCACCAGGCGTGCCCGCAACCGCGCCACGCTCCACACGCATATCGATACCGTTGGCAGCACCACCAGCATCACCCAAAAACGCAATCCCTCTTCGTGCGGAGCAAACTCGCGGGGGTAGGCCGTGGCCATGGTGGCCATGGTGCCGCCCAACACCGCCATGGCCACGCCACCCAGCACCAGCGCTTCACGCGGGCTGAGGGTAAACATGCCGTAAATGAGCACCAGCAGCATGAGGATGATGGAGGTGCCCCGAATCGGCCCCATCACGGTGTAGGCCAGCGCAATGCAGGCCAGCGACAGCAGGTTTTGCGGCAGCATCATGCCGGGATCACGCCAACGCAGCGTGCGGCCACTGCGCAGCAGAGCAAAAAAGATGGTCTGCCCCAGCACCATCAGCGTCAGCAGCAACAGGCCGCGATCGCGCGGCATGAGCGACAGCTGCATCGACAACAGCAGCAACGCGGCGCAGCAGCCATAAACGATGTTCGCCGGCATTTGGTGTTGCACACGCACACGCACATCGTGATCGCGTCCGCACACGATCGTGATGGCACGCTCGCGCAGCGTAGGGTGCGGGGCGGGCAGCTCAAAATCGGGCATGTTCATCGTTGGCCCCTCAACCCGCAGCACGTTGCCGGGGCGGATCGGCCAGCTCGATCCGATCTCGCCCGCCCGCTTTGGCACGATACAGCGCCCGATCGGCGCGCTCGAGCAGGGCATCGAGCGTTTCGCCCGCAGCATGCTCGGCCAGCCCCACCGATGTGGTGATGCGCAGCTGTGGCGCGTCGGCAGCCACATGGGCCTCGCGCAGCGCTGTTTGCAACCGGTGCAACGCACCGCGTGCCTGGGGCGCCGAGGTGCGCGGAAACAGCAGCAAAAACTCTTCGCCCCCCCAGCGGGCGAGCACATCGCCCCCGCGCAGCAACGGCTGCAGTGTGCGCACCACGCCTTGCAGCACCTGATCGCCCACGCCGTGCCCAAAGCCGTCGTTGACGCGCTTGAAGTGATCCAGATCGAGGATGGCCAAGGTGCAGGGGCTGCCCTGGCCGCGCGCCTGCCGCGCCAGCTCGCGCTCGAGCACTTCGTGCATGTGGCGTCGGTTGATCACGCCGGTGAGGATGTCGCACTGCGCCAAGCGTTGCACATGCGCCAGCGCCTCTTGCAGCTCGCGCTCTTGGCGCTCGAGTTTGTCGCGCAGATGGCGCACGCCTCGAGCCACCGCCGAGGTGGCGGGCAGGCAGCAGGCCACCACGCCAAACTGCAGCAGCTCATAGGCTCGCTCGCGCCCCGTGAGGTAAAACAGGGCATCCCACCCTGCACATGCGCCCAGCAACCCCACGGTTACCCAGCCCCACAACCGCATCTGGCGCGCCGTGAGGCTGAACAAACTCAACACCAGCACCAGCGCAAAGAGCAGCAACACATCGGATCGCGCATCGAGCGTGGGCACCCAAGCGTAACCGGCCACCAGCGCGCCGGTGGCCAGCCAGGCACGCTCGAGCCCCATATCGAGATCGCCCCGGCGCACGCTGCGGCCCATGCGCAACATGGCGGTGATGGCCACATAGCCAAACAACAGATACAGCGCCAGCGCCGCACCGCGCCCCGCCGTGAGCACCCCTTGTGCCACGCCGTATTGCGTCAGCGCGATGCAGGCGCCATACACCGGCGCGAGCTTGAGCATGCGGCATACGCGGGTGCGCACGGCAGGCTCGGTGCCCAGCAGCGCCTGATCGACAGCACCCCACGGTGTGCGCCCCGCCACTCGCATCCTCTTTACCTTTACCGTTGCCTGCGCCCCGGGCCACGCTGCCGCTACAGCGGCCCGGCCAGCACCGAGCGGTTGCGTCCGCCGGCTTTGGCTGCGTAGAGCGCGCGGTCGGCGCGTTCGAGCGTTTGGCGCAGCGTGTGCAGGCCCACGTGCTCGGCCACCCCAGCCGAAAAGGTCACCACCAACTCGGGCACGGTTTCAGACAGCACCTTGCCAGCCAAATGCTCACGCAAGCGTTGCAGCCCGGTGAGCGCTTGCTCAGAGCGCGTTTCAGGAAAGAGGATCAAAAATTCTTCGCCACCCCAGCGCGCCATGATGTCGGCATTGCGCAGCACATCGAGCGCCGCTCGCACAAATCCGCACAGCACCTCATCGCCTACATGGTGGCCGTGGGTGTCGTTGATGCGCTTGAAGTGATCAAGATCGACGATGGCCAGACAAAACATCGCGCCGCTGCGCTCTTGCCGTTTGAGCTCTTGATCGAGCAGCTCTTGCATGTGGCGGCGGTTGATGAGCCCGGTGAGCGAATCGCGCGTGGCCAGCTCTTGCACCCGCGCCAGCGCTTCATGCAGCTCGCGGCGTTGCTTGAGCAGCCGCTCGCGCAGCTGGCTCACCTGGTGCGCCACCAGCGCCATGGTGGGCAACACGCTAAAGGCAATGCCAAATTTGATGGCCTCAACCGAGGGCGGAAATTCATCCGGGCGACGGTGGCACATCAGCAGCATGGCTCCGCCCAGCAGCAGCAGCGCAAAGCCGCCCACCACCAACGTCTGCCGTGGGGTGAGGCTGAACATGCCAAACGCCATCACCAGCGCCAGCAGCAACAGCACCGTGCCCCGCGCCGGCCCCACGATCACATAGGCAGCCACGATCGAGGTGATGGCAAACAAGCACTGCACAAATGCCAGTGAGGCGTCGCGGCAGCGCGCTGTCCAGCCCGCGCGCAGCACCACATAAAACCCCACCACGCCCACGAGCATGTAAACCACCAGCCGCCCGGCCTGTTGCTCATCGATCAGGCCCAGCCACACGCCACGCATGAGCAGCAGCATGCAGATGAGATACACGTAAGCCGCCATGAGTGTGCGCAGCACGCGGCGACGCAGTTGCGCCTCGCCCCCCAGCACCAAACGCGAGAGGGGATGCAGCCAGGTAGGGCAGTTCATGCTGCACCCCCCGTGGGCGCCACGCCGGGCGCTGCATCGGCCTGCACGCTGGCGCGCGAACCATCGTGGCATACCACGCTAGCGCCGCCGCGATCTTTGGCCTCTTGCAGCGCCAGCCCGGCGCGCTCAAGCGTGCGCTCGAGGGTATCGCCGGTGCGGTGCGCCGCCAGCCCTGCCGAAAAGCCCAGCCGCAAAGCCGGCAGGCGCTGCAACACGGGGGCACGCTGTAGCTCGCTGCTCAGGCGCTTGAGGCCCATCAAGGCGTAATCGGGGTGGGTTTCAGTGAGCAAGATGAGGAACTCATCGCCGCCCCAACGCGCCGTAACGTCGCTGTGGCGCAGCGTGCGTGTGGCGATGCGGGCAAAAGCGCGCAACAGATCGTCGGCCACCGCGCTGCCGTGTTCATCGTTGATGGCCCGAAAGCCATCGAGATCGATGAGCGCGATACAAAAAGCGTGGCCGCGACGCCGCTCGTGATCGATGGCCAGCGTGGCGATCTCAAGCATGTGGCGGCGGTTCACCAATCCGGTGAGCGCATCGCGCGTGGCCAGCTCTTGTGCGTAATCGAGCGCATCGTGCAGCTCTTGCTGCTCTGTGCGCAGCCGTTCGTTGAGCCCGCTCACGTATTGCCCCAGCAGCGCGGCCACCGGCAGGCTCGCTGCCACGATGCCAAAGTGCACCGCCTCTTGCTGCGCCGGGTAGCCCTGCGGATCGAGCCATGACATCAGCAGCATCACCGCCCCCAGGCTGGCCACGGCGTATGCGCCCAAGCCCAGCGTCTGGCGCGGCGTAAGGGTGAACATGGCGTAGACGATCACCATCACCGCCAGCATCAGCGCACACGCCCGCAAGGGGCCGGCAATGGCATAGCCCACGGCCACCATCGTCAACGCCAGCAGCCCCTGCACCAGCATCAGGCTGGGGTCTTCGAGCTCATCGGTGAGGCCCGAGCGCAGCAGCAGGTAGATCACCAGCTGCGCCACCAGGGTGAACGCAATAAAGGTCGAGCCCATCGACACGGGCACCACCCCCAGCGCCATGCCCACCAGCAGGGCCGCATCGCACCCCAGATATACCGCCCAGGCCAGCAGCTGATACGCCACACGCGAGCGCATGCGGCGGTCAAAACCCAGCACCCAATCTGAGCGCCGCCGCAAGGCATGCGCTCTGCCGGTATTGTTCGGATCGGTCATGCAGACGACTCCATACGCTCAAGACATTCCATGCAACAGCAATTGCGCCCAGCCGCTTTGGCCGCATACAGCGCCCGATCAGCACGATCGATCACGGCGTGCGCCGGCTCATTGGGGCCAAACGCTGCCACCCCGGACGAAAACGACACCCGCAACGCCGGCACGCTGGCCGCCACGGCGCGATCCACCAGCGCCGCGCGCAGCCGCTCAACCACCAGCCACGCCGCCTCGGGGGGCGTATCGGGCAGCAACAGCAAAAACTCTTCGCCGCCCCAGCGGGCGATCACATCGGTGCCGCGCAGCCGCTGCTGCAGGGTTTGCGCTACGCCGATCAACACCTCATCGCCAACGTGGTGTCCGTGGGTGTCGTTCACCGGCTTAAAGTGATCGAGGTCGATGAGTGCCACGCTCAACGGCGTGCCGCTGCGGGCGTGCCGCAAGCTCTCGTGCTCAAGCAACTGCTGCATATGCCGCCGGTTGATCAGGCCCGTGAGGCTATCGCGCATGGCCAGTTGCTCAACCTGCTGCAGCGTTTCGCGCAAGGCCCGGCGCTGCTCGCTGAGCCGCTCGCGCAAACGGCTGAAATGGCTCAACACCAGCGAGGTCATCATCATCACCATGCTGGCCAGCAGTGCGGGCACCACATCAACGCGCACCGAAAACGCCGCCCCTTGCCGCCAACTCAACAACGCCACCGCAGCCAGCAAGACCAACGACGAAAACGCCCCCATGCGCAGCGTTTGTTGCGACGAAAGCCTGAACATGCCAAACACCAGCGTCAGGCACATCGCCTGCAACACCGCCGCCCGCACATGCGGCAGCAGCACATAGGCCTGCGCCATCCAAAGCGCGGCATACACCATCTGCGCCTGCGTCATCCCCAAATCGGCCAACCGCCGGCTCAGGCCGCTGCGCAGCACCCCCACAAAACCGGCCATCCCGCCCAGGCTGAAAACCAGCAGCCACACAAGCACCGCCGGCGCCAGCAAACCGCGGCGCCATGCATCGATAGCCACTGCCGTCCACAACAGCCCCATGGATGCGGCCAGCAGCGTGCGCTGCATGGCCGCGCGCACCACCGGATCACGCCCGAGCAGCCAGGCCCACGGCAAAGGTGCCGCTTGAGCTGCAGCCGAATCCGCCAACACCACCGATGCAGCGTTGGCTGCCGTGGCGGCCAGCGGGGGCAGAGGATGCGTATGGGGCAAGCTCATGTGGCCACCACCAAGCGATGCCGCCCGCCCTGCTTGGCCGCATAGAGCGCGGCATCGGCGCGCTGCACCACCTGCTCGAGCGATTCATCGGGCCGCGCCATGGCCAGCCCGGCAGAAAACGTTACCCGCTGCGGCGCCTGCTGCTCATCGCGCGCGGGCAACACCAGATCGAAGCGCTGCAAAAAGCCTTCAACCCCACGCGCCGCCGTGGCCAGCGAGCACTCGGGCAGCAGCACCAAAAACTCTTCGCCACCCCAACGGCTCACGGCATCCGGATCGCGCAGCGCCTCGCTGGCCTGCTGCGCAAAGCCGCTGAGCACCGCGTCGCCCACCGCATGGCCGTAGGTGTCGTTGATGCGTTTAAAGAAATCGATATCGAGCAACGCCACGCAAAAGCCACGCCGCGTGCGCGCCATGCGCTGCATCTCTTCGCCCAGGCGTTGCGTCATGAAACGGCGGTTCACCAGCCCGGTGAGCACATCGCGTGTGGCCAGCCGGTTGAGCTGCTCGATCGCTTCGGCCATCTCGGCTTTTTGCCGCACCTGCCGCTGGCGCAATCCCGCCACCTGCTGCGCCACCATGGCCAACACGGGCAACGTGATCGCTGCCAGCCCCACGTTGAGCGCCTGCAAACCGATATCGAGGGCCGGATCGTGGTGGCGCCACAAAAACAGCAGCATCAGCATCAACATGCCCACCGCCGCGCCACCCGCCAGCAGAATCTGCCCCGGCGTGAGCCGATACATACCAAATACCAGCACCATGCACAGCAACGGCATCGCCACCGTGCGGCTGGCTTCAACCAACGCGTAGTTGAGCACCAGGCTGCTCAGGGCCAGCAAGATCTGCACAAAGGTGATGGCCGGATCGCGCAACCCCAGGGTGCTGCCACTGCGCTGCGCGGTGTAGATGCCGCCAAAAAACGCCGCCTCATAGGCCAGCAAAATAAGCGCTGCCGACCACGGCAAATAGCCCTGTGTTGCGCCAACCAACCGCGCCACGTTAAGCAGCACATACATCAGGCCCGACCACAGCGTGCGCCGCAACCCGGTGTGCAGCCGCGCATCGGCACCCAGCACGGCGCGCACCCAGCCTCGCACGGGGCGGGATGGGATCGCTGGCGTATCAGGCGAGGGAGTGACGGCTGTCGTCGCGAGCATGGCGGCGGATGTGTGATCCACAAATCGATCTCTGGTGATCGACCGGATACCGCCGAACTTGAGCGCCCGAGGGCGCCGTGCCCGCACCGAATCGTGCGTTTCGGGCGAGCGCTTCAGGCTTGCGCTTCAGCGCACGCCTTCAGCCTGCATCGTGGCCCGCGTCGGGCGAGGGGATGCCCAGCAGCTCTTCAACGTGCGAGAGGCTGCCCGCATCTTTGAGCACCACGCGCAGCCACTCGTGCAGCGGCATATTGCCCCACTGCACGGCTTTGTCGGCCAGATAAGCCACGGGGCTGTGCGGCTCGGTGCGCCGAAAGTATTCGGCCACCTCTTGCAGGCGCTGCAGGGCCTGCGCACGGCTGGCAATCGGGCCAGCCATTGGGCCAGCCATCGAAGCAGCCGCTGCACCCGGGCCAGCAACGTAGCCAGCGGGCAGCGCCGTGAGCTCGCCCTGCCCCCCCTCAGGCACCAGGGCCGACGCGGCAGCAACGGGCGCCGCACCGCCAAGCGCTGTCCCCTCAACCCACACGCCCGATTCGCGCGCCAGGCGCTCGATATCTTGCACGGCAGCAGCCAGCGCTTCGCGTGCCGGCACAAAGCTGGGGCCATCGGCCCCCAGGCGCGCATCCACCTCGGTTTGCAGGGCGCCCAAGGCCGCCAGCGCCTCGCGCGCCGCTGCCAGGTTGTCCCCCCAAAAGGCAGCGGGGGTTTCACGCTGCGCCCGCGCCAGCCGATCGGGCGAAAACTTGGCGTCGCCCTCGCCCGCACCCGCCGCATCGCCGCCCCGCATGGCTTGCGCCCGCACCTGAGCCACATCGGCCAGCGAGTAGCTCACGCCCTTGCCACGCACCACGGGCATCTGGCGTGCCTGCTCATGCACCCGCGCCAGCAGCCAGGCCAGGGTGCCGATGCGCTCTTCTTGATCGGCGCCATCGGGCTGCGGATACAGCCCGGCCCAGTGCTCGCGCACCAGCGCCGTCATCAATTGCAGGCCGCGCCCCAGGCCGCGATAGCCCTCGGTGTGCGCCCAGGCCTCGGTGAGCCAGCCGGCCAGCCGCAAATCTTTGCTGCGCCGCATGAGCAGATCGCTGGCGCGGCGCACGATGCCCGGCCAATCGGCCACCTTGAGAGGCGTTACCCACTCGCCCTGATCGAGGCTGGGATCATCGGCCTCGCGCAAACGGGCAAGGGTGTCGAACTCGATCGAATACGACAGATCTTCGCCACACGGCGCGGTATCAGATACGGGGGCCAGCAGCGCCTGCAGCATGGCGTCGGGGGTGGATGAATGCACGGCGGTTTCTCCCTGGGCTGGCGCGGCGTGGCGCCGATCTTTCATTGGCCGGCGAGCATACCGAAAAGCCCCACGCGCCCGCCCTGCCACAAAGCAAACGACCCGCAAGTGCGGGCCGTCTTAAAGGGGGGATGCGGCCGTGGCCGCCTCAGCCGTGCGCGCTCGCGCTCATCAGAACGTCTCCCAATCGCTTTCAGACGCCGTGGCCGCCGCAGCGGGCGTTGGCGTAGCGGGTGCGGGGGCCGGCGTAGCCCGCCCGGCAGCTGCCGGGCGTGCCTGAGCTGGGCGCACCGCACTGGCCACGGTGGCCGGGCGCGCCAGCGGCTTGGCCGGCGCATGCTGCACCACCCGCTGTGCGGCGGCCTCGCTCACCCTGAAAATCGCCACCGCCTCGGCCAGCTTGGCCGCCTGCTCGCGCAAGCTCTCGGCGGCGGCGGCAGACTCTTCAACCAGCGCAGCGTTTTGTTGCGTCATCTGATCGAGCTGCGTCACGGCCTGGTTCACCTGCCCGATGCCGCTCGATTGCTCGGCAGAGGCCGCCGTGATCTCGCCGATGATGTCGGTCACGCGCTGCACGCCCGACACGATCTCGCGCATCGCGTCGCCCGCGTCCTGCACCAGCTTCGAGCCCGATTCAACCTTTTCGCTCGATGCATTGATCAGGCTCTTGATCTCTTTGGCCGCGTTGGCGCTGCGCTGCGCCAGATTGCGCACCTCGCCAGCCACCACCGCAAAACCCCGGCCCTGCTCACCCGCACGGGCGGCTTCAACCGCCGCATTGAGCGCCAGGATGTTGGTTTGGAAAGCGATGCCATCGATCACGCCGATGATCTCGTTGATCTTGCGGCTGGCCACGTTGATCTCATCCATATTCGTCACCACCTGCGACACGATATTGCCGCCGCGCTGCGCCGCCGAGGCCGCCGAGCTGGCAAGCTGGTTGGCCTGCTGTGCCGCATCGGCGCTTTGGCGCACCGTGCCGGTGAGCTGCTCCATGCTCGATGCCGTTTGTTGCAGGTTCGACGCCGTGTGTTCGGTGCGGGTGCTCAGATCCTGGTTGCCCGAGGCAATTTCGGTCGATGCCGTCGAGATCGAATCCGTGGCCTGGCGAATCGCCGCCACCGTGCCACGCAATTTGGCCGACATGCCGGCCACCGCCGCCAGCAACGAGTGTTGATCGCCCGCCGCCGCCTGCACGTTCACCGACAGATCGCCATCGGCAATGCGCTGCACCACATCGCGCAAACGCGCCGGCTCGCCGCCCAGATCTTTCCAGACCGAATCGAGCACCAACTTCGATGCCACCCCCAGCCCCGCCAGCACCACCAGCCCGGTGATCACGATCACCCACAGATTGAGCCGCACCCCGGCCACAGCCGCTTCTTCTTGTGCCTCAATAGCTGCACGCGCCTGCTTTTTGCGATCCGTCATGATTTTGTCGAGCGCGGCCTGGGCGGCCTGCATCTGTGCCACGGTGGCGCCTGAGCCCGAAGCCGGATCGAGCATGGCCCGCGTGGCCCCGATGGCGGTGGCCTGATACGCCTCAAATGCCGCGCCCATCTCGCGCGCCACATCGGCCTTGCCTTCGAGCTTTTGCATCTGCCCCAGCGCCTCGCGGGCCCCGGCCACCACAGGCTCAACCTCACTCAAACGTGAGGCATCCCCCTCAGCCGCCGCCGCCTGCAGCGACAAGCGGAACTGCTCCACCGAGCGATCCACCCGCATCACATGCTGCTGATACGGATCATCGACCCGCCGCAGCTGCTCCAGCCCCGACGAGGTGCGCGCCCCGACGAAAAAGCTCACCGCCACGCCGATGATGAACACCAGCGCGGCACTCAGTGGAAGCATCCAGATCTTGGTTTTGAAATTCATGGTGTTGCGCCCTCCAAGGCACTCTTCGACAGGCTTGACGACTCGATACGGCAATGGTCTGGGCGGAACCCGCCCCATGCCCATATCGGCATCCTGCCGGCAATCATTGAGGGTCAATCTGGCAAATAAGCGCCGAAATGCCGGGTTTTCGGCGGCGCCCGCGCCTCACTCTTGCGGCGGCGATACCGTCCAGCGGCGCTGTTCGGTGCCGTCGGGGTCGACGCTTTCGAGGTGCACATCGAAGCCCCACAGCCGCGCCACATGCTTGAGCACTTCGATGGTGTCGTCGCCCAGCGGGCGGGCGTTGTGCGTGGTGTGGCGCAGGGTGAGCGAGCGATCACCGCGCAGGTTCACGCTCCACACCTGGATGTTGGGCTCGCGCGAGCCCAGATCGTATTGGCGCGAGAGGGCCTCGCGCAGGTGGCGGTATCCGGCTTCGTCGTGGATGGCGGCCACTTCGAGCTCGCTGTCGGCCTCATCGTCGCGGATGGCAAACAGGCGCAGATCGCGCATGAGCTTGGGGCTGAGAAACTGCCCCACAAAGCTCTCGTCTTTAAAGTTGCGCATCGCGTAATCAAGCGTTTTGAGCCAGCCCTGCTCGCCGGGCGCCGAGGTGCCGGCGAAATCAGGGAACCACGCGCGGTCTTCGTCGGTGGGCTGCTGGCAGATGCGTTTGAGATCGGTGTACATCGCAAAGCCCAGCGCATAGGGGTTGAGGCCGCGATACGCGCGGTGCCCCACGGGCGGCTGAAAGATCACGTTGGTGTGCGAGCTCAGCCACTCGAGCATCATGCCGTCGGACAGCAGGCCATCGTCGTACATCGTGTTGAGCAGCGTGTAGTGCCAAAACGTGGCCCAGCCCTCGTTCATCACCTGGGTTTGGCGCTGCGGATAAAAGTATTGGGCGATCTTGCGCACGATGCGCACCACCTCGCGTTGCCAGGGTTCGAGCAGCGGGGCGTGTTTTTCGATGAAATACAGCAGGTTTTCTTGCGGCTCGGCCGGAAAGCGCCGGGCCGTGTCTTCTTCGGCGCGATCGGCGCGCTTGGGCACGGTGCGCCACAAATCGTTGATCTGGCGCTGCATATAGGCCTCGCGCTCTTGCCGGTGCAGGCGCTCTTCGGCCAGCGATTTGCGCTGCGGTCGGCGATAGCGGTCGACCCCATGGTTCATCAGGGCATGACACGAATCGAGCGTGTCTTCAACGGCCTGCACGCCGTGGCGCTCTTCGCACTCGGCGATGTAGTTTTTGGCGTAAACGAGGTAATCGATGATGGACGACGCATCCGTCCACATCTTGAAGAGGTAGTTGCCTTTAAAGAAGCTGTTGTGCCCGTAGGCCGCGTGCGCAATCACCAAGGCCTGCATCGCCATGGTGTTTTCTTCCATGAGGTAGCTGATGCAGGGGTTGCTGTTGATAACGATCTCGTAGGCCAGCCCCATGAAGCCGCGCCGGTAGTTTTTTTCGGTGGCGATGAACTCTTTGCCATAGCTCCAGTGCCGGTAGTTCACCGGCATG
>CAZUCW010000047.1:0-17798 GCA_964618825.1 uncultured Aquabacterium sp.
AGGCCCTTCCAGCCCGCGAGGGACGAACCGTCGAACGCATGGCCCGAGGTGAATTTGTCTTCGTCAAAGTGAGAAACGGGCACGGACACGTGCTGTTCTTTGCCTCGGGTGTCGGTGAAGCGGAAGTCCACGAATTTGACTTCGTTGTCCTTCACCAGCTTCATCACGTCGGCGACGGTTTTGGCGGCCATCTGATGCTCCTAGCGAGATGCTTATGGGGAAATACGGATTGAAGATGTTTCTTTGGTTGTCACGCTCTAGAAACAGCGCGCAGTGTAATAGCAGAAAGCGTGCCTTCCAGCCCGCCAGATAAGCCAAATACCCCCGCTGACGCTTGGGCGTGATGGACATCAAGACCCGCTGCGCATGGCCAACAGCAACACCGCCCCAAATCGATGCCAACATCGACTCTTTCGCACCACTTTTGATCAAAGAATGCACAAAAGCACCATTTTTGTGCACTACACACTGCAACCCTCAGGGCCCAGTTGCGCACCGCGCTGGCGCAGTTGGGCCAGCATGTCGGCAAAAGCGGCCCGGGCAGGGGCGACAGGGCCCTTGACGCCCAATTCGATGTGGCGACCCCACTGCGGGTGGTCGACGCTGGGCAGGCTGAAGACCTTGACGTCTGAGAAGCGCGCCTCGATGTCTTGCATCAGCGGCGTGAGCGTGGCTTCGAGTTCATTCATCACGATCACGGCGCATTCGATCCACTCGCGCCGGTGCTGCCACGCGCGGTAGTGGGTGTCGAGCACCCACTCGACCATCGGCCAGGCCATGATCGGAAAGCCCGGCAAACAGTAAACGCGATCCACCGAGAACCCGGGAATGCGGTTGTACGGGTTGGGCACGATCTCAGCCCCTTCCGGAAACACCCCCATCTGCAGCCGCTGCTGGTGCACGGGATCGGCAGGGTCGAAGGGCTCGCCTTGCTGCTGTGCCATCTCGCCGATGCGCTGCAAGATCAGCTCGCGGGCTTGCGGATGCAGCGCCAGCGATCGGTTGAGCGCATGCGCTGCGCAAGCACGGGTGTGATCGTCGGGGGTGGCACCGATGCCGCCAAACGAAAACACCAGATCACCACTGGCAAAGGCGGCTCGCAGCTCGCGCGTGATTCGCTCGGGCTCATCGCCGATGTAATGCGCCCAGCTCAGTGCCATGCCGCGTGCGCCGAGCAGCTCGATGAGCTTGGCAAGATGTTTGTCGGCACGGCGTCCGCTGAGGATTTCGTCACCAATGATCAGTGCGCCAACGTTCATGCCGAGGCTCCGGGGTCGGTGTGGGTGATGGCATGCAACGCATGCGTGAGCGTGGTGCCTTGCACGGTGTCGGTCGCCATGGCCACTTCGGCCTCTGAGCCGGTACGCAAGGTGTGCAGGGCTTTGAGCGCGTAATGCGCAAACCACAGCGCCGAAAACACGAAGATGCCGGTGTAGAGCCACACGGATCCCATGATCAGCAGCGGTGCCAGTGTGAACATGGTTGCGCCAAAAGCCCACAGCAGTGATGGCGCCGCCCCCAGGTAACCCGTAACGATGCCGATGGCCCACAGCGGGGCACGGTGTTCAGTGAGGATGCGGCGCTGCTCGTCGGGCGAAGCGATGTCGCTCAGCACATCGGACGTCATCACGCGATAACTGAGCCAACCCCAGATCAACGGCGGCAGGATCAGCGCCAGCGGGGGCACCAGCCACAGGGGCAGGCTCAGCACCAGCGCCAGCGCCGCCAGCAGCGTCCAGCCCAGCGAGCGCAACGCACTGAGCCACCAGCGCCCACGCCCCTGGGGCTGCAGATCAGGAAAGCGCCGTGCGCGCACCAACCGCACAAGCGCAGGCAGCATCACTTGGGCCACCAGCAACAGACACACCACCACCACCAGCGGCACCACGAGGGCCACCAGCACCAGCGGCACGATCACCACGCGCAGGCCCGAGCCGCCTACTGCGTCAAGCGCCTTAAAGAGCGTGTCGATCACCGACCAGCGGTGCAGCCACTCGTTTACCAGCGTCACGCCATCGTCCCAAAAAAAGTAGCCCAATGCCCCGGTGAGCATCACGCACAGCACCAGCGGCAGCAGCGACAACCAGATCACTCGCGGCAGCAGGCAATAGGCCACAGCGCGCCAAAATGCATCGAAAGAAGACGTCATGCGGCCAGCATAGCAAGGCGGGCCCGCCAAGCGCATTGGTATACATCGACACACCAGCGGATCGCGCCCCATCAGGCTTGGCGGCAGCGGCATCCCATGTGGGCGCCCACTGTATTTGCAGCGTTTTGCATCGTAAAAATACGTTTCGAACCCGCCCCACCAACTAGGGATGCCGGCCCTCGGTGGGGGCAGACAGAATGCGCCTTCCCCTTTCGTTGGGTGTGAGGTTGTATGCAGTTGCTCCCCTCCCTCGATCCCGCCACGCTGATGATCGTCGTCGTGGCCGTGATGTTGGCTATATCGGGCGTGATGATCTTCATCGGCCTGACGCAGCGCGTTTACCGCGGCTACTGGTGGTGGACGGCCTCGCAGGCCCTGAGCGCGCTGGGCGCGGCCCTGCACCTGGCGCGCGAATCGCATCCCCAATTGGCTCCGCTGTCGGTAGCGCTGCTGCTGCAGTGGCCCATCGTATGGCTGTGGGGCACCCGGCGCTTTTATGCGCGCAGCACGTTTGTCACCCCCGCCGCCACCGATGCTTTGGTGCTGCTGGTGGCCTACGTGATCTGGCTGGCAGGCTGGGCGGCCCACTGGGGCGTGGGCGTGCGTATGACGATGTTTGCGCTGGCCATCTGGGCCATTCACCTTTATGTGTGCTGGGTGATTCACCGCATCCGCGAGTGGCGCGCCAGCGCCTCGTTGCAGGCGATGACGGTGTTCATGCTGATCATGGCGGCGGTGCAGTTGCCGCGTCTGATCAGCGGCGTGCTGCTGTGGGGGCAGCGCGATGTGCCTGAATCGCTGGTGCTGATGCCTTGGGTGAATTTGATGATGCTGTGCGGCGCGGTGTTCATGCTGTATCTGTGCCTGCTCATGACGCACGAGCGCACCGAGCGTGGCCTACGCGACACCCAGCGACAACTGCGCATGCTGGCTGATTTCGACATGCTCACACAGGTGCCCAACCGGCGGCATTTTTACGATCTGGCCGAGCAGGCACTCAAGCGCTCGCGCCCGGGCAGCGCCTCGGTGATGTTGTTCGATATCGATTTCTTTAAGCTGGTGAACGACACCCACGGCCATGCGGCTGGCGATATCGCCTTGCGCGATGTGGCGCACGCCACGCGGCTGGTGTTGCGCACCCATGATGTGGTGGGCCGCATTGGTGGGGATGAGTTTGTCGCACTGCTGCCCGACACCTCATTGCCCGATGCGCTGCAGGTAGCTGATCGCATCATGCGGCACGTTGAATCAACCCGGCTGGCCAGCGAAGGCGTGCCCCTGAGCCTGAGCTTCGGTGTGGTGCAAGCCCTGCCGGGAGAATCGTTGAGCGATGCTCTGCAGCGCGCCGATCAGGCACTGTATGAAGCCAAACGCCAGGGCCGACGCTGCGCGGTAAGCGCCGAGCACGATGATCTGGCAGGCACGGTTTTTACCCACACCCAGCCGCTGGGGCTCACCTGAATCACCACACCAGCCGCGCCATCAAAAATCAGTGCCGACGCGTGATGCTCTGCGCTGCAGGGTAGCCGCTCATCGTGCCCAACGCGCCATAACCAGCCACGCTGGTGCCCGTCATGCACACGGCGCCCATCATGCCGCCGGGCGCGCAATCCGCGTAGGCCAGCCTATTGATCTGCGCGGTCGTCAGAGCGGTCGACGGGGCCGCGTCGGGCACAAAGATCAGCACGTATGAGTTCTGCGTCGAACTCGGATAGTTCGCCATATTGGGCCCGCCGGCAAACACGCCACCGTAATCCACGCCATCTTGCGGCGCCCAGGTATTGCCCATGAATGTAACGGTCGTGTTCTTTGAAAACGAAGCCACAAACGTGCCGCCCAGCATGGCGTCGTGCCACGATTGCAGCTGATAACTCAGCGTCACCCACGTCATGGTGTCGTTGGGGTAGGCCGTGATCCCGCCCGTCATCGATTCGCTCAACCGCCCCTGCAAATTCGACACGGTGTTGTCTGTGGCGTCATACGTGAAACTGCCCACAAAAATGCTGTCGTTGGGTTGTGTATCGGGCTCGTAAAACGTCGTGATCACATCGTAGGTATCGATGAGATGGGTGGCCGACGAAGCCGTGCCCGCGCCACTGGCGTTGGTGGCTTGCACCGTAAAAGACTCACCCGCGCATGTGCTGGTGCAACTCACCCGCACCGGCAGCGTTGCGCTGCTGGCCGTAAAACCCGAAGGCGCAGACACCGCCGTAAACGCAGTGATGGCGCTGCCGCCCCCGGCCACGCTCGTGGCATCAACAACCGCCTCGGCCAGGGTGCTGCCGCTGGTTGCCGTCACCCCCGCAGGCACCCCCGGTGGCGCTGCGCTGGCGGCCACCACGCTCACAGTGCCCGACACCTGCAGCGCCGGCAGATAGGTGGCACTGGTGCTGGTGTTGGTGCCGCCAGCCTGATCGAACAATACCGTGCAAGTGCCCGCAGCCAGTGCAATCAGCCGCCCCGAACTGGCATCGATGCTGCACACCGCCGGCGTGCTGCTCGAATACGCCACGGCCAACCCCGACGAAGCCGAGGCCGACACGGCCTCGAGCCCACCCACGCTCATCGTTGTGGGCAGAGTCGACACCGTGATGCTCTGATCCGGCGTATAGCTCACCACCACGCTCAGGCGCGCCTGCAACGCCGGGGCGTAGCGCTCGTCGCCCGATTGATCCGCCGTGATCGTGCATGTGCCCACCGTGAGCACACTGATCTGGCCTGAGCTGCTCACCGTGCACACCGCCGTGGTGGCGCTGCCAAAGCTCACCGCCAACCCCGAACTGGCGGTGGCGCTCACCGTAGCCGTGCCGCCCAAAGGCAACGCAGGCGCTGCGCCAAACGACACACTCTGCGATTGCATCTGCAATGCCGGCCCCGAGCCACCGCCGCCGCCACATGCGGCCAGCGCGCCAGCGGCCCCCAGCAGAATCAAACCATTGCGAATAGGCTTGGCCACCTTGCACCACATCATCATCTCGACCTCAATACTTCAGATTCACGGCCACATTGAGCGAGCGCCCCATGCCCGGCACCTGAACGCCCCAAGGGATCGTGCCGGTGCTCATAGACGACCCCTGCCCCACATATGCGCCGCCCAGCGGCAAGGCATAAAAGCGGTTGAACAGGTTTTCGATACCCAGATCGACCCGCGCCTTGGGCCATTCGTATGAGCCACGCCAGTTAGCAAGCGCATAACCCGGCGTGCGAATCTCATTGCGCACATCGGACACCCGCCGCTTGGTATCAACCACCACCCACTCCAGCTCGTGGCTCCACTTGCCCAGGCGCTGTTTAAGGCCCACCTTGCCGTTGAGCGGCATGATGTTGTAGAGGCCATCGCTGGTGGTGGTGTTCTCGCCCTTGATCCAGCCCAACTTGGCCACGCCGGTGATGCGCCCCCAGGTGCTGCTGCGCAACAGGGCCAGATCGCCCGACAGATCCACCCCCATCAAGTGCGCCGATTGGTTCACATACTGCAGCAGCACAAAGCCCTGTGTTTTGCTGACGTTATCGGCGCCGCACTGCCCAAAATTGCAACGTCGAGCATCGATATAGCCATCGATCTGCGTGAGATACGTTGAAGCCTTGAACCCCCAGCGATCATCGGCCTCTTCACGCTGCTCGAGCGCCACGCTGAGGGTGTGCGCCACCTCGGGCCTGAGATCTTCATTGCCCACATAGCCATTGCCATCGCCCACATAGTTGTTCATCAAGGCCGCCATTGCATTGGTCGACCACGGATAGCGCTGATACAGGCTGGGTGAGCGCGTCTTGCGCGCAAAACCAAACTCGAGCGAGCTCGCCACACTCGGCGTGTAGCGTGCCAGCGCCGTCAAATCCCAGTTGTGATCCACATGCCGATGCTCACCCCGCGCATTGAATCGCGCTGCATCCGTGCCCCACATCCCCAAGCTGTTGTCGTAGCCTTGCACCGCCGCTGCATCGGCATTCACCAAGGTGTAGCGAGCGCCAACAATGGTCGTCCAGCGATCATCGACATAACGCTCCCACTCGACAAAGCCCTCGCCCTTATCGCGACGCCCGTAATCGACGTTCCAGAACGCACGCGGCCCCATCGTGCCGCCCACCGGCGGCCACCAATCGTAGAGCGTGTGCAACTGAACCTCGGCCCCCGCGCGCAACACATCCTGATCGCTCAAACTCCAGCCCACCTTTGCCGAGCCCCCGTGCGTATCGGCTTTTGTCAGCATCGGCATGCCCGTGCCATAGCTGTAGCGGTCTGGGCCCATATCCATCTGGTGATGCGTGTGCTGCGTAAACCCGCGCACATCCAGCGTCCCCCAATCAAACACCCCGCGATAGCGCAAATTCACCGATGCATTTTGGTTATCGGTCATGTCCATGCGCTGATTCGGATAGCCCTCAAACGCCACATGCTGGCTCCACCAATCCACCTGCAGCAGATGGTTGTCGAGCCGCCACGCCAGCGCCAGGTTTTGATTGATCGGCCGATATGCCGTCGACCCCACCACGCTCGACGGAATCGGCTCACCCATTTCACTGCCAGACGCCTGCGGCTTAAAGCCATGCCCGGCCACGTAGTTGTCGGCCTTCGATTCGTTGCCGCGATAACTCAGGCTCAGCGCCTCGGTCGCCCATGTGGCCGACACCTCGCTGCCATGCACATGCCCGTTGCTGCGATAAAACGCCCCCATGCGCCCCGCCACCACATAGCCCTCATCGGCATCGGCGAACACCGGCGGTGCAGACTCCACCTGAATCGTGCCGCCCAGGCTATCGCCGCCCACGCTCACCGGCGTGATCCCCGCCCACACCTTGATCGCCCCCACCTCAGTGGGCGAGATATACGACAGCGGCGAATTCATGTGATTCGGGCACGCCGGCATCAAATCCATGCCATCCACCTGCACCCGCAAACGATCATCGGCCAGCCCATGAATCGCCGGCAGCCCCGAAATGCCCCCCGCGCCATACACGCTCACGCCGTTCACATCGTCGAGCATGCGTGCGGTGTCGCTCACTCGCGAGCGCTGCTCGGCCACATCGCGGCCCTTCACGCTCGACACCGACGGCGACGGCTCCGCCCGGCGCTCGCCCTTCACCGTCACGGTTTCGAGCTGCACCCCATCGTTAGGGGTGGATGAGGCCTGAGCCTGCGCCAGCAGCGGCGCAATCAGGCCAACGCAGCCCGCGCGGGCCAACAATCGCAAAGGGATGAAAGTCACGGTGCTCGATGCAATCACAAGCCAAAACAACAAAGCGGTGCCCAGAGCTCACACACCCTGAGGCACCGCTCCACGGCGGTCAAGCCACGATCAAGCCTTTGTGCGGCGACGGTGCACCGCGCCCACGGCCAGGCCCGTCAGCAACAAGGCATACGTGCTCGGCTCAGGCACGGCAGCCGTGATCGTCTGAGACACCGGATAGCCGCTCATCGTGCCCAGCACGCCATAGCCCGCCACCGAGGTGCCCGTCATGCACACCGCGCCCATCATGCCGCCCGGGGCGCAATCAGCGTAGGCCAGCTTATCGATCTGCGATGGCGTGAGCGCCGACAGCGGATCGTTGGGCACAAAGATCAGCGCATACGCATTGCCGAGGTTTTTGGTCGCCTTAGGAAACCCATAGTAGGTGCCGCCAAACAGCGCACCCACCTCGGGCGACCAATAGTTGCCTGCAAGCGAGGCATCAGAGCCATCGTTAAAAAACGTCTTCGTATCGCTGTTTTTGAACACCGCCGCAAACGTGCCGCCCAGCGAAGCGTCGTACCACGACACCAGCTGATACGACAGATCGAGCCACGTCATGTTCGACGCATCGGTGCCCGTCATCGACTCGCTGAGCTTGCCCGTCAGGCCCGACACCGTATGCGTTGCGCTGTCGTAATCAAACGAGCCAACAAAGATCGAATCTTTGGGCTGCGTATCAGGCTCATAAAACGTGGTCGTGATGTTGTAGCTCGCGGCTTGCGCCGACAGCGCTGCAGCCGCAGCCACCGCGCCCAGAATCATGCGAGATGCTTTCATGGATCATGCCTTTCGAGAAAATGAAGAAAAAACGAACCAACTGCTCACCACACCGGGCAGCACCTCAACGGCGCTGCCCGCAAGAAAAATCAACGTGAGATCAACAGCGTGATCAATGCAACGCGATCAATCGCGCGCCTTGCGCTTGAGCGCAAACGCCACCATCGCCACACCGGCCAGCGCCATGGCATACGTTGAAGGCTCAGGCACCGCCGGAGCTGCCGTGATGATTTGCATGATCGGATACGTGCCCTTCATCGTGCCGCCCGCACCTGCCACGCCATCCGTGTACTTCACCCAGCCGGTCATACACGTTGAAGTGCCCATCAGCCCACCCTTTGTGCAATCGGCGTAAGCCAGCTTGGCGGTCTGTGCCTCGGTCAACGCCGCCGTCGGATCGGTCGTATTCACGAAAATCGTCGCGTAAGCGTTCTGATTACCGTAGGTGCTCTTGCCCCCCGTGGCAAAACCACCACCCAAGAACACATCCGTCGAGTTCTGATAAAACACCGTCACGATCAGGCCACCCAGGCTGGCGTCATACAGCGACGACAGCTGATACGACAAACCGCGCGATGTGGTGTTGCCGCTCATGGCCTGCGTGAGTGATCCCGTTAGGCCCGACACCGTTTGCGTGGCATCGTCGTAAGCAAACGATCCCGTGAAGATCGTGTCCCACGTGGGGTTTTTGGTGTCGTAGACAACCTGGTTAAACGTTTCCGTCACGTTGTAGGTCGTCACGGCGGCGCCAGCGGTATGTGCGCCAACAGAAAGCGCCAGCGCAGCAGCCAGCGAGAGCATCGTCTTGTTCATGGTGAATCCTTAACTTCTTTGCTTGATCCTCTGCGCGGGCCGCTGCGCATGCATCGCGCCCAACCACCCGCGCACGCCACGATCGCATCCAGCGACCCGGCACAGCAGCAAACCACTGCACGCCAGCGCAACCAACGCGCTGCACGCCGTGCAATCTCTGCCGCACGAAAACAGCCGCAGAACATGCCTGCGGCCGATCGATCAAACCAAGAAGAAAGGTGGCGCCCTCGATGGCAAATGCGCCCAGGCCACCCGTTGCGCCGGCCAAGCCAACGCCGGCCAGCGCTGCGCCCCATGTGACACCGCCTGCACTGCAGGCAACACCGGCAGCGCCGACATCAGCGCCATATCCACATGCACCAGACAAGCATTGCAATGCTTGTGATGCACCAGCGCCGGTAACGAACCCTCATCCGAGGCCGGCGACGAAGCATCGCCCCCGACATGCGGCGCAGCCGAACACACCGCACCCAGCGCAGCCCCAAGCACCAGCTGACGCGAGGCTTCCGCCGGCGCCAGCAGGGCGAACCAGGTTGAGATCAGAACGACCCAACCAAGTCGGAGAGTCACGAACAGCTTGGGCATGCTCACCTAGGGTTGTTACCGAGCCAGTATATCAACCACGCCCACCCGCCTGTGAAGAATTCCCGCCCCGCAATCCACCAAATCACACGTGCGGCTCTGGCCGTTTCGGCCAAAAAAAAAGCACCGGGCTTGCGCCAAGTGCTTTTGATTTTTTTGTCTGAATTGCTGGTGGGCGGTGCAGGGTTCGAACCTGCGACCCCTGCCGTGTGAAGGCAGTGCTCTACCACTGAGCTAACCGCCCAGCAAGACGGCTATTCTAGCACGGGTTTTTCAATTCGCAAGCGACGCGGCCTGTGCCCAGAACGCTTTGCCGCCTGAGGCCTTGTCGAGATCAGCCAACATGGTGGCATGCGCCGCAAGTTCGTCGGCATTGGGCTCGATCACGATCAGATCAAATTGGCTCAGATCGGTGTCGGCCACGACGATGGTTTGTGTGCCAGATTCGCTCGCATCGATCACGAGGCTGTCCTGGCCGCGCGTCATGTTGATGAACACCTCGGCCAACAACCCGGCATCGAGCAGCGCCCCGTGCAGCGTGCGGTTTGAGTTGTCGACCTCCAGCCGCTTGCACAACGCATCGAGAGAATTCGATTTGCCCGGAAACATCTCGCGCGCCATCACCAAGGTATCGGTGATGCTTCCAGCGATTTGATTGAAAGGGCCACGCCCAAGGCGACGCAGTTCGGCGTTCAAGAAGCCAACGTCGAAGCCCGCGTTGTGAATGATGATTTCAGCGCCTTCGAGATAGTTGAGCAGCTCGTTAGCAATGGCGGCAAACACGGGTTTGTCGGCCAAGAATTCGTCGGTCAGGCCGTGGATCCTGACCGCATCTTCGTGGTTGGGCCGCTCGGGGTTGATGTAGAAGTGTTTGTTGTTGCCGGTGAGCTTGCGGTTGAACATCTCGACGCAACCGACTTCGATGATGCGGTCGCCCGATTCGGGGCTCAAGCCGGTGGTTTCGGTATCCAAAAAAATCTGGCGCGTCATATCCATCAGCCTTTTTCGATCAGCTCTTTTGTGCCTCAGTGGTTTTCTTTGGCGTGATTGATCGTGTATTTTGGAATCTCAACCACCAGTTCTTGTTGCGCCACGATGGCCTGACAGCTCAGGCGCGAGTTGGGCTCAAGGCCCCAGGCGCGGTCGAGCAGGTCTTCTTCGGATTCATCCATCTCGCCCAGTGAGTTGAAGCCTTCACGCACGATCACATGGCAGGTGGTGCAGGCGCAGCTCATGTCGCAAGCGTGCTCGATGTTGATGTGGTTTTCGAGCAGAGCTTCGCAAATGGATGTGCCGGGCGTGACGTTGATCGTGGCGCCTTGTGGGCAGTATTCGGCGTGGGGCAGGATCTTGATGATGGTCATGACAGTGCGTGCAGCAGCGGCTCAGATCTCGTTGACGTTGCGGCCCTCAAGGGCTTGGCGGATGCCACGGTTCATGCGTTCAGCGGCAAACACTTCGGTGCCATGCGCCAAGGCTTCGGTGGCCGTTTCGATGGCCACACGATCAGCGCCGGCGCGTGAGTGATCAAGCGCGGCGATGAGGTGCTCAATGGCTTCGTGCGCATCACCATCGAGCAAATCGCCATCGGCAGCCAAGGCAGATCGGGTTGCCAGCAGCAGGCGCTCGGCTTCGACGCGGGCCTCGCGCAGCGCGCGGTCTTGCATATCGGATTCGGCTGTGGCGAAACCTTCTTGCAGCATCTGTGCGATGGCGTCGTCGCTCAAACCGTAGCTGGGTTTGACGGCGATGGTGGCTTCGACACCCGACACCTGCTCGCGCGCCGACACATTGAGCAGGCCATCGGCATCGACTTCAAAGGTGACGCGAATGCGCGCTGCGCCTGCAGGCATGGGCGGAATGCCACGCAACGTGAAGCGCGCCAGCGAGCGGCAGTGCTCAACCTGCTCGCGCTCGCCTTGCACCACATGTAGCGACATCGCGGTCTGGCCGTCTTGATAGGTGGTGAAGTCTTGCGCCAGTGCGGCAGGGATGGTGGTGTTGCGCGGAATGATGCGCTCAACGAGTCCGCCCATGGTTTCGATGCCCAACGACAGCGGAATCACATCAAGCAGCAGCAGCTCGCCGTTGGCGTTGTTGCCCGCCAGTTGGTTGGCCTGCACCGCCGCGCCGAGAGCCACCACTTCGTCGGGGTTGAGGTTGGTAAGCGGCTCGCGCCCAAAATAGCCCCCCACCGCTGCACGCACCTTGGGCATGCGGGTTGAACCACCCACCATCACCACACCCTGCACCTCTGCAACCGATACCTTGGCATCGCGCAGCACTTTGCGCACGGCGGCGAGCGTTTTGTCGATGAGCGGCTGGGTGATCGATTCGAAGCCCGCGCGGCTGATGGGCACGCGCATATCGCCCGATTGCAGCATGGCGTGTAGCTCCGCGTCGGGCTGGGTCGACAGCGCTTCTTTGGCCGTGCGGGCGGCCACGAGCACGGCTCGTTTATCTTGCGCCGATGCGATGCTCACCCCGGCTTGCTGCACCGCCCAATCGGCCAACGCGCGATCAAAGTCGTCGCCGCCCAACGCTGAATCACCGCCGGTGGCCACCACTTCAAACACGCCGCGCGTGAGGCGCAGCAGCGAGATATCAAACGTGCCGCCACCCAGATCGTAGATGGCATAGAGGCCTTCGACGCTGTTGTCGAGCCCATAGGCGATGGCCGCAGCAGTGGGTTCGTTGATGAGGCGCAGCACCTTGAGGCCCGCAAGTTGCGCAGCGTCTTTAGTGGCTTGGCGCTGGGCGTCGTCAAAGTAAGCCGGCACGGTGATGACGGCACCAAACAAATCGTCGGCAAAAGTGTCTTCGGCACGGTAACGCAGCGTGGCCAAAATTTCGGCCGACACCTCGACGGGCGATTTTTTGCCTTCGCGTGTTTGCAGGCTCACCATGCCCGGCGCATCAATGAAGTGATACGGCAGCTTCTCGCGGTGAGCGATATCGGCCAGCCCGCGCCCCATGAAGCGCTTCACCGAAACGATGGTGTTCTCGGGATCTTCAGCCTGCGCGGCGAGCGCATCAAACCCGATCTGGCGACGCCCCTCGCCGAGATACCGCACAGCCGATGGCAGGATCACACGGCCCTGCGCATCGGGCAGGCACTCAGGCAGGCCGTGGCGCACGGCAGCCACCAGCGAATGCGTGGTGCCCAGATCGATGCCGACCGCAACGCGCCGCTGGTGCGGATCGGGCGATTGCCCGGGCTCAGAAATTTGCAACAGTGCCATGCGTAGATTTTTATAGGTTGTCTTGCCGGCGCTCGATTTCGTCGGCAAAGCGCTCAACGAACATCAAGGCGCGCACCTGCTCGGCGGCAGCGGCGAAATTGTGCTCGACATCGATGAGCTGGCCCAAACGCTCGAGCGCAGCGCGGCGCTGGGCGAGCACTTCATCGCGCAAAGCATCAAAAGCCGCTTCGGGATCAGGCTGGCTCGTGGCCTCGTCGAGCGCCTCGCGCCACTGCATTTGCTGCATCAAAAAACCTGCCGGCATCGCCGTATTGCGCTCGGCCTGAACCGGCGCGCCGTGGCGCTCGCACAGATAGGCCGCGCGCTTGAGCGGATCTTTCAGGCGCTGATACGCCTCGTTGACGCGCACCGCCCACTGCATGGCCACGCGCTGCGCGGCAGCGCCCTCGGCGGCAAATCGATCAGGATGCACCTCGGTTTGCAGCGCTTTCCAGCGCGCATCGAGCGTGGCGCGGTCTTGCGCAAAACAGGCCGGCACGGCGAACAGCGTGAAATCGTCAGCGTCGAGCTTCATGGGCGACGCCAAAAATCACACGCGGAAGGATTCACCGCAGCCGCAGCGGTCGCGCTCCCGGGGGTTGTGAAACTTGAAGCCCTCGTTGAGCCCCTCGCGCACAAAATCGAGCTCGGTGCCATCGAGATACGGCAGGCTCTTCGGGTCGATCAACACCTTGACGCCATGATCTTCAAACACGATATCGGACGGGTCGATCTCATCGGCGTATTCGAGCTTGTAAGCCAGCCCCGAGCAGCCCGTGGTTTTAACGCCCAAACGCACACCCACGCCCTTGCCTCGCTTGGCCAGATAGCGGGTAACGTGCCGGGCAGCGGCTTCAGTGAGAGTAACGGACATCTCGGCGTGCTCAAGCAGTGTGTTTGGTGCGGTAATCGTCGACCGCAGCCTTGATAGCGTCTTCGGCCAGGATCGAGCAGTGGATCTTGACCGGCGGCAGCGCCAGCTCTTCGGCAATGTGGGTGTTCTTGATGTCGAGCGCCTGATCGAGCGTCTTGCCCTTAACCCATTCGGTTACGAGCGAGCTCGATGCGATGGCCGAACCGCAGCCGTAGGTTTTGAAGCGCGCATCTTCGATCACGCCCGTGGCCGGGTTCACCTTGATTTGCAGCTTCATCACGTCGCCGCAAGCCGGGGCGCCCACCATGCCGGTGCCGACCGTATCGTCGCCCTTATCAAATGTGCCAACGTTGCGCGGGTTCTCGTAGTGCTCAACGACTTTTTCGCTGTATGCCATGGTTGTTGCTCCAGATTTTTCAAACACCGGCCGGCATCAATGCGCTGCCCATTGGATCGAGTTGAGATCGACGCCGTCTTGGTACATCTCCCACAGTGGTGAGAGCTCACGCAGCTTGGCCACGCGGTCTTGCAGCAACCCGATGGCGTAATCGATTTCTTGCTCGGTGGTAAAGCGACCGATCGTCATGCGCAGCGACGAATGCGCCAGCTCATCCGAGCGCCCCAACGCGCGCAACACGTAGCTGGGCTCCAGGCTGGCCGATGTGCAGGCCGAGCCCGACGACACCGCGATGCCCTTGACGCCCATGATCAGCGATTCGCCCTCAACGAAGTTGAACGACGCATTGACGTTATGCGGCACGCGACGCTCGAGGTCGCCATTGATGAACACCTGATCGATGCTTTGCAGGCCCGTGAGCAAACGCTGCTGCAAGCTGCGGATGCGCTCAATCTCGGCGCCCATCTCGGCTTGTGCGATCCGAAAGGCCTCACCCATGCCCACGATCTGGTGCACGGGCAGCGTGCCCGAGCGCATGCCACGTTCGTGTCCACCCCCATGCATCTGCGCTTCGATGCGCACACGCGGCTTGCGTCGCACATAGAGCGCGCCAATGCCTTTGGGGCCATAGGTTTTGTGCGACGCCAAACTCATCAGATCGACCGGCAACTTGGCCAGATCAATGACAACCTTGCCTGTGGCCTGGGCCGCATCCACATGAAAAATCACCCCACGCTCACGGCACAGTGCGCCAATGGCCGCGATGTCTTGGATGACGCCAATCTCGTTGTTGACGAACATCACTGACACCAAAACGGTATCGGGGCGCAGCGCATCTTTGAAGCGATTCAGATCGAGCAGGCCGTTATCTTGCACATCGAGATACGTTACCTCGAAGCCCTGGCGCTCAAGCTCGCGGCAGGTATCGAGCACCGCCTTGTGCTCGGTCTTGACGGTGATGATGTGCTTGCCGCGCGTTTGATAAAAATGCGCCGCCCCCTTGATCGCGAGATTGTTGGATTCGGTGGCCCCCGATGTCCAGACGATCTCGCGCGGATCAGCGCCAATGAGCGCCGCCACCTGAGTGCGCGCCTTCTCAACGGCCTCTTCGGCCTCCCAGCCCCAGGCGTGGCTGCGTGAGGCCGGGTTGCCGAAGTGCTCGCGCAGCCAGGGAATGATCGCGTCCACCACACGCGGATCGCAAGGCGTGGTGGCACCGTAGTCGAAATAAATGGGCAGATGAGGGGTCATATCAATGGCTCGCAGCAATCATTTGGTCAATGCGTTGCCCAAGGCGAAAACGGAGTTGGGGGCGGTCACCTTGATCGGCTTCACCACCGGCTGGCTCGAAATGGCGCGCTTAACCGGCGGATCGACCACCGACACCCCTTTAGCCAACTGCTCGTCGACCAGATTTTTGAGGCTCACCGAATCGAGATACTCGATCATTTTTTGGTTGAGCTTCGACCACAGATCGTGCGTCATGCAGGGGCCGTCGTCGCCGTGGCAGTTTTCTTTGCCTGAGCAGCCGGTGGCATCAATGGGTTCGTCGACCGCCACGATGATGTCGGCCACGGTGATGTCTTCAGATTTGCGCCCCAGCGAATAGCCGCCCCCGGGGCCGCGCGTGCTCTCAACCAACTCGTGGCGGCGCAGTTTGCCAAAGAGCTGCTCGAGATAAGACAGCGAAATCTGTTGGCGCTGGCTGATGGCGGCCAGCGCCACGGGGCCGGTGTGCTCGCGCAATGCCAGATCAATCATGGCAGTAACGGCGAAGCGACCTTTGGTGGTCAGACGCATGGCTAAACTCCTTGCTGGCGAAAGGGGGCGAAAGGGCTTCGAGCGCGCCGCAACGTGCGACACCTCCAGCGAATCCAAACCCCTTCAATCGGTGCGGGAATTGTCGGTGAAAACCCGGCTTTATACCCGACTGATTTGGTCAGATTCTACACGCTGCCGTCATCTCCTGCGGGCCAACCCGCAAAGGCAACCGCGTCAGGATTGCGGATTTTCAATCAGACGCAGCTGATCAAGCAGGCCATCGCACGCGGCCTCCACTAAATCGAGCACCACATCAAACCCCGCCGGGCCGCCGTAATAGGGATCGGGCACTTCGTTGCGCCCAAGCTGCGGGGCGTAGCTCATCAACAGCCGCAATTTGGGTTGCAGCGGCGCCGGGCAAGCTTCGCGCAACCAGGCGAGGTTGTCGCAATCCATGGCCAGGATCAGATCGAAGCGCTCGAAATCGGCGGCGCGCACCTGGCGTGCCCGCAAGCCGCTGAGCGCATATCCACGCCGCGCTGCGTGCGTTTGCGCCCGCGCATCAGGCGCCTCGCCAGCATGGGTGCTGATCGTGCCCGCCGAATCCACCTGCACCCGCTCGTGCAACCCCACCTGTGCCAACTTGTGGCGCAACACCCCCTCGGCTGTGGGTGAGCGGCAGATGTTGCCCATGCAGACCATCAACACCGACACCGTGGTGCGGTGTAAATCGGTGCGTTTGGGCTCGTGCGGCTGAAGCATGGGGGGGCTTTCGGCAAATCGGAATGGTGGGGCAATCAGGGCTTGGGTGCAGCAGGCGTCGCATGATCGCTCACGCTGGCCCCAAACGCCTGCTCGCGCAGCAGGCTGAGTTGATCGCGCAACCGGGCGGCCTGCTCGAATTCGAGATTGCGGGCGTGTTCGAGCATTTGCTTTTCAAGCTGCTTGATACGCTTGCCGAGATCTTTTTCGCTGAGGGATTCAACCTCGGCGGCATCGTGCAGAGCCTGCAGCGCCCGGGCTTCGGCTTGGCTGGCCTTGTCGGACACCACCCCGTCGATCAGCTCTTTGATCTTTTTGCGGATACCACGCGGTGTGATGCCATGCGCCTCGTTGAAGGCAATTTGTTTGGCGCGCCGGCGCTCGGTTTCGCCAATGGCTTTGCGCATCGATTCGGTCATGCGGTCGGCATACAAAATGGCTTTGCCGTTGACGTTGCGTGCCGCGCGGCCAATGGTTTGGATCAGGCTGCGCTCGGCACGCAAAAAGCCCTCTTTATCGGCATCGAGGATGGCCACCAACGACACTTCAGGAATGTCGAGCCCCTCGCGCAGCAGGTTGATGCCCACCAGCACATCAAAGGTGCCCAGGCGCAGATCGCGCAGGATCTCGACGCGCTCAACAGTATCGATATCAGAGTGCAGGTAGCGCACCTTGACGCCGTTTTCGCTGAGGTAATCAGTGAGCTGCTCGGCCATGCGTTTGGTGAGGGTGGTAACGAGCACGCGTTCGTTCACGTCGACGCGCTCGCGGATCTCTTGCAGCACATCATCAACTTGGGTTGAGGCAGGCCGCACTTCGACGATAGGGTCGACCAACCCGGTGGGCCGCACCAACTGCTCAACCACCTGCCCGGCGTGGTTCTTTTCGTAATCGCCAGGCGTGGCCGATACAAACACCACCTGCCGCATCTTGCCTTCGAACTCTTCAAACTTGAGCGGGCGGTTGTCGAGCGCGCTGGGCAGACGAAAGCCGTATTCAACCAGCGTGGTTTTGCGCGCGCGATCGCCGTTATACATGCCACCAAACTGGCCGATGAGCACGTGGCTCTCATCCAAAAACATCACGGCGTCTTTGGGCAGGTAATCAACCAGCGTAGGCGGTGGCTCGCCGGGTTTGGCGCCCGAGAGATGCCGCGTGTAGTTCTCGATGCCCTTGCAGTGGCCCACCTCCTGCAGCATCTCCAGGTCGA
>CAZUCW010000048.1:0-17400 GCA_964618825.1 uncultured Aquabacterium sp.
GTGCTAACGGGCGGCGTTGATGCCAACGCGCTGCAGCGCCCCAAGCGTTTCTTTGGCGCTGCACGCAACATCGAGGAAGGCGGCTCGCTCACCATCATCGGCACCGCGTTGGTTGATACCGGCAGCCGCATGGATGAGGTGATCTACGAAGAATTCAAGGGCACCGGCAACTGTGAGATCCACCTTGATCGCCGGATGTCTGAAAAGCGCGTTTACCCCTCGATCCTGCTTAACAAATCGGGCACGCGCCGCGAAGAGTTGCTGCTCAAACCTGAAATCCTGCAAAAGAGCTGGATTCTGCGCAAGTTGCTCTATCCGATGGACGAAATCGAGGCGATGGAGTTCATCCTCGACAAAATGAAATCCACCAAAAACAATCACGATTTCTTCGACATGATGCGCCGCGGCGGCTGATTGGTCGTCTACGCATCGTTTTTGGCTATAATGCCGGGTTTTCCGCTTTCGGAGAGTGCGCAGCATGGTGCTGCGAGGCTTCCGGCGACATTTGAATAGCGTGAGGTTTCACATGAAAGAAGGCATTCACCCCAACTACCGCGATGTGGTTTTCTGGGATCAGTCGAACGATTTCAAGTTCATCACCCGTTCGTGCGCCCCGACGCGCGACACCGTGAAGTGGGAAGACGGTCGCGAGCTGCCCCTGTTCAAGCTCGAAACCTCCAGCGAATCGCACCCGTTCTACACCGGCACACAAAAGAGCATCGACTCGTTGGGTGGCCGCGTCGAGAAGTTCCGCAACAAGTTTGCGCGCGTGGGCATCAAAAAATAAACCCTGATCTGTTTGGGTTCACGAGGCAGCTTCGGCTGCCTTTTGTTTTTTCGGCGGGTCTCTCGTCGTTCGGCGCCACGGCACAATCGCAGCGGCGCTTTTTCAGATCCTTTCGTGCAGAAGTGAACACCCCCACGCCCGCCATCGTTACCCAAAGAGATGTGCAACGCCTGCCGCGTCTGGCTCTGGTGTTGTTTTGTGCGGCCTATTTGCTGCCAGGGTTGATTGGGCGTGATCCCTGGAAGAACGCCGACATTTCAGCGTTTGGCTTCATGCTCAACGTTGCTCGCGGCTGGGCAGATGTGATGTCGCCTGCGGTGGGCGGCGTTATCGCCACGGGTGGCGGGCTGCTGCCTTATTGGCTGGGCGCGGCATTTATCAGGCTGCTGCCTTGGCTGGATCCGGCCATTGCCGCGCGAATCCCATTCACCCTCATGCTCGGCAGCGTAATGCTGGGCACGTGGTACAGCGCTTATCACCTGGCACGCACGCGCGCTGCCCAACCTTTGCCGCTGGCTTTTGGTGGCGAGGCGCGGCCCGATGATTACGCACGGGCCATTGCCGATGGTGCGCTGCTGGCTTTGATCGCCACATTGGGGCTGCTGCAGCTCGGGCACGAAACCACGCCCGAGCTGGTTCAGTTGGCAGGCCTCTCGGCCTTTCTTTATGCGCTGTCGTCGGTTGGGCAAGGTTCACGCTGGGCACATGCTGCTGGCGTGCTGTCGCTCTCTGTGATGTCGGGCAGCGGCAGCCCAAGCATTGCTTTGGCTGCCGGCTGTGCGGGCGTGGCGTTGTGTTTGCTCGCACGCGATACACGCTTGAAAGCCTTCGCCCCCTGGATCGCAGCCAGCGCGGTGCTCAGCAGCGCGGTGGGCTGGCTGGCCTCAACGTGGGCGTGGCATATCAGCATCCCGGCTTCACCGATTGAGGTGCTGCGTACGCTGTCGTGGTTCACGTGGCCAGCATGGCCCCTGGCGGGCTGGACGGTTTGGCAGTGGCGCAACCACGTCCATCATCGCCACATTGCCATCCCCCTTGCATTGCTGGGTGTCGCCGTGGTGGCATGCATGTTGGTGGGTGGATCCGATCGTGCCCTGCTACTGGCTCTGCCGGCAAGTGCGGTGTTGGCCGCCTTTGCATTGCCAACACTCAAGCGCAGTGTGTCTGCTGCCATTGATTGGTTTTCGGTGTTCTTCTTCTCGGCGCTGGGGTTTGCGATCTGGTTTATTTTTTCTGCGATGCACACCGGTGTTCCGGCCAAGATCGCGGCGAATGTGTTCAAGCTGGCAGCCCCGGGATTCAAGCCTTCGTTTTCGTGGCTGAGTGTGCTCATCGCTGCATTGGGCACGCTGGCTTGGTTGTTTTTGGTGCGGTGGCGCACCAGCCGACACCAACATGCGCTCTGGAAAAGCCTTGTGCTGCCCGCCTGTGGCGTGGCAATGTGCTGGATGCTGTTGATGACGCTGTGGCTGCCCGTGCTTGATCACGCTCGAAGCTACCGCAGTCTGGTTGAGCGCGTGGCGCGCAAATTGCCCGAGAACGCATCGGTTGCAGCGCCGGGCGCCAATGTTGCGCTGCTCACAGCGTTGCAATATTTTGGCCACCTCAAGGTGGATGGGCGCACACCAAGTGATCGCAGCAATGAGCGCTACATGATCATCAGCCAGCCAGCACGAAGCGTGGCGCCGGATATCGAGGGCTGGAAGATGATCGGACGCGAGCGGCAACGCACGATCAACACCGAATCGCTGATCATCTACCGCCGGGTGCGCGCAGCTGCCCGCACCCAGGCAGCTGCAGCCTTGCCACCATAAACGCAAAGCAAACGCTTAACCGTGATGCAGCGACGAGGCTGCCGCGAGTGGTGCCTCGCTGCGCGTGCGAGCTGGCGGAAACACAAGCGAGAACATCGCGCCGTGGCCAACTTGGCTCTCGATATGCATCTCGCCTGCGTGGCGCTGCACCACGTGCTTCACGATCGACAGCCCCAGCCCTGTGCCGCCAGTTTCGCGCGAACGGCTGCCATCGACTCGATAAAAGCGCTCGGTGAGGCGAGGCAGATGCTCGGCGGCGATGCCGGGCCCGCTGTCTTGCACCTCGAAGACGCCGCTGCCATCGGGCGACACATGCCAGCGCACATCGATGCGTCCGCCCTCAGGGGTATAGCGCACGGCGTTGTTGACCAAATTGGCCAGCGCGCTGTGCAGCTCGGTTTCTGAGCCTGCGATCTGCGCTTGCGTACCCGCGCCATCGAAGTTCAGCTCATGGCGCCCCCCCGACAGCGAGCGCGCATCTGATTCAACATGGCCCAGCAAACGCGACACCGGCACCCAACGATCCAGCGCCGGACGCGGACTGCCTTCGAGCTGCGCCAGCGTCAATAAATCGCTCACCAAAGCCTGCATGCGCGATGTTTGCTGCCCCATCAAACCCAGTACCCGTTTGCGCTCGACTTCAGTGAGCGGCAAATTGCCCATGGTTTCGATAAAGCCAGAAAGCACCGTCAACGGCGTGCGTATCTCGTGCGACACGTTGGCCACAAAGTCGCGTCGCATGGTTTCTGATCGCTCACGCTCGGTGATGTCTTGCGAAAGCACCAGTTTTTGTTGATCGCCATATACCCGCACGATCACCGACAGCATGCCCTGCCCTTGCGAGCTCACAAACTTAACCGGCGCATCGAAATGCCCAACCTGCAGGTAGCTGACAAAAGCTGGCGAGCGCACGAGGTTGGTCACGCGCTGGCGTAAATCGCGCTCGGGCTGCAAGCCAAAATGATCTGCAGCCATTGAGTTGAACCAATCGATCTGATCATTGCCATCAAGCAGCATCACGCCATTGGGCGAGGCTTCGATGGCTTCAAAAAATTGCGCCAGACGCTGACGCTCGTGCTCGGTTTCGCGCTCACTCAGGCGCAAAGCCCGCTCAATGCGCGCCGCCATCTCGCCCCACATGCCGGTATCGGCAACAGGCGATGATGTGCGAACGCCCTGACGCAACCACTCCAGCAACCGATACCCCTGCAAGGTATCGGCCCCCCGAATCAACAGCACACCCACCAAACACCCCACCACGGCGGGCGCCATCGGGTGCGACAGTTGCCGGCCAGCCAACCAGCCTGCTGCACTGCCAACGGCGAGCGCGAGCACACCCTCGACAAGACGCGAGAGGTTCCAGTTCATGATGCGATCAGCAGTTGATGTGAAGAGTGCGTCAGGCCGTCATGGCCGACGATGATTGCTGCGTCATGCGATAGCCAGCGCCACGCACCGTCTCGATCAGATGCGAGCACTTCACAGTAGCCAGCGCCTCACGCAAACGTTTAACGTGCACATCCACTGTGCGCTCTTCAATAAACACGTGATCACCCCAAACGCGATCAAGCAACTGAGAGCGGCTGTGCACGCGCTCGGGATGCGTCATCAAAAAGTGCAGCAAACGAAACTCGGTCGGCCCCACCTTTACTTCGATTTCGCCGTGGCTGACACGCCGCGTGGCCGGATCGAGCCGCAACCCGCCAATCTCGACAGCCGAATCGAGCGCCTCAGGCGCCTTGCGGCGCAGCACCGCACGAATGCGAGCCATCAGCTCGTTGGTTGAAAAAGGCTTGGTGAGATAGTCGTCAGCGCCCGCATCCAGCCCGGCGATCTTGTCGGTTTCATCGGCGCGAGCCGTCAGCATGATGACGGGTAGATCCTTGGTGCGAGCATCCGAACGCCAGCGCTTGGCCAGCGCCAGCCCCGATTGGCCCGGCAACATCCAATCAAGAATCACCAAATCAGGCAGCACGCGAATGATTTCTGCCTGAGCATCATCCGCCGTTGCCGCCACGGTCACCTCGTAACCTGCATGGCGCAGATTCAACGAAATCAACTCGGCAATCGCGGATTCGTCTTCAACCACCAACACACGACTCATATCCGACTCCTTCTTGCAATGGGCAGCAGCGTTGCCACACTCACTTCACGACCGACTCGACCGCTTCGACCGAGTTATGTCGCACATCGGTGCCTTTAACGATATAGATGATCTGCTCGGCAAGATTTTTGGCGTGATCACCCACGCGCTCGATGGCTTTGGCCACAAACACGAGATCAATGCTGGCCGTGATCGTGCGCGGGTCTTCCATCATGTAGGTGATGAGCTTGCGCAGCAGGCCCTCAAACTCTTGATCGATTTGGTTGTCCTGTTTGATGATCTCGACAGCCTTCACAGCATCAAGGCGCGCAAACGCATCAAGCGCCTTGCGCAGCGATGTTGTCGCCAGCCCGGCCTCGAACGACACATCGTTGGCCGGCTGACGCAAGCGGCTCGACATGCCTGTGTTGATCAAACGCTGCACCGTGCGCGCAATGCGGGCCGCTTCGTCGCCCACGCGTTCAAGGTTGCCAATCGTTTTTGAGATGGCGATCAGCAGGCGCAAATCGCGGGCTGTCGGTTGCCGCCGCGCGATGATGGTCGAGAGATCACCATCGATCTCGACTTCCATCGCATTCACGCGCTCCTCAACCTCGAGCACCTGGCTGGCAATCTCGCCACTGAAGTGCGTCAGGGCATAAATGGCTTGTGCCACCTGAGATTCAACCAGCCCGCCCATTTCGAGCACGCGAGAAGAAATAGCACTGAGCTCTGAATCAAACTGCGTCGACAAGTGTTTATCTGTCATGGTCTGTCTCTCTTGCAGATGCGGGTGTCACGGCAAATAAAACAAAACGTCAACCGAAACGGCCCGTGATGTAGTCTTCGGTGTCTTTTTTCTTGGGCTTCATGAACAGCTCAGACGTGGGACCAAACTCGATCAGCTCGCCGAGATACATGTAGGCGGTGTAATCAGAGCAGCGCGCGGCCTGCTGCATGTTGTGCGTCACGATAAGCACGGTGTAATCGTTCTTGAGCTCATGAATCAGCTCTTCAACCTTGCCCGTCGAAATCGGGTCGAGCGCTGAACACGGCTCGTCAAGCAAGAGCACTTCGGGTTTGATGGCAATGCCACGCGCAATACACAAGCGCTGCTGCTGACCACCCGAGAGGCCCGATCCACTTTGGTTGAGTTTGTCTTTTACCTCGTTCCAGAGAGCCGCTTTTTTAAGCGCCCACTCAACACGCTCATCCATCTCAGGGCGCGAGAGCTTTTCGAACAGCCGCACACCAAACGCAATGTTGTCGTAGATCGACATCGGAAACGGCGTCGGCTTTTGAAACACCATGCCCACCTTGGCACGCAGCAGCGAAACATCTTCTTTGCTCGACAGAATGTTTTCGCCATCGAGCAAGATTTCGCCTTGCGCCCGCTGCTCGGGATAGAGCTCAAACATGCGGTTGAACGTGCGCAGCAACGTCGATTTGCCACACCCCGATGGGCCAATAAAAGCCGTCACGCGCTTTTCGGGCAGATCAAGATTGACGTTCTTGAGCGCATGGAATTTGCCGTAATAAAAATCGAGATTGCGCACCGAAACCTTGATCGATTCGCTGGCCGCCGTGTTGACTTTGGTGTCCATATAAAACTCACTCAATGACGATTGCGAAACAGGCTGCGCGCAAGGATGTTCAGCGCCAACACGCCAACCGTGATCAAGAACACGCCCGCCCATGCAAGCTTTTGCCAGTTTTCATACGGGCTCATGGCGAACTTGAAAATCGTCACCGGCAGGCTGGCCATCGGTTGGCCCATGTCGGTCGACCAAAATTGATTCGACAAGGCTGTGAACAACAACGGCGCCGTCTCGCCTGCAATACGCGCCACAGCCAACAGCACCCCGGTGATCACACCCGCGCGAGCTGATTTGAGCGTGATCGACATGATCACGCGCCACTTGGGCATGCCCAGTGCATACGCCGCCTCGCGCAGCGCGTTGGGCACCAGGGTGAGCATGTTTTCGGTGGTGCGAATCACCACCGGGATCACGATCAACGCAAGCGCCAACACGCCGGCCCACGCCGAAAACGATTTGGTGCGCGCAACCACCACCGAATAGATGAACAAACCCACCACGATGGACGGCGCCGACAGCAAGATGTCGTTGATAAAGCGGGTGACACGCCCCAACCATGTGTTTTGCCCATACTCGGCCAGATAGATGCCCGCCATGATCCCGATGGGCGTGCCCAGCAAGGTGGCCAGCATCACCATCACCCCTGAGCCCAAAATCGCGTTGGCCAAGCCTCCGACCTCAGCCTGAGGCGGGGGCGTCATTTCGGTAAACGTCGCCAGATTCAACCCATCCAGGCCCAGGCGCACGGTCTCAAAAAGAATCCAGATCAGCCAAAACACACCAAACACCATGGCCGACAGCGCCAGCGCCAGCGCCAGCACGTTAATGCGCTTGCGCCTGAGGTGCATGGCCCGGCGCGATGCCGTCGTTGCTGTAATGCTCATGATCCTGTTCCTTCGGATTTCTTCAAGCGGGCCAGCAAGATCTTCGACAGCGCCAGCACCACAAACGTGATGAAGAACAGCACCAGGCCCAGATAAATCAGTGAGGCTTGGTGCAAGCCCTCGCCAGCTTCAGCAAACTCATTGGCCAGCGCCGACGTGATGCTGTTAGCTGCCTCAAAAATCGACAGCGAGTTGAGCTGGTTCATATTGCCGATCACAAAAGTGACCGCCATGGTTTCGCCCAGCGCACGGCCCAGCCCCAGCATGATCCCGCCGATCACACCCGTTTTTGTATAAGGCAGCACCACCTGCCAGGTCACTTCCCACGTCGTCGAACCCAGGCCGTAGGCCGATTCTTTGAGCATCGGCGGCGTTACCTCAAACACATCACGCATCACCGAAGCAATGAACGGAATGATCATGATGGCCAAGATGATCCCTGCCGACAGCAAACCGATTCCTACGGGCGGCCCCGAAAACAAAGCCCCCAGATACGGCACATCGTGAAACGCCTGCTGCAGCGGCTGCTGCACGTAGGTAGCCAGAATCGGCCCGAACACCAGCAAGCCCCACATGCCATAAACAATCGATGGCACTGCCGCCAGCAACTCAATGGCAATGCCCAGCGGGCGCTTGAGCCAGCTCGGCGACAACTCGGTCAAAAACAGCGCAATCCCGAAACTCACCGGCACGGCAATCAGCAATGCGATGAACGACGTCATCAACGTGCCGTAGATCATCACCAGACCGCCGTAACTGTCTTGAACGGGATCCCACTCAGAACGAATCAGAAACTCAAGCCCGTATCGCTCAATCGCTGGCCAAGCCCCGATCAAAAGCGACACGATGATGCCGATCAGCAGCCCCAGCGTAATCAAGGCACTGAAACGCGCCAAAAAGGCAAAAACGTCATCAGCCCAGGGCGAGTTGACCCTTCGGGCTGGTGGGTTCGTCATGGGCGAAGTTGTTTTTTTATGCGCAACCGACGACAAAGCGCCATTGGCATCTGAGGGCAAGATGGCGCTCATCAGAATCCTCGCTCGAGCCTTGCATGATCAGCAATCAACGTCAAAAAACCCGGACGACCCGCCACACGGGCCGCCCGGTATTGCAGATGCGCGGCGATCGGTTTCACCTGTTCAGGCTCGCAAAACCAAACACGCATCCCCTACAACTTTTTATTTGTAGGACACGGCCTTGCCATCTGCCGATTTAATCTGGCCCCAGTGCTGACGCACCAGGCCTTTCACGGCATCAGGCAGCGGCACATAATCAAGCTCATCGGCCATCTTGTCGCCATTGACATAAGCCCAATCAAAAAACTTCAGCGCTGCTGCTGCACTTGCAGGCTTGGCCTGCTCTTTGTGCATCAAAACATAAGTGGGATTGGTCAAAGGCCAAGCATCTTTGCCAGGCTGCTCAGTGGTGATCTGGTAGAAGGTTTTGTTCCATTCGGCACCAGCGGCAGCTGCCTTGAACGCAGTATCGCTAGGCGATACGTAGTTCCCGTCGCGGTTCTTCATCAGAACGTAGTTCATCTTGTTTTGTTTAACGTAGGCGTATTCAACGTATCCGATCGAATTCGGCAAACGCTGAACAAAAGCAGCAACACCTTCGTTACCCTTGCCGCCGGCGCCAACAGGCCAGTTGACCGCCGTGCCCTCACCAACCTTCGCCTTCCACTCGGCGCTCACCTTGGAAAGATAGTTGGTAAAAACAAACGTCGTGCCCGAACCGTCAGCGCGACGAACCACCGAGATCTGCGCGTCCGGCAGCGCCACCCCCGGATTGAGCGATGCGATCTGTTGGTCATTCCACTTGGCAATCTTGCCCAGATAGATATCGCCCAACACAGCGCCCGTGAGCTTGATCTGCCCTGGCTGAATGCCCTTGATATTCACCACCGGCACCACGCCACCGATCACCACCGGAAACTGCAGCAGCCCCTCTTTGGCGAGCTCTTCATCCTTCAGCGGCATATCGCTGGCACCGAAATCAACCGTCTTGGCCTTGATTTGCTTGATGCCCGCACCCGAACCCACCGATTGATAGTTGATGCGTGCGCCCGTTGCCTTGTTATAGGCATCCGCCCACTTGGCATAGATCGGCGCAGGAAACGTCGCCCCCGCACCCGTAACGTCCTGAGCAAAAGAGACACTCACCGACAGGCCAGTGGCAGCCGCCAGCGCCACAGATCGAATCACATTCAAAGACATGTGCATACCTCCTAGGGGTTAAGGGACGGTGGGCACTGTAATGATCGATTGTGACACTCGGGTGACAACACCCAAGACACCAATCGACACCAACATTTGCGTCACAAGATCGTCACCCAGATGTCACAAACGACTCTTATCGTGCTGCCCGTGCCGATGAGCACAACCAGCTGCGCGAGATCGATCAACAGCGCATCACCTTGTCATCAGCCATAGGACGATTTATGACGCGACGTTTTCTAACCTTCATCGCCTGCGCTGTGTTCGCCATGCTGGCGGGCTGCGCCACTTCAACCGGCCCTCAAAATCTGGCCGACGTGATCGCTGCCGATCCGCAACTCTCAGGCGCCAGCAAACTGCTGGTAGACAGCGGTGTGGCCGAAACCTTGCGCGGCCCCGGCCCGTACACGATTTTTGTGCCCAACAACGACGCCATCCAGGCAGCGCCTGTGGCCGTGAGCAAACGGCTGGGCGATGCAGCCGAGGCAAAAAACGTGATGATCTACCACGTGGTGCCGGGCACGCTGCTGGCTACCGAGGCATCCAACCGCTCAATCAAAAGTCTGCAAGGCTCGCCGCTGGCGCTGTCTCGTGCAGGATCTTTCGTAACGGTTGAAGACGCCGTGGTTATTCAGTCCGACATCATCGCCACCAACGGTGTGGTGCATGTGATCGACCGCGTGCTGACGCCCCCCAAGCGCTAAGACACCACACACCGCCGCTGCGCGCAGCGGTGTTGTTGCGTTAACCGCCCGTGATGGCGTCGGCCAGCCGCCGTGCGCAACGCTCGGCCTGCTCGGCGCTGGGCGATTCAACCATCACCCGCACCACAGGCTCAGTGCCCGACGGTCGGATCAACACGCGACCCTGCCCCTTGAGTTCGCGCTCGACCTCAGCATGCTCGCTCACCAGCCTTGAGCTGTTACGCCAATCGGCTGCCTCGGGCCGCAGGCGCACGTTGATCAATTTTTGTGGAAACAACACCACATCGGCCAACCAATCAGCCAAACTGCACTGTGCCCGTACGACAGCCTGCAGGATGGACAACGCGCTAACGATGCCATCGCCCGTGGTGTGACGATCAAGCGCGATCAGGTGGCCTGATCCCTCGCCGCCCAGCTGCCAGCCTCGAGCGTTGAGCTCTTCGAGCACGTAGCGGTCGCCCACCTTTGCGCGCACAAAATCAACATCGCGCTTTTTGAGCGCCAGCTCAACCGCCATATTCGTCATCAGAGTGCCCACAGCGCCGGCCACCGGCTGGCCCATGGCCAATCGATCAGCAACCATCACATACAACAACTCATCGCCGTTGTAGAGCCGGCCCGACTGATCGACCAGCTGGAGCCGGTCTGCGTCGCCATCAAGAGCAACACCAAAGTGCGCATGGTTGGCACGCACAGCGCGCACCAGAGCATCGGGCGACGTTGCACCAAAACCATCGTTGATGTTGAAGCCATCGGGCGAGCAGCCAATTGCCACCACCTCGGCGCCCAATTCATGAAAGACCTCAGGCGCCACTTGATAAGCCGCTCCGTGTGCGGCGTCAACAACAATGCGCACGCCACGCAACGACAGCTCGGGGGAGAACGTGCTCTTGCAAAACTCGATGTAACGCCCGCCCGCATCGGTCAGCCGGCGCGCCTTGCCCAGCCCACGAGAATCCGACCACCGAGGCGGCTCTTCGAGCGCGGCCTCAACCGCAAGCTCCCAACCGTCGGGCAGCTTCTCGCCTCGCGCCGAAAAAAACTTGATGCCATTGTCGGCAAACGGATTGTGCGATGCGCTGATCACAACACCCAGATCAAGACGCAATGCGCGCGTCAAATAGGCCACCCCCGGTGTAGGCAAAGGGCCCGTAAGCATCACATCAACGCCCGCCGACGAAAAACCTGCCTCAAGCGCTGCCTCAAGCATGTAGCCCGAGATGCGAGTGTCCTTACCGATCAACACCGTAGGGCGCTGGGTATGGGCGCACAACACGCGCCCCACGGCATGCCCCAGCCGCAACATGAAATCGGGCGTGATCGCCCCCTGCCCCACCGTGCCACGGATACCGTCTGTGCCGAAATACTTTCTCATGCTCACTCTCATCGATTCATCGATCACGCATCCAGCAGCCCGGCCAAACGCCAGAGCTTGAGCGCATCAACCGTCTGGGCAACGTCGTGCACACGCACCACACTCGCCCCCAACTGTACGGCTGCCAATGCTGCAGCAACACTCAACGTGCCCCGCTCACTCACGGGGCGCCCCGAAATCGCACCCAGAGATGATTTTCTCGACCACCCCACCAGCAAGGGCCGCCCCAGATTGAGCAACAAACGTTGTCGTCGCAACAAATCAAAGTTCTGTTCGACCGTCTTGCCAAAACCGATCCCGGGATCCAGCGTGATCCGGCGGCGATCCACCCCGGCAACATCAAGTGCGGCCAATCGTTCATCAAAAAAAGAGCTCACCTCACCCAGCGCATCAGCCGGGCTCACCGATTGCTGCATCGATTGCGGATCGCCTCGCATGTGCATGACACACACACCGCAGCTGGCGTGCGACGCCACCACATCCATCGCGCCCGGCTGCTTAAGCCCGCAAATATCGTTAACGATGTCGACACCCAAATCGAGCGCCACGCGCATCACCTCAGGCTTGTAGGTATCGATCGACACGGGCGCTCCCAAGCCGACCGCCGCGCGCAACACCGGCACCACGCGATCAAGCTCTTCATTCAGCGACACCTGAGCCGCGCCGGGGCGGCTCGATTCGCCACCGATATCAAGGATATCGGCACCCTCGCTCAACAGCCGCTCACACTGTTTCAAAGCGGCACGCTCACCGAGATGTTGCCCCCCATCAGAAAACGAATCGGGCGTCACATTGACGATGCCCATGATCAGCGGACGATCCAGCACAAGCTCAAACCGTGATGTTCGCCAAGTGTGGTGAATAGCCATGTTCATCGAATAAAAAACGGGGCCTCGAAAGCCCCGTTGTGCCACATCCGACGCGCCTCAATCAAATGGGCGCATGCGCCCCATCGGCATTCACCGATGGTGTCGACCCGCCGCTGCCGCCGCTAGGCTTGTTGGCCGAGGGCGACCAATCTTTGGGCGGTCGTGGCGGACGCCCGGCCATGATGTCTTCCACCTGATCAGCATCAATGGTTTCCCACTCAAGCAACGCGCCAGCCATGGCATGCATCTTGTCCTGGTTGTCTTCGATCAACTTGCGCGCGAGCGCATATTGCGTGTCGATGATGCGACGAATCTCGCCATCAACCTTTTGCATCGTCTGCTCAGACATATTGGTGGTTTTGGTCACCGAGCGCCCCAAAAACACCTCGCCCTCGTTATCGGCATAGACCATCGGCCCGAGAGCGTCGGTCATGCCATAGCGCGTCACCATATCGCGAGCAATCTGAGTTGCACGCTCGAAATCGTTGCTTGCGCCGGTTGTCATCTGATTCATGAAAACTTCTTCGGCGATACGTCCACCAAACAACATCGAAATCTGGCTCTCCATGTAGCCACGGTCGTAGCTGTATTTATCGCGCTCGGGCAACGACATCGTTACGCCCAACGCACGCCCGCGCGGAATGATCGTGACCTTGTGGATCGGATCACACTTGGGCAGCAACTTGCCAATCAGCGCATGGCCTGCCTCGTGATACGCCGTATTGCGACGCTCTTCTTCGGGCATCACCATCGACTTGCGCTCAGGCCCCATCAGGATTTTGTCCTTGGCCTTCTCGAAGTCCTGCATCTCAACCACACGGCCATTGCGGCGTGCAGCAAACAGCGCAGCCTCATTAACGAGGTTGGCCAAATCCGCCCCCGAGAAACCAGGCGTGCCCCGCGCAAGGATATCTGCGCGCACATCCTGCCCCATAGGCACCTTGCGCATATGCACATTGAGAATCTGCTCGCGGCCACGCACATCGGGCAACGTCACATAAACCTGACGATCAAAGCGGCCCGGGCGCAACAAGGCCGGATCGAGAATATCTGGCCGGTTGGTTGCCGCGATCACGATCACGCCCAGATTGGTCTCAAAACCATCCATCTCGACGAGCATCTGGTTGAGCGTCTGCTCGCGCTCGTCGTTGCCGCCACCCAAACCTGCACCGCGGTGACGCCCAACGGCATCGATTTCGTCAATAAAAATGATGCAAGGCGCATTTTTCTTGGCCTGCTCAAACATATCGCGTACGCGAGCCGCCCCCACGCCGACAAACATCTCGACGAAATCAGAGCCAGAGATCGAGAAGAACGGCACCTTGGCTTCGCCGGCAATCGATTTGGCCAGCAAAGTTTTGCCGGTACCAGGGGGGCCAACCATCAACACACCACGCGGAATGCGGCCACCGAGTTTCTGGAACTTTTGAGGATCCTTGAGGAAGTCGACCAACTCTTTGACTTCTTCTTTGGCCTCATCGCAGCCCGCCACATCAGCAAACGTGATTGAGTTGTTGCTCTCATCGAGCATGCGAGCACGGCTCTTGCCAAAACTGAAGGCGCCACCCTTGCCTCCGCCTTGCATCTGACGCATGAAATAGATCCACACCCCGATGAGCAACAGCATCGGCCCCCAAGACAGCAGCAAGCTCACCAAGAAAGACGGCTCTTCGCGCGGCTTAACGTCAAACTTGACGTTGCTATTGATCAAATCGCCAATCAGCCCACGATCCAGATACGTTGCCGTGGTGTGGAGCTTTTTTTCATCGATCGTGATGGCCACGATGTCGGTGCCGCCACTGCCGCCTTCTTGCAAGGTGACACTCTTGATGCGCTTGGCCCGGATTTCATCCAGGAATTCGGAATAAGCGATCTGCGAGCCGCTTGATGCCCCGTGATCAAACTGCTTGAAGACGGTGAACAGCACCAAGGCGATCACCAACCAGACGGCCAATTTCGAAAACCATTGATTGTTCACCGCGGCTCCTTTTCAAATCCGATCGAAACCAGCGCCTCCGGCCAGACTGGCCAGACCACCAAAACACGGCTCGATATCGCGGTATCTGGGGACGATTCTAAAGGAGTCAAGTCTTGACATCGATTGAATTTAGCCCTAGTGGGCGATAGGACTTCTTGCGCTCGCCCCACAAGCATCGGCCTCTCTTGCTCACTACTTGAGCTTGAGCCCGATCCCCACCAAAAAAGTTTCGGCTGAACGATCACGCGATGCCTTGGGTTTGATCGCTTTCACCACCCGAAAATTTTGCCTGAAACGATCAACCAACTGGCTGTAACCACTGCCGTGAAACACCTTGCAGATCAACGCCCCGCTTGGCTTGAGGGTCTCGTTGGCGAAATCAATGGCCAACTCAACAAGGTGCTCAACCCGGGCTGAATCTGACGATTCAATCCCGGAGAGGTTGGGCGCCATATCAGAAACCACCACATCCACAGCTCGCCCATCCAGCGCCGCACGCAACCGATCGAGCACCGCATCTTCGCGAAAATCGCCCTGAATGAACTGCACACCCTCAATCGGCTCAAATTCAAGCAAATCCAGGGCAATGATCACACCATTGAGCTCGCCCGCGGCCGCACCGCCCACACCCAGTTGCCGTGGTGCAAATTTGCGCCGAATGTATTGGCTCCAGGCGCCTGGTGCAGCCCCCAGATCAACCACCACCTGCCCGGGCTTGAGCAACCCCAGCGTCTCGTCGATCTCTTGCAGCTTGTAGGCCGCGCGCGCGCGGTAGCCCTCTTTTTGGGCCAGCTTGACGTAGGTATCCGTGACGTGATCGTGCAACCACGCCTTGTTGACCTTTTTGCTCTTTGTCTTGACCTTCATCGTGCACCGATAATACGGGGATGCCCGCAATCACATTGACCCCAACCGAGCGCAAGGCCCATCGAGCCGATGCACACCATCTCAACCCTGTCGTGCTCGTTGGCGCGGACGGCCTGACCCCTGCGGTCGTCAAAGAAACCGACGCTGCACTCAAAGCCCACGGCCTTATCAAGGTGCGCGTGTTTTCTGATGATCGAACAGCCCGTGAAGCGATTTGGGCTGAGTTGTGTGAGCAACTGAGCGCCGCGCCAATTCAGCACATCGGCAAGCTCTTGGTGCTGTGGCGCCCCACGCACAAAAAGGCCAAAGGTGCCGACACCAGCCGAGGCGATGCGCCGCGCGAAGTCACAATCGTCAAGCCCTCTCGCAGCGGCACACGCCGCCCCGAGGTAAAACGAGTAACGCTGCTGGGCAATCAGCGCGTGACGCCCGGTGGGCTGATCAAGCGCGTTAAAAAACGCTTAACCAGCAAAAAACCCGGCTGAGCCGCCGCTACAGCCGGCACACCCGGCTCAAACGTATCGCACCTCGATGATTTCGTAGTTGCGTGCGCCGCCGGGTGCCTGCACGGTGGCTACATCACCAGCCTCTTTGCCGATCAGAGCGCGTGCGATCGGTGAGCTGATCGAAATCAGGCCGTGCTTCAGATCGGCCTCATCGTCACCGACGATTTGATAGGTAACCACATCGCCAGTGGATTCGATCTCCATTTCGACGGTAGCGCCAAACACCACTTTGCCGTCTGCATCGAGATCTGCTGGGTCGATGATCTTGGCAGCAGACAGCTTGCCTTCGATCTCGTTGATCCGTCCTTCAATAAAGCCTTGTTTATCTTTGGCTGCGTCGTATTCGGCGTTTTCAGATAAATCACCTTGAGCACGCGCCTCGGCAATGGCTTGCACGACAGCCGGACGCTCGACATGCTTGAGGCGATGCAGCTCTTCTTTGAGTTTCTCTGCGCCGCGTTTGGTGAGAGGAATGGTGGACATGGCTGAGGCGTCTTCCGAAAATGAAGGAGCCGCGTCCCAGGTTGCACCGATGAGGTGGAGCGACCGGGAGCGGCCCGTTGAATGTGAAGCCGCGATCAGGCGAACCCGTCGCGGCGAACCGGCAGTTTAGTGCAGTTTGGCGTGAAGCTCTTGCACCGAATAGACCACAAGGTCGTCTTGGTGTTTCATGGCCTCAACCGCCGCCTCGCAACCCGCCATGGTTGTGTAATACGTCACACGGTTGGCCAGTGCTGCTTGGCGGATGCTGCGCGAATCAGCGATAGCGGTGCGGGTTTCGTCCACCGTGGTGAACACCAACTGAATCTCGCCAGCCTTGATCGCATCAGCGATATGCGGTCGACCGTCTTTTACTTTGTTCACCGGTTTGACGGCAATGCCCGCAGCGGCAATGGCGGCTGCCGTGCCTTTGGTTGCCACCACATTGAAACCCAAGGCAATCACCTCGCGAGCTACTTCAATGGCGCGCTGTTTGTCGCCGTCCTTGACAGAGATACACACGGTGCCTTTGGTGGGCAGGCGCGAGCCCGCACCCAGCTGCGACTTGAGCATGGCTTCACCAAAGGTGGCCCCCACGCCCATCACCTCGCCGGTCGAGCGCATTTCAGGGCCAAGAATGGGATCGACACCTGGGAACTTGTTGAACGGAAAAACCGCTTCTTTTACGGTGAAGTAAGGCGGAACGACTTCGCGCGGTGCCTTGCCATCGGGCGATTTTTGATCTTTGAGCTTCTGGCCGGCCATGCAGCGCGCAGCAATCTTGGCCAGAGGCTGGCCAGTGGCTTTGGACACATAGGGCACGGTGCGCGAGGCGCGTGGGTTTACTTCGAGCACATAAACCGTGGCGTCACTCAGCCCTTTGGTGACGTCGCCCTGGATGGCGAACTGCACGTTCATCAGACCAACCACATTGAGCGCCTTGGCCATCTGCGCGGTCTGGCGACGCAACTCATTTTGCAATTCGGCACTCAGGGTATACGGGGGCAACGAACAGGCCGAGTCGCCAGAGTGCACGCCGGCTTGCTCGATGTGCTCCATGATGCCGCCGATCATCACATCGGTGCCGTCAGAGATGCAGTCGACATCGACTTCAACCGCATCGTTCAGAAAGCGGTCGAGCAACACGGGCGATTTTTCAGATACGCGGACGGCTTCGCGCATGTAACGCTCGAGATCTTTGTCGCCATGCACGATCTCCATCGCGCGGCCACCCAGCAC
>CAZUCW010000049.1:0-1651 GCA_964618825.1 uncultured Aquabacterium sp.
GGTTAAGCTCATCAAACGCAAAGATGTCGACACCCTCATCAATGCCTGCGACGCCGGACGCGAGGGCGAGCTGATTTTTCGGTTGATCGCGCAATACGCGCAAGACAGCACTGCCACCACGCGCGCCAAGGGCCTGGGTAAAACGGTGCAGCGTCTGTGGCTGCAAAGCATGACGCCGCAAGCCATCCGCGAGGGCTTCGAAAAACTGCGCAGCAACGAACAAATGCTGCCGCTGGCCGATGCGGCGCGCTGCCGATCCGAGGCCGATTGGCTGGTGGGCATCAACGGCACGCGCGCGATGACGGCTTTTAACTCACGCGATGGCGGCTTCTTTTTAACCACGGTGGGCCGCGTGCAAACGCCCACGCTGTCTATCGTGGTCGAGCGCGAAGAAAAAATCCGCAAGCACGTCTTTCGTGATTACTGGGAGATCAAGGGCACGTTTGGCGCGCAAGCTGGCAGCTACGAGGGCAAGTGGTTCAACCCGAACTTCAAGAAGGACAAGAACGCCGCTGAAGGCTCGCTCGAAGCCGAGCAAAAGGCCGACCGCGTCTGGAGCGCTGCCGAAGCCCAGGCCATTGCCGATGCCGTGCGCAACCAGCACGGCACAGTGAGCGAAGAAGCCAAACCCAGCACACAGGCCAGCCCGCTGCTCTACGACCTCACCACGCTGCAACGCGAAGCCAACTCGCGCTTTGGCTTTAGCGCCAAAACCACGTTGAGCCTGGCTCAGGCGCTGTACGAAAAACACAAGGCCCTCACCTACCCGCGTACCGACTCGCGCGCCCTGCCCGAAGACTATCTGGCCACCGTCAAACAAACGGTTGGCATGCTGGCCGATGGCGATCTGCCCGGCCCGCTCAGGGCTTTGTCGCCGCACGCCGCCAAAGCGCTCAAAGAAGGCTATATCAAACCCACCAAGCGGGTGTTCGACAACGCCAAGGTATCGGATCACTTTGCCATCATCCCCACGCTGCAAGCCCCCAGCTCGCTCACCGAGGCCGAGGCCAAGCTCTACGAGCTGGTGGTGAAACGCTTTTTGGCAGTGTTCTACCCGAGTGCCGAGTTCATGGTGACGACACGCATCACCAAAGTGGCCACCCAGAGCGGCGAGCATCACTTTCAAACCAACGGCAAGGTGCTCGTCAACCCCGGCTGGCTGGCGGTGTATGGCAAAGAGGCACAAGACGACGATGCCTCACTGGTGGCCGTGCAGCCCCATGAGCGCGTAGCCAACGAAGAGGTGAGCGTCAACGCGCTCAAGACGCGCCCGCCGGCTCGCTACACCGAAGCCACGCTGCTGAGTGCGATGGAGGGCGCCGGCAAGCTGATCGACGATGAAGAGCTCAAGGCCGCCATGCAAGAAAAAGGCTTGGGCACACCCGCCACGCGCGCAGCCATCATCGAAGGGCTGATTCTCGAAAAATACATGGTGCGCGAAGGCCGCGAGTTGATCCCCACGGCCAAGGCCTTTCAGCTCATGACGCTGCTGCGCGGCCTGGGCGTTGAAGACCTCACCAAGCCCGAGCTCACCGGCAACTGGGAGCACAAGCTCGCCGAGATGGAATTGGGCCGCCTGAGCCTCGAGGCGTTTATGGCCGAGTTCGCCGCCATGACGCAACGCGTGGTGCAAAAGGCCAAAGAATACGAC
>CAZUCW010000049.1:1661-17258 GCA_964618825.1 uncultured Aquabacterium sp.
GACACCATCCCCGGTGATTACGCCACGCTGCAAACGCCCTGCCCGCAATGCGGCGGCGTTGTCAAAGAAAACTACCGCCGCTTCGCCTGCATCGGCAAGAGCCATGGCGGAGCTGAAGGCGAAGGCTGCGGCTTCTCGATCGGCAAGAGTCCGGGCGGCCGCACTTTCGAGCTGGCCGAGGTCGACCAGTTTTTGCACGACAAGAAAATCGGCCCGCTCGAAGGCTTCCGCTCGAAAGCAGGCTGGCCGTTCACGGCTGAGCTCAAGCTGGCGTTCGACGACGAGATCAAAAACTACAAGCTCGAATTCGACTTTGGCGAAGACGCCAAAAAAGCCGAGGGCGACGGCGAGCCGGTTGATTTCAGCGGGCAAGAATCACTCGGCGCCTGCCCCAAGTGCAAGAGCCATGTGTATGAACACGGCACCAGCTATGTGTGCGAGCACAGCGTAGGCACGCACACCACCTGCGATTTCAAGAGCGGCAAGATCATCTTGCAGCAGCCGATCGCTCGTGAGCAGATGAGCAAGCTGCTGCTCGGCGGCAAGACCGATCTGCTCGAGAATTTCGTGTCGAATAAAACACGGCGCAAGTTCAAGGCGTTCTTGGTGTGGAACACCAAAGACGGCAAAGTGGGTTTCGAGTTTGAACCCCGCGCGCCACGCGCTGCGGCCAAAAAGGCCCCGGCCAAGAAAGCAACCAAAGCCGCCGAATAAACACAGCGGCCCAGCAAGCTCATGCTCAAGCGCGCCGCCCAAACGCTCGCCCCGCTGCTGCGGCTGTTTTTTGGCGGGGTGGGCGAAATGCATGTTCGGCTCGATTCGCCCACACGGTTGGTGATCGAATCGCGAGAGCTGTTGTTCAAGCGCGTCTATGTTTTTGATGCCAACCGCCGCGTGGTGTTGCGCGACGAACGCCTGCTGGCACGCTTCAACCAAATCCGCTCGATTGAAATGCGGGTGTTCTACGGCCAGAACGGCAAAGTGATCGGCTACCGCCTGGCCCTGCACAGAGGCTGGCTCGACAACCCCATCGTGGGCAGCACCGAAGACGACGCCCAGGCCTCGATCGTGGCCGCGCGCATCAGCACGATTACCGGCGCCAAGGTGCTGTCGATGATGCCGCCGTGGCTGCGTCGCTGAGGCCGCACACAGCCTTTGCAGCGCAACGTTTTACGGGCGCCCCAGCACCCGCTGCACGCGCTTCCAATCGGTGCCGCCAACTTGTTTGAGCGCTTCAAGTTGATCGAGCAAACGCTCGATGTGCTGCTGGCCAGTTTGGGTGCGGATGGCATCGATCTCTTGCGCCAGATCGAGCAGCGGTTTGATGCGCGCATCGTTGCCCGCACCCGGCACGCGCTGCGCCAGTGCCTCGACCGCATCAATCAGCCGGCCGATCTGGCGCCCATAGCTGTGCTGGCTCACGATGGCCTGCTCGAGCGCCGGGGCACTTGAGTTGTTGGCATTGACGATGACGTTGCCAAACGTCCACCCCGAGTTGATCGGCTGCGAAAGCTGCTCGGGCGCGATCCGCAAACCCGGCCAGCTCATCGTCCAGGGCCAGCCCAGCAGCCCGTTGCCTGTGGTGTCTGCGCTCATTGCGGCCTCCTCTTGCCTCGGTGGTTATCGACAAGCGTTGGATGCTGCCTCGGCGTGCGGTCTGCGGCCATCCCTAAATAAAGCGCATCGGGGCGCGCCACAAACACCTGCCGCGCCATAAGCGTCGATCAATCGTCGTCGAAAGCGAATGCGGCCTCATCGTCGTCATCGTCTTTGGCCTGGCGATCGAGCGTGGCCTTGAGGGCGCGGGTGTCTTGCATCAGGCTCGACACCGGCTGCGCGGGGGCCAACCGCCAAGCCGGCGGCGGCAAGGCGGAGGCATACAGCTCAGAAAAAATCCGCTCGCTGCGCTGCTCATTGAGCCAGATGTTGAGCCCCAGCCCCCCCAGATACAGCGCCGTCATGGCCGCCACCAACCCTTGGCGGTGTGCCGGCAAGATGGTGTTCAGGTGCGCCCACACGAGCACGCACAACACCAGCGAGCCCACAGCGTCGGCCACTCTTGAAAGCACCGGCGCATCGGCCATGAATGCCATCAACGGCAGCACAGCCACCACCACCGACCACAACAGGCCATAACGCAAAGCCAAGCGCAGATGCGTGGCGTACTCAAGCCGCCCCTGAAAGAGCTTGCTGCCCAGCGCCCAAAAGAATGCCCACGCACTCACACCCGCAGCGGCACCCAACGTGGCTGAGAGGTAGCTGGTTAATCGCGTGCCCGGATCGTTGGACAACCACTGCTCACCCAGCAACCACAGCAGCACGGCCAACACCCACAGTGACAGCCGTCCCCAGGCCGCGCCCGAAGGGGTGGCTGCCGTGAGCACCAGATGCCGCGCCAGTGGCCGCTCGGGCGCCAGCGGATCGACCGCGCGACGCACGCGCAGCCGGGTGCTGCCGATGCGCCAGATCTGGCCCGGCGGCAGGCTCAGGCTCTGGCCTGCCAGCAGGTGCTGCGCACCCACCATGGCGCCGTTGACGGTCTGCCCCAGCGTCAGGCGCAAGGCATCATCGGCTTCGTCGAGCACGGCGTGGTGAGCAGCCACGTGTGGATCATCGAGCACCACATCGGCGTCGAGCGCGCGCCCCAAACGCACCGGCCATGCCGGCACCGGCGTGCTCTGGATCACGTGCCCTTCGCGGTCTAGGCGTTCAATCAGCGCGATTGGCGAGCGGGTGTCCATCCGTATCCCTTGAGATAAAACTCGGCAAGTTTGAGCGCGTTGTCGAAGCTGACGCCGCGCGCATCAAAACGGCCCTGTGCCCCCGAGGTGGTGGCATCAAGCGTGGCCACGAGCACGCTCACATCGTAGAGGCCGGGCAATTTTTTATACGCATTGAGGCACACCACCGCGCGCAGCGGCAGACCCTCGCGATCCACAAAGCGCTCGCTGCACTGCACTGCCGTGCGCTGCCGGCCACGGCCAAAAACCTCGTTGCGAAAGCTCTGCGAATACTGCCGTGCAAAACGCCACCGGCCCAGCTTGCGGCCACCATAGGTTTCGTGGCGCACACTGAGATTGCCGGTTTCTAAGCCGCCACTCACAAACACCGATTGGTTCATCTCGCAATCAGAGCGCTCAAACTCAAGCCCCTTGCTGTCGGGCGCTGAGCTGCTGCCCCAGCAGCGCATGAACGTCTCTTGCGGCACAGGGATCTTGTAGCGCAAATGCCCCGCCGAGCGCCAGGTTTGCGCCATAAAGCGCTGGGTGAGCCGCTCTTGGTGCGCGAGCAGCTGGCGCGTCAACTCGGGGTAGGCCGCAGCGCGAATCGGCTGCGCCTTGCGCGCACGTGCCACGAGATCTTCGGCAAATTCGGCAGGCACCAAAAAACTCACCTGCTGGCCATCGAGCCGCGTGGCCACGTTCACCCCCATCACCTGCCCATCGCCATCAAGTGCCGGCCCACCGCTCATGCCCGGGTTAAGCGAGCCGCTGAAAAAGACGGTGGGATAAAAACCGCGATCAGCCAACCCGTTGTAGGTGCCCTCAACCACGGCAAAGCCCACATCGAGCGGATTGCCCAACGAATAAATGTGCTCGCCCTTGCCCAGCGCCGCAGCACGGGGCCGCCAGCGCATGCCTTCGATGGCAGGTGCAGCCGATGCAGCAGCCGGTGTTGCAGCAGGCACGGGCCGCACCACGGCCACATCGTGGGCCGCATCAAAAGCCAGCAGCTCCAGCACACCCTCGCGGCCATCGACGCCGGCATACGTGAGCCGGTAGCGCTGCGGCTGCAAGGCCACCTGGCTCACCACGTGGTAGTTGGTAACGATCAGCCCATCGTTGCCAACAAAAAAACCCGAGCCCACCGAAGATTGGCTGTCTTGCCCGCGCAGCAGCGTGCGCACCTGCACCAGCTGGTGTCGCGCCTGCTCATACAAGCGCTGCGCCGAAGCCGACACCGGCGCGCTGGCGGCAGCCGAAGCCGGTGCCGCAGCTGCTGTGGCGGCACCCACTGGCGCCGAGGCTGTGGGCTGGGCCAGCACCGGCGCACTCACCACCACGCCGCACCACGCCACCCGGGCCACGCAACGCACAGCCCGCATCGATAAAGTCAGAGCCTGAATCATCGAACCATTCTAGGGGGCGAGATTGATGCGAATCTCGCCACGGTTGAGCCCCGGCGGTGCGATGCTCTACCATGCCAAAACAACGCAACGTACCGCAGAACCCGCGAGGCTCAGTTCATGGACGTGTTGCAGCTCGATATCTCAGGCCGACCGCAGGCGTGGATCTCGCCCAAAGAGGCAGCTGTGATCTACGCCAGCGATGGTGTGGCCTGGACGCTGGGGCATCCGTTTGCGGTGTTACGCGGCGGCATCCAGCGGGTGTCGGGCCGGCAATCACGCATTGAGGTGCACCCCATCATCGCCGTGCGCGGCGCAGTGCCTTCAAAAGCTTGGCGACAAGCGCCGGCACTCACCAATCCCAAACTCTTTGCGCGTGATCGCCATGTGTGCGCCTACTGTGGCAACCGCCTAAGCATCGAAGATCTCACGCGCGAACACATCCGCCCCACCTCACGCGGCGGCGCCGACACCTGGATGAACTGCATCACCGCCTGCCGCTCGTGCAACGGACGCAAGGGCAACCGCACGCCCGATGAGCTGGGCTGGAGCCTGATGTATCTGCCCTATGTGCCCAGCCTGCACGAAGACATGATTTTGCGCGGGCGGCGCATTCTGGCCGATCAGATGGAGTTCTTGCTCGCCAGTGTGCCCCGCCACAGCCGGCTGCACGGCTGAGTGCCTGCCCAGCGCGGCGATCAGTGCACGCCCGCGCGGCGCACCTTGCCTTGGCAACCCTCGCACAGACACACGTAGGGCTGAGCCAGCAGCCGATCGCGTGCGATGGGCGAGCCGCATTGTTTGCACCAGCCATAGGCGCCTTCGCGGATGCGCTTGAGCGCGTCTTGCACAGCAGCCAACTCATGCTGGGCGCGGGTGAGGCGGCTGAGGGTGTCGCCGCCCTCTTCGCCATCGCCAACGTCTGCGGCCAGATCTTCTGCGGTTGCAGCTTCAGCCGCCAACGCCGCATCAGCCCTTAGGCGCACCTGCACGCCGCCGGCCAAAGCAGGCAACAACTCGTTGGCGAGTTGTCCGCGCTGCTCTTTGATGCGATCCGAGAGTTGCCGACTCACGCGATGCAGCCGCTCTTCGAGCAGCATCAGCATGGTGAGATCAAGGGGCGATCGGTTGTCGCCCGCACACGAGTCCGGAAACAAGGTTGCCATCATGGTCTCCTCTTTTCTTCGAACCCGGCGGCCGGGGTGCTCTGCTTGGCCGCCTGCACACACGCTCACTGCTTCGAGGGGTGCAGCACCGATGGTGGCGGCGCTGCTGTTGTCTACAGCGTGTCGAATCGTGTTATCTGTGCATTACTACCGCTGGCACCAACCGTAGCACACGGTTTTTTGGCTTGACAAGAGCGCGCGCGCCGCTTGTCCATCAACCAAGGGCAAGTCCTGATCGATGCTGCGCTGCACGATGGCGAATCAGGCCGGCGCGGCGAGATCAACGCTGTCGCGGTAATCGGGCACAACCGCATCCCACCCCAAGGTTTCGTGGATGCGGCGGCGCAAGGCATCAGCCGAGGCCGGCTCGCCATGGGTGATGAACACGCGCTGCGGTGCACGATCCAACGCCTGCAGCCAGCCCAGCAGCCCCGCCTGATCGGCGTGTGCCGACAGCCCTTCGATTTGCGCCACCTCGGCGCGCACCTCGATGTAATCCCCAAAGAGTTTGATCGAGCGGCGCCCGGCCTGCAAATCGCCGCCGCGCGTGCCCCCAGCCTGAAAACCACTGAGCACGATGGTGTTGCGCGCATCGCCCGCATGATGAAAGAGGTGGTGCAGCACGCGCCCGCCCGTCACCATGCCGCTGCCGGCGATGATGACTTTGGGGCCGTGCTCAGAGAGCAGCGCTTTGGAGTCGTCAACCGAACGCACCAGCCGCGTCATCTGCGTGATGTGGCGGCAATCGTCGCTTGAGAGGCGGTGTTCGCCGGCGTGGCGCATGTAGAGCGCGGTGGCATCGACGCCCATCGGGCTGTCGAGCACCACGGGCAGGTGCTGGGGGATGGCGCCCTGCTCGCGCAAACGATAAAGCGCCAACAGCAGGCTTTGCGTGCGCCCCACGGCAAACGCCGGGATGATGATGAGGCCACCACGCGCTGCTGTGCGCCGCACGATATCGCCCAACTGGGCAACAGGATCGGTGTCTGGGTGCAGGCGGTCGCCGTAGGTGGATTCGATCACCACTCCATCGGCCTGCTGGCCCGTGGCGGGCGGCAGCATGATGAGATCGTCGCTGCGCCCGAGATCGCCCGAAAACAGCACACTGCGCCCACCGTGTTCGATGCGGATGCTGGCCGCGCCAAGAATGTGCCCAGCCCGGGTATAGCGCGCCACGACGCCCGCGCCGAGTTCGATATCGGTATCGCAGGACACGCGTTGAAACTGCTTGAGGCAGGCCCGCGCATCATCGATCGTATAGAGCGGCAGAGCAGGCTTGTGTTTGGTGGCCGCGTGTCGGTTGCGAAAGGCGGCTTCTTCTTCTTGCAAATGCGCGGTGTCGAGCAGCAGGATCTCGCACAGATCGGCCGTGGCATCGGTGGCAATGATGGGGCCACGAAACCCGCGTCGCGCCAGCAACGGCAGCATCCCGCTGTGATCGATGTGGGCGTGCGTGAGCAACACGGCATCAAGGTGGGCAGTGTCGAAAGGCAGCGGCTCCCAGTTGCGCAGCCGCAGCATCTTGTAGCCCTGAAAGAGCCCCCCATCAACCAGCAAGCGCTTGCTGCCTGCCTCGATCTGCGTTTTAGAGCCGGTAACGGTGCCCGTGGCCCCAAAGAATGTCAGACGCATACGCCGCCTTTTGAAAGAGAAACCGCCAGCGCCCCCAGGGCAGCCGTCAGCCCCAGCAACAGCGCGGCATCAACCGCCCCCCCACCACCACTGCCGTTGCCGACGCTAGCAGCGCTCGTAGAGGCGCTGCTCGAGCGGCTGCTGGCCGTGATGCTGACGATCACGGTTGATGTGGCGCTGCTGGCGGTGGTTACCACCAACTGCACCCTGAAGGTGCCGCTGGCCGAGGGCGTAGCGCTAACGCTCGATCCTGTGGCGCTGCTCAGGGTGGTAACGATGCCGCCGCCATCAACCAACGTCCAGGCATAGCTGGCAATGCTGTCGCCCGAAGGCACGATGGTGTCGGTAGCGCTGAGGGTAACGGCGCTGCCCGGCGTGGGCACGCCCGGGTTGGCGGTGATCACGGCCTGCAGCGTGCTCACCGCTGCCACCGCCGAACCCGCATCAAGCATGCCAGCGCCACAAGTGGCTGCAGTGCAGTAGCACTCATCTTGCGTGGCCGAACCGGGTGCCGTGCAGCTGCCGATGCCCGAGGTGCCGCCCGTGGCCGGAAACGCCCGGCTGCTGGCCTTGATGGCCCCCGCCAGTTGCGCCGGCGTGAGCGATGAGTTCACCGATTTCATCAACGCCGCCGTGGCGCTCACCAGTGGCGTGGCAAAGCTGGTGCCCACGGCGTAATTGGTGGCATCGGTGTAGACCGACCCGCCGCTTGCGTCTGCCACAGGCGTGGTGGTGCCGCTGTTGGTGGTGCTCACCATCGGGTAGATGCACGCCCCCGAGGTGTTCACACAATTGCCGCCCGGGGCGCCGATGCCCACGCTGGGGCCCAGCGATGAATACCCGACTTTGGTGCCCGTGTGCCGCAAGGCCGCCACGGCCAGCACCCCGTTGCAATTGGCCGGCGAGATCACATCGAGCGCCTCATTGCCTGCAGCTGCCACCACCAGCGCCCCGGCGGCGGTCACCTCGTTAACGGCATCGAGATACGCCTGCGAGCAGCTGCCCGATGAGCCCAGGCTGAGGTTGATCACCTGGGCGGGATTCGAATTGCTTGGCACCCCACTCACGCTCAGCCCCGCCGCCCAGCGCATGCCGGCGATGATGTCTGAATCGTAGCCACCGCACTTGCCCAACACCCGCACCGGCAGGATCTTCACATCCCAGCCCACACCGGCAACCCCCACGCCGTTATTGGTATCGGCAGCAACCAGCCCTGCCACCTGCGTGCCATGCCAACTGCTGCTGGCCTGTGCCGTGCAGCCCGAAAACACCGACGGGTTGGCGCTGATCTCGGCGCTGGTGAGCCAATCGCCCAGATCAGAAGCATCGCTGCTGCGCCCAGTGCCGTTGCCGGCCATCGACGCATCAGAGATGAAGTTGTAGCCCGGCAGCAGCTTGTTGGCCAAATCAACGTGATCGAAGCGCACCCCCGTATCGAGCACCGCCACCACCACCGATGCGCTGCCCGTGCTCAACCCCCACGCCGTGGGTGCATTGATGGCCGACACAATGGTGCTGTCAGACGACTGCGCGTACCACTGCCCGGCAGCCGGATAGGGGCTGGATTGCCCCGATGGATAGCGCGGATCGTTGGGCACCAGGCTCGTGCGCTGGCGCCGCTGATCGACCACGGCGTATTCGACATCCGATTGCTGCGCCAGCTTGGCAGCCAAGGCTTGCGAGCTCATGCCCGATGCCGTGGCCACATGCAAACGCGCACCGATCTGCCGCGCCTCACTCACGCGCACCCCGGCACGCAACCCCAGGCGGCTCATGCGCGACGAGCCGCCCGATGCGCCCCCGGCGGCCACGCTCTCGCCCGCCACCTGCAGCAGGCTCGACGACGATTTGAGTTTGACGATCACCCGCGCCGGTTCATCGGCCCGCGCCGCCGGCGCCCCACACAACAGGCCAAGCCCGGCCAGCAGCCCCAGGCTGCTCACTGCATGCCCCACCCCGATCGAACAGATCGACCGCACCGCGTAAATCACACGCATCGCCCTGCCTGCCCGAGATGCCTTTGCCGTCATCGCCGCCTTTCGTCCGCCCTATTAACCTCTGCTGCCTGCAGCAAGCAACAAAGAATCATGCTCTGGCCACGATGTTGCTGCAGTGTTGCTTATCGGCGCAATGGGGCAAACGGGCACACCGCCAGCAGTGGCAAAGACGCAACCCGCGTGCGAAATACCACGCCCAAGCCACGTTCAAGCCGCCACGCCAGCAATGCGCGCAACGGCTCAATCCTTGAAGGTCGGGGTTTGCTTGCTCATGCCCGCCATCATGGCGGCGGTGAGGTCGTTGGACATCAACATCGCGGCGTTCCAGGTGGCAATGTAGTTAAGCCCATCGGCCACCGAATGATCACGCGAGTAGTTGAGCATCTCTTTGGTGCCACGCACCGACAGCGGTGATTTGGCCGCAATCGTGGCGGCCAGTTCGCGCACGCCGGCCTGCAGCGCCTCGCGCGTATCAAAAACACGGTTCACGAGCCCGATGCGCTGTGCCTCGGACGCATCCACCTTGCGTCCGGTATAGGCCAGCTCGCGCACGATGCCATCGCCAACGAGCTTGGGCAAACGCTGCAACGTGCCCACATCAGCCGTCATGCCGATATCAATCTCTTTGATCGAAAAAGTGGCCTCGGCAGAGCAATAGCGCATATCGGCGCAGCAAATCAGATCGACACCGCCACCAATACACGCCCCGTGGATGGCCACGAGCACCGGCTTGCGACAGCGCTCAAGGCTCGTCAACGTGTCTTGCATATCAAGAATCACGCGGCGCAGGTTTTCGCGCGTGCGAGCCTCACAATCGTTTTTGATCTGCGGCAGCAGGTTCATGAACATCTGCAGATCAATGCCCGAGGTGAAGTGTTTGCCCTCGCCTTCGAGCACCGCCACGCGCGCCTCGGGCTGGGCGTCGATCCAGGTGAAGGCCGTGCGGATGTCTTGCCACATGGCCGCGTTCATTGCATTGGCCTTATCGGGCCGGTTCAGACGCACCGTGGCAATGTGATCGGCCACGTTGATCGACAGCGTTTCGAGTGTTGGCGGGGTGAGTGCGGTGCTCATAGATCAAAAACCTTTCTTGGGGGATGAATCGATCACGGATCGCGGCATCACAGCGCCACGGCCACCTCGATACCTTGCTTGATGGCGCGTTTGGCGTCGAGCTCGGCAGCCACATCGGCGCCGCCGATGAGCGTCACCTTCTGGCCGGCGGCCTCGAGCCCGGCTTGCAGCTCGCGCAACGGCTCTTGGCCCGCGCACAGCACCACGTTGTCGACCGGCAGCACCTGATCCTTGCCGTCATACGTGATGTGCAGGCCAGCGTCGTCGATCTTGCGATAGGTAACGCCCGCCAACATCTGCACGTTGCGGTTTTTGAGCGAGGTGCGATGGATCCAGCCCGTGGTTTTGCCCAGGCCATCGCCCACCTTGCTGGCCTTGCGCTGCAGCAAATAAATCTGGCGAGCAGGCGCTGGGCAATGCGGCTGTGCCAGACCGCCACGGTGTTCAACCGTTGAGCCGATGCCCCACTCTTCATTGAACTTGGCGATGTTCAGCGAAGGGCTCTCGCCCTCGTGCGTGAGGTATTCAGACACATCAAAGCCAATGCCGCCCGCGCCGATCACGGCCACGGTCTGGCCCACGGGTTTTTTGTCGCGCAACACATCGAGATAGCTCATCACCTTCGGGTGGTTCACCCCCTCAATGGCTGGCGTGCGCGGCGTCACACCGGTGGCCAGAATCACCTCATCAAACCGCCCCTTGATGAGATCGTCGGCCGACACGCGAGTGTTGTAGCGGGCCTGCACACCCGTGATCGCAATCTGCTCTCGAAAATAACGCAGCGTCTCGTAGAACTCTTCTTTGCCGGGCACCTGCTTGGCCACATTGAACTGGCCGCCCAAATCTTTATCGGCTTCAAACAAGATCACCTCATGGCCGCGTTGCGCAGCGGTCGTTGCAGCCGCCAGCCCCGCAGGGCCGGCACCCACCACCGCCACGCGCTTTTTCTGCGCAGTCGGCGCGATCTGGATCTCGGTTTCGTTGCAGGCGCGGGGGTTCACCAAACACGATGTGATCTTGCCGCTGAAGATGTGATCCAGACAGGCCTGATTGCAGCCAATGCAAGTATTGATCTCATGGGCCTTGCCTGCTGCCGCCTTGTTAACAAACGCCGAATCGGCCAGCAGCGGACGCGCCATCGACACCATATCGGCCTGCCCATCGGCCAACACCCGCTCGGCCACCTCGGGCGTGTTGATGCGGTTGGTGGTAACAAGGGGGATCTTCACCTTGCCCTTCATCTGCTCGGTTACCCAGGCAAACGCGGCGCGCGGCACGCTGGTGGCGATGGTGGGAATGCGGGCCTCATGCCAGCCAATGCCCGTGTTGATGATGGTGGCACCCGCGGCCTCAATGGCCACACCCAGCTGCACAACCTCATCAAAACTCGAACCGCCTTCAACCAGATCGAGCATCGACAAGCGATAGATGATGATGAAGCTGGGCCCCACGCGCTGGCGCACGCGCCTGACGATCTCAACCGGCAGACGCATGCGGTTTTCGTACGAGCCGCCCCACTCATCGGTGCGCTGATTGGTGCATGCGGCGATAAATTGGTTGATCAGATAGCCCTCGGACCCCATCACCTCAACGCCGTCGTAGCCGGCTTTTTGAGCCATGGCAGCACAGTGGGCGTAATCCTCGATGGTCTGCTCGATTTCAGCGGCGGTCAGCTCATGCGGGGCCATCGGCGAAATCGGTGCCTTGATGGGGCTGGGGCCCACCAGTGCCGGATGAAAGGCATAGCGGCCCGTGTGCAGAATCTGCATGGCGATCTTGCCGCCGGCATCGTGCACGGCTTTCGTCACCGGCTTGTGCTGCTCAACCTCTTCATCCGTCGTGAGCTTGGCCGCCCCCATATAGGCACGCCCTGCATCGTTGGGCGCAATGCCGCCCGTAACGATCAGGCCCACACCGCCGGCGGCGCGCTCGGCATAAAAAGCGGCCATGCGGGCAAAGCCGTTGGGTGCCTCTTCGAGCCCCAAATGCATCGAACCCATCAGCACACGATTGCGCAGCGTGGTAAAGCCCAGATCGAGCGGTTGCAACAGGTGCGGGTACGACGTGGCGGTTGAAGTGTTCATGAGGTGGCTCTCTCAGTGGTTTGAGGGTGGCTGGCATGCACGGCAACAAGCTATGCAACAAGTTGCATAAATATAGTTCAGACTTCTGCATGTATGCAACCAGTTGCATAACGCGAATCCATGCCCTTAGACTGCCGGCATGTCGCTCACTCACGCCTTGCTCACCTCACTGATCGAAAAATCGTCTTCGGGCTACGACCTCGCACGGCGCTTTGACAAATCCATCGGTTTTTTCTGGCACGCCACCCACCAGCAGATCTACCGCGAGCTCGCCCGCATGGAGGCCGCCGGCTGGATCCGCTCACGCGCCGCGCCCGACGGCGGCAAAACCCGCAAACGCCTCTACAGCGTGCTGCCGGCGGGCAAACGTGAGCTCAAACGCTGGGCACAAGAGCCCTGCGCGCCACTCGATCTGCGCGACGAACTCAGCGTGCGCCTGCGCGCCGATGCCGTGATCGGGCCGCTGGGGATCGATGCCGAACTCGCACGCCACCTGGCGTTGCACGAAGCCCGCGTACAAGCCTACCGCGCCATCGAGCAACGCGATTTCACCCCCGACAAACTCACCAGCCGCGAAGCACGTTTGCAGCACCTCATCCTGCGCACCGGCTTAATGTTTGAGCAGGGCTGGGTCGGCTGGGCGCGTGAAGCCCTAGCCGAAATGCGCCGCATCGACGCCGCCACGGCAACATCGTCGTAACAGACCGCCTGCATCTGCTCACACAAACCCCCCCTCGGTGGGGGAACAGGGTTAACCCGCAGCGCGCTGCCGGGTGTGTGCGAGACAGTGCCCCCTCAAATCAAGAAAAAACGAGGGAGCCCGCCATGCCCAACTTCAACGACGATTGCCCGCCGATCCGCCCCCTGCAGGCATGGCGCTCGCTGCGGGCGTGCCTGAACAACCCACTCGACACGCCGCAGATTCTGGCGCTCACCGAAGCACTGCGCGGCAGCACCACCTGGCGGCTGGCACAGCGCATGACGGCCCACCCCGGTGGGCAAAAGATCCTGCAGCAGCGCCGCTCGCTGCCGGCCCTGCTGCACAACCGCGCCGCACTCGAGCGTTTGCCCGAAGGCACCTTGGGGCACGCCTATGCCGCGTTCATCGCGCGCCAAGAACAAGCCCACCTCAACCCGGGCGCCCTACCGCTTTTTGATGGATCACACCTCGATTGGCACACGCCCACCACAGCGCTGTCTGATCGCCAATACCTCACGCTGAGGCTGCGCGCGCTGCACGATGTTTTTCATGTGCTCACCGGCTACGGCGGCGACACCCTCGGCGAAATGTGCGTGCTGGCTTTTTGCTACCCGCAACAGCGCACACGCAGCTTTGCGCTGCTGGCTTCGCTCATCGGCTGGCAACTGCAGCGCAACCACACCCGGGGAGCCCTGCGCGCCGTGCAGCAAGCATGGCAACACGGGCGCTACGCCGCCTGGATACCGGCCCAACCGATCGAAGATCTGCTGGCCGAAAACCTTACCGGCCTGCGCGCCCGCTGGCGCATCCTGCCGCCCACCCGCTATCACGCCGTGCTCACGCACAGCGCCGCCACACCCTGGATCGGCCACGCCAAAGAAGTCTGCTGAACGCGCGCAGCCCGCGCACCGCTCAGCGCCCCCGCCGGGCAATCTCTTCACCGGCCCACAGTTCATCGAGATGCGGAAAGTTCCACTTCGCCGGCGACTCACGTCCCTCGATGCGATCGCGGCAGTTTGATCTCGACAAATCAATGATTTCAGGATTGATCGGCAACTCGGATTTGAGCGAGAAAAACGCCTTCACCTTCGGCGCCGTAAGGGCCTGCGGGTTTTGCTCGATCACCACGGCCAACTTGCCCGACGACATCCGCACCAGCGAACCGGTGGGGTAGATACCCAGGCTTTTAACAAACGCCTGGAAAACCGCCGGATCGAAGTGCCCCTTCCAACTGGCCATCTGCGCGATAGATTCCGCTGGATCCCACCCCGCCTTGTAGGGCCGGTTCGACGTCACCGCGTCATACACATCGCACACAGAGCCCATGCGAGCGAGCAGCGAAATCTGCTCAGCTGGCAGATGGTCGGGGTAGCCCGTGCCATCCATGCGCTCATGATGATGTCGACACACATCGAGCGCCGCCGCATTCACCGCCTTGCCCGTGAGCAGCATCTCGTAACCCAGCACCGGATGCTGTTTGATGATTTCGAATTCTTCTTTGGTGAGCTTGCCGGGCTTATTGAGCACCTCTTGCGGCGTAAGCGCCTTGCCCAAATCATGCAACAGCCCGGCCAGCCCCGCTTCGCGACACTGGTTTTCGTCGAGCCCCAGCGTGCGCCCCAGCGCCACCATCAGCGCACACACCGCCACCGAATGCATGTAGGTGTATTCGTCGGCAGTTTTGAGCCGCGCCAGGCTCACCAGCGCCCCGGGGTTGCGATAAACCGAATCGGCAATATCGTTCACCAACGGCACGCACGCCTCGGCATCGATGGCGTTGCCCAACCGGGCTTCTTTAAACATCGACTGCACGGCTTCGGTCGAGCGCTTACACAACACCGCCGCCCGCTTGAGCTCTTCAGACATCGACGAAGGCTCACCCGGATCTGCCCGCTCAAACGCCGCCGGGCGCCCGCTGTGCGGCTCATCAAGCCCGCCATGCACCGTGTTGGGCACCCCCTGAGATGCCGCACGCGGCACTGGCGGCGCCGACCGCTTGGGCGCCACCCCGGACGGCTCATCGCTAGGCACATCGCTGCCCTGGGCGGTGTCGATCCAGCACTCTTTGACCCCGCTCTCCCACACTTTGCGCAGCGTGTCGTCATCACGAATCACGAACTTCGTGCGCCAAAAAGGATGATCCACCCACGACCCTTCAAAGGCATGAATGAACATCCCCTGCGCAAGTTGTTGAACTGGAATCTTTTTGAGCATGGTGTGTCTGGCCGGGCCTACAGGCGCGATGGCAGGCCCGCTTGATCTATCGGCAAGCGGCTTCGAATATTTACCGAAATCAATCGTCACTGCTTCACAAGGCCCTCTTGAAAGCACGCAATCCGTTCATATAATGAAGCTGTTAGCACTCTCGCAAGACGAGTGCTAAATTGCTTAAGGTGAGCACTCACTCACCAAAAAAGCCCGATCAAATCTTGATCTCAAACACCTTCTACAACTTAGGAGCTGAAATGAAACTTCGCCCCTTGCATGATCGCGTGATCGTCAAGCGCCTCGAAAACGAAACCAAAACGGCCTCGGGCATCGTCATCCCCGACGCCGCCGCCGAGAAACCTGATCAAGGCGAGATCCTGGCCGTGGGCCCGGGCAAGCGCAACGACAAGGGCGATTTTGTGGCCCTGAACGTGAAGGTTGGCGACCGCGTGCTGTTCGGCAAGTACAGCGGCCAGACCGTCAAGGTCGACGGCGACGAGCTGCTCGTGATGCGCGAGGAAGACATCATGGCCGTGGTCGAGTGACCCGGCGGCATCGCCTCCCATACAGCCACACCCAAGTCATTCCCGAATCCCAAGGAGTCTGAAAC
>CAZUCW010000050.1:0-14239 GCA_964618825.1 uncultured Aquabacterium sp.
GACCCAACGGCGCCAGTTTGGCCATCACCTCGCGTGGGCCGGCGAAAGCTGCCAGTGGCATGCCGCCGCCGATCACCTTGCCGAACACGCTGAGGTCGGGCTTGAAGCCAGGGATGGCTTGGGCGTACAGACTTTGCGCGCTGCCCAGAGCGACGCGAAAACCCGTCATTACTTCGTCGAACACGAACAGTGCGCCGTGTTGATCGCACAGCTCGCGGATGCGCTTGACGAACGGCACCTGTGCGCGCACGAAGTTCATGTTGCCGGCGATGGGCTCGATCATCACGCAGGCAATATCGGCGCCTTGCGTTGCAAAGGCGTCTTCGATCTGGGCGATGTTGTTGTATTCGAGCACCAGCGTGTGTTGCACCACCTCAGCGGGCACGCCAGCGCTGGTGGGGTGGCCGAAGGTGGCCAGCCCCGAGCCGGCCTTAACGAGCAAGGCATCGGCATGGCCGTGATAGCAGCCCTCAAACTTGATGATCTTGCTGCGGCCCGTGAAGCCGCGTGCCAGGCGGATAGCGCTCATGCCGGCTTCGGTGCCCGAGCTCACCAGACGCACCTGATCCGCGCTGGGCACGAGCTTCAGGATTTCTTCGGCGAGCTCGATCTCGCGCTCGGTGGGGGCGCCGAAAGAAAAGCCGTCGAGCGCGGCTTTTTGCACCGCTTCGAGCACGGCGGGGTGGCCGTGGCCCAAGATCATGGGGCCCCATGAGCCGATGTAATCGATATAGCGACGCCCCTCGGCATCAAAAATATAGGCCCCCTCGGCGCGGCTGATAAAGCGTGGTGTGCCGCCCACAGCGCGAAACGCGCGCACCGGTGAATTCACCCCACCCGGAATGCTGCGCTGAGCGCGTTCGAACAACAGAGCGTTGCGGTTGCTGGCGGGCAGATCGGCAGAAAAGAGAGCGTCAGACATGAGCGTTGTGCGGCGTGCGTTAAAGGCTGTTATCGAAGCGATTGAAAGCCGCTGAGGCCCTCGCGAGCGCCGCGTGTCAATGCAAGCGCGCAGGGGTGCTGGCGGCTCAGTGGCTCAATGGATTTGCCGTTTGTTGGGTGTGGGCAGGTGATCGTCGGGCATCTCGGCCGATTCGCTCGCCTGATCGTCTTCATCTCCGGGCGGCAGCGCCCAGAAAAAGCGATCGGGCACCACATTGCCCATACCCGGGCGGTAGCCCGCATCGAGAGCCTGATCCAAAAAACTCAGGGATTCGGACACCGCCACATGCAGCTCGTTGCCGCTGGCCAGCATCGAGGCCAAGGCAGCCGAGAGTGTCTCGCCCGCGCCGATGAACGTGGTGTCGAAGCGCTCGAAGCGCTCGCCCGTGATGGCACCCTCGGGCGCGGCCAGCACGTTATCGATATGCTGATCGGGCAATTGCATGCCGGTAACGAGCACACAGCGTGCACCGGCTTCGCCTGCGGCCACCGCCAGCTCACGGGCCGACGGCGGGCGCTCGGCATCCCATTCGGGTAGCAAAAAATCCGTCAAAGTTTTGTGGTTGCCCACCAGCACCATCGTGGCCGGCAAGATCAGCTCGCGGAACGCATCGAGATACGCCATCTCGGCCTCATCGTTGAGCCACGACACGTTGCTCAAATAGGCCACCAGCGGCACATCGGGGTAATCAGAAAGGATCTCGGCCACGGCACTCACGCCTTCGGCGCTGCCAAGAAACCCGACCTTCCATGCGCCGATCGGCACATCTTCAAGAATGCTGCGTGCCTGCTCGACGACCACCTCGGGGTCGATCTCGTGCGAATCGAACACTTCAGCGGTATCGCGCAAGATGATCGACGTGGTAACTGGCAGCGGATGCGCGCCCATGGCCGAAATCGTGGCCACATCGGCTGCCACGCCACTGGCCCCGCTGGGCTCGCTAGCGTTGAAGCTCATCACGCAAATTGGCGCGGGCGGCTCATGCTCGGCGCCAAAAGTTTCGTGATCGGCGGGGGCGGTGGACGTAGAAGAAGTCATGCAAAGCGGTGAAAAGCGCGCGTCTGCGGCGCAGGTGGTGCCTTGCGGCAGAAGAGAGCAAGAAGAAGAGAAAGAGAAGAAAAATATCGCAGGCATACAAATCGTATGCCGACCCGAGGCTGAAAGGGCTGCGGCATTTCGTGTACTAAACCCTGATCCCGTGGGAGATTGTTGCGTTTGTGCCCACAAACCCTCGCATTTCAACGGATTCGCATCGCTACAATCTTCGAGCATTGTAGACAAGCGCTCGTACAAAGAACGTGACGGAATTCAAGACTTGGATGTGCCTCATTTGCGGTTGGATTTACGACGAAGCCGCCGGTTGCCCCGACGAGGGCATCGCACCAGGAACACCCTGGGCGGATGTGCCGACAGACTGGGTTTGCCCAGAATGCGGTGCACGCAAAGAGGACTTTGAAATGGTGCAAATCTAGTTCATCGATATACGGCCCCATAGCGGGCCGTCGTCGTGAAGGAGTACGACCCGTGAGTGATGCAGCCGCAGGCGAAACCCGCGCTACTATAAAGGTGCTGGTTATCGACGACAGCAATACCATCCGCCGCAGTGCAGAAATCTTTTTGAAACAGGGCGGCTACGAAGTCGTGCTGGCCGAAGACGGTTTTGATGCGCTGGCTAAGGTTAGCGATCATCAGCCCGATCTGATTTTTTGCGACATCCTGATGCCGCGTCTGGATGGTTACCAGACTTGCGCCATCATCAAACGCAATCCTAATTTTGCGGGTGTGCCCGTCATCATGCTGTCGTCGAAAGATGGCTTGTTTGATAAGGCGCGCGGACGCATGGTGGGTTCTGAAGATTATTTGACCAAACCGTTTACCAAGGATCAGTTGTTGCAAGCGGTCGAACAGCACCGTGTAACCGTTTGATTTCTGCAGGGTGACCCCATTTCGATTCTGCCGAAATAGCGGTCTGATTTTTAAGGCGAGCGCGCCTGATTGCTGATTGAGGATAGACGACCATGCCAATTCAAAAAATCCTGTTGGTGGATGATTCAAAAACTGAGTTGCATCATTTGAGCGAATTGCTAACCAAGCGTGGATATCTGGTGCGAACTGCAGAAAATGGCGAAGAGGCGCTGCGCCGGCTGGCCGAAGAAAAACCTGATCTGATCCTGATGGATGTCGTCATGCCCGGGCAAAATGGTTTTCAGCTCACGCGCGCCATTACCCGCGATCCGAATTTCGCCAACGTGCCGGTGATCATCTGCACCAGCAAAAACCAAGAAACAGACAAGGTCTGGGGAATGCGTCAGGGGGCGAGCGATTACGTGGTCAAGCCCGTTAACGCCGACGAACTGGTGGCCAAGATCAAGGCCTTCGGTTGAGTTCTGGCGCACGACGCTGAGAGACCGTCCACCGAACGAACTCTTCAAAGTCTGAATGTCAAAAAGAGAAGCCCTACGGGAGTTGCAAAGCCGCCTGGCACAGCGACTGCAAGCATCGAAAGACGAGGCCGCAACCGCGACCTGGCTGGCCGTTGAGGCCAGTGGGCGCGGTTTTTTGTTGCCGTTGGCCGAGGCGGGTGAAATTTTTACCGGGCGCCTGAGTTGTCTGCATGTGCCGCACACCGCTGCGTGGTTTTTGGGGGTGGCCAATTTGCGCGGTCATTTGCATTCGGTGGTAGATCTGGCGGCGTTTGTTGGCTTGCGCACGGACGGTGTGTCGCTTGAGGCGCTGGGGCGCGAACAGTCGAGCCTCGTGGCGTTTAACCCGTCGCTTGAGCTCAATTGCGCCTTGCTGGTTGATCGTTTGGCCGGTTTGCGTGGTCGTGAAAACCTGGTGGCGCAGCCGCGCGATGCGGCGGGGCTGCCCGGCTTTGTGCTGGGGGTGTGGCGCGATGCGCAAGGGCGCTCGTGGCACGAAATCGGCTTGGCAGCGCTGGCCGGCAGTGAAGCGTTTTTGAAGATCGTTGATTGATTGATCGTTGGCGGCGCGGACGAGCTCTGGGCGCTGCCTCTCTTTCCAGAAGAGCAAGAGGTATCTATGAGTTTCCTAGACAAAATCAAGGATTCCAGCAATCCGCAGGACTCGGCTGACGCCAAGGGCGCTTACCCGGGGGGTGATGCGGCTACGACGCAGGCGGGTGCGGAGCACGATACCACCGCGCCCAGCACGCTCAATGCGGCAGGGGCCGATTCGTCGATCATCTCTGAGGCCGCACCGTCTGAGCTGCCTGGCGATTTTGGGGATACGCGGCTGCGTCCTGAGGGGGTGAGTGAGGAGCCGGTTTCGCTTGAACCCAACACGGGTTTGCCACTCATTGGCCGTTGGAGCTTGGGGCGCCAGCAACGCACGTTGCTGATCACGCTGCTGATCGGCGGTATTGGTTTGGGCGGTGCGGCGTTTTGGTCGGTGAAAACCGCCAACGAACGCGCAGCTCAGGTGGGTGCGGTTGGCCGTGCGCTGACGCAATCGCAGCGTTTGGCGAAGTCGGTGTCGCAGGCGCTGATCGGTAGCGCGGGTGCATTCCCCGAGGTGAAAAACGCGGTTGAGGTGCTGGCTGGCAATGCGCGTGGCCTGAAGGCCGGTGATGCCGCGATGGGGCTGACGGCTGCGCCCAAGGCTGCGCAAGAAGCGTTGGCACCGGTTTTGCCGCTGGTGGATCACGCCGAGAAAAATGCCAAGGTGCTGTTGGGGCAGCAGGCGGTGCTGACGAAAGTGGGCAAATCACTGCGCGAGGTGAATCAGCAGTCGTCCGATTTGATGGAGCTGGCGGATTCGATTTCGCAGCTCAAGGTGCAGCACAACTCGGCGCCGGCGGATGTGGCTGCTGCGGGCCAGCTGGTGATGTTGACGCAGCGTATCGGTAAATCGGCTAACGAATTTCTGACCGTGGAGGGGGTATCGACCGAGGCGGTGTTTTTGCTGGGCAAAGACTTGAACGCCTTTCGCGAAATTGCGCAGGGCTTGGCCGAGGGCAATGCCGAGTTGCACCTGACCGCATCGAAAGACGCCGAAACTAAAGAGCAGATTGCGGCGCTGCTGCAGATGTTCGAGCAAACGCGTGAAGAAGCGACGTTTATTCTGGGGTCGCTGCAGGGCTTGGTGGCCGCGCGTGATGCGCAGGCCGCGATCATCGCTGAGAGCGAAAGCTTGCGCAAAGGCCTTGAAGAGGTGCAGACGCGGCTGGCTGCCGGCGCGGGTATTGGTGTGATCAACCTTGCCATCATCATCGCGGCGTTGCTGATGGTGGTGGCGGGTGCGTATGGCCTGCTGCGTGTTTACATGACCGATCAGCAAAACCGCCGCGCTTTGGCTGAGCAGCAAAAGCTCGAAGCCGAACGCCAACAGCGCGAAGCCAAGCGCGTTAACGACGCCAACCAGGCCGCTATTTTGCGATTGATGAACGAGCTGCAGGCAGTGGCTGAAGGCGATTTGACGCAACAAGCCACGGTGACCGAAGACATCACGGGCGCGATTGCCGACTCGGTGAACTTTACGGTGGAAGAGCTGCGCACGCTGGTGGCGCAGGTGCAAGACGTGGTGTTGCGGGTGACCGAAACCACGCAGCACGTGGATTCGACCTCAACCGAGCTGTTGGCTGCATCCGATGAGCAGCTGCGCGAGATTCGTGAAACCGGCGAATCGGTGCTGCAGATGGCGGGACGCATTAACGAGGTGTCTGCGCAGGCGCTGCACTCCGCCGAGGTGGCTCGCCAATCGCTGACCGCCGCCGAAACCGGCTTGACCGCAGTGCAAAACGCCATCGGCGGTATGAATGCCATTCGCGATCAGATTCAAGACACATCGAAGCGGATCAAGCGGCTGGGTGAGTCGTCGCAAGAGATTGGCGAAATTACAGAGCTGATTTCAGACATTACCGAGCAGACCAACGTGCTGGCCTTGAACGCTGCCATTCAGGCCGCGTCAGCCGGTGAAGCCGGGCGAGGTTTCTCGGTGGTGGCAGAAGAGGTGCAGCGTCTGGCCGAACGTTCAGCAGACGCAACCAAACAGATTGCTGCGCTGGTGAAAACCATTCAGACCGATACCCAAGACGCTGTGGCCGCTATGGAGCGTTCGACACAGGGTGTGGTTGAAGGGGCGAGGCTGTCTGACGCCGCTGGCTCTGCGCTGGGCGATATCGACCGCGTGTCGCGCCGTTTGGCTGATCTGATTCAAGAGATTTCGCGTCAGGCGCTCAACGAAGCCGAATCCGCCAATGTGGTGGTGTCCAACATCCAGCACATTTTTGCGGTGACCGAGCAAACCGGCGAGGGCACACGATCAACCACACAGCTGGTGCGCGAGCTGTCGAAGATCGCTGAAGAACTGAAGCAGTCGGTGTCTCGATTCAAGATTGCTTGATCGAGCTGCACTCGTGGATGCACTTTGAAGGCGCCGCCGGATGAATACTCGAACCCCCGAGTCCAACAACGACCTCAGCGCCCTGGCCTGGGTTCAAGAAGAACTGCGTAAATCGCTCGACACGGCCCATAAGGCGCTGCGTCGCTATCTCAAAGAAACCGAAGCCAATGCGGGTTCGGATGTCGATGCGGTTGATCCGGCGGTGTTGCGCACGGCCCGGCTGCATGTGCATCAGGGCGTGGGCGCGCTTGAATTGGTGAATCTGAGCGCCGGCGCAACCTTGTTGCGTGCCAGCGAAGCGGCGGTGCAGCGTTTTGTGGCCAAGCCTCATAAGCTGGATGTGGCTGCGGTGGAGGCGATCGAGAAAGCCTCGTTTGCGCTGCTCGATTACATCACCCGCTTGTTGTCGGGCAAGCCGGTGCCGGCGGTGGCGTTGTTTCCGCAGTATCAAGCGGTGCAGGCGCTGGCGGGCGCCGAGCGGGTGCATCCGGCAGATTTGTGGGCGCAAGATTGGCGCTGGCGTGATTGGAGTGCGCCATCTGCGCTGTCGGCGGAGGCGTCGCGTGCTGCTGATGCGCGCACCCTCAATGAGTTTGAAACCTTGCTGTTGTCGGTAATGCGGGCGCCGGGTGCGCAAACGTACCAGCAGATGGCAGGGCTGTGCGCCGAGTTGTCTGGCAGTTTGTCGGGCCAGTTGGCCACGCTGTGGCGGCTGGCGGCGGGTTTCTTTGAGGGGCAGGGCGCGGGCCGTATCCCGGCAGATGTGCACACCAAGCGCACGGCGTCGCGTCTGTTGGCGCAGCTGCGTGCCCAGGCGCTGGGCAATGCCGAATCGCCGCAGCGTTTGGCTCAGGATTTGCTGTTTTTCTGTGCTCAGGCGCGTGCGCTGGCTGCAGGGGCTGCACCGACGCCGTATCTCGATGCGGCGCGTGTCGCCTACGAGCTGGGCGATGTGTCGCCCGTGGATTACAACGCGGCCAATCTGGGCCGTTTTGATCCGGCTTGGCTGGCTCAGGCGCGCAAGCGCGTGGCTTCGGCCAAAGAGGTGTGGTCGGCGGTGGCGGGTGGCGAATTGCTGCGGCTGCCGGCGCTGCCCGAGCAGTTTTCGCTGGTGGGCGAATCGCTGATCAAGCTCTATCCCGAGGGCGAATCGCTCTCGAACGCTTTGCAAGACACGGTGGCGCGCACCGTGCAATCGGGCGCTGTGCCTCCGGCTCCGTTGGCCATGGAGGTGGCTACGAGCGTGCTGTATCTCGAGGCGTCGCTCGAAGATGGCGATCTGGATCACGCCGATTTGGCGCGCCGCATCAAGCGGCTGGCGCAGCGCATTGAGGCCGTGCGAGAGGGCGCCGAGCCCGAGCAGCTCGAAGGCTGGATGGAGGAGCTTTATCGCCGCGTGTCTGATCGGCAAACGATGGGCAGCGTGGTGCAAGAGCTGCGCACGAATTTGTCCGAGGCCGAAAAGCAGATCGATCAGTTTTTCCGCCAGCCCGATGAGCGTGGCCCGCTGATTCAGGTGCCCGGCCAGCTCAAAGCCATGCGCGGGGTGTTCTCGGTGCTCGATCTGGGGCAGGCATCGCAGGCCGTTGTGCGCATGTGCGACGACATTGATCGCCTCACCAGCGGGCAGGTGAGCACGCAGCAGGCGGCTGATGAGGGTTATTTTGATCGCCTGGCGAGCAACTTGGGGGCGTTGGGCTTTTTGATCGACATGCTCAGCGTGCAGCCCAATCTGGCCAAATCGCTGTTTACATTCGATGCCGATACGGGGCTGCTGAAATCACTCGCCGGACGGCGTGAGGCGCCGGCCCCCGAACTTGTTGCCGAGGCGTCTGCGCCTGAGTTGTCGCTCACCTTTGCCGATGCGCCGCGCTTGATCGAGCAGGCGCAATCGGTGGCCGAAGCCGCCGCCTCTGAGGCCGTGCCGCTGGCCGATGTGTCGCACAGCCTCGATTTGCTCTCTAACGAGCCGACGGTGGTTGAGCAGCCAGCGTTGGCCGCCACGATTTCAAACGCTCAGGCGGCCATCGAGCAGGCCGAGTTGCCGGGCGCTGGGCACGACACCGAAAAACTCGCCCGCGAGCAGGTGGCTCAGGCGATGGCGGATTTCGTCGAATCGGTGTCTGAGCCCATCGGGCTTGATGAGCTGGGGGCGCCGGGCGAGCCGTTGGCGGTGGCGTCGGCTGAATCGGCTTGGGCGACACCGTTGCCGGTTGCTGCTCCGGTTGCTGCGCCAGCCCCCGCGCCGCTGGTGCCGGTGATTGCGCCCACGGTGGTCGATACCGGGCTCGAAGAAGACGATGAGATGCGCGCGATCTTTCTCGAAGAAGCCCGCGAGGTGATCGAGAACGCACGCGAGGCGCTGGCGCAGCTGGCCGTTGAGCCGAGCAACATTGAGCAGATCACGGTGGTGCGCCGTGCCTTCCATACGCTCAAGGGCAGCTCACGCATGGTGGGCCTGAACGATTTTGGTGAAGCCGGCTGGGCGTGTGAGCAGCTCTACAACGCCTGGCTTGCGGCCCAGCATCCGGCCAGCCCTGATTTGCAGACGCTCACCACCGACGTGCTCGATTCGATGCGCGATTGGACGGATGAGATCGAAGCGCGCCAGCCCGATGCGGGGCGGGGTGAGCCGATCCGCCGCAGCGCCGATGCGTTGCGTCAGCAAGGGCAGTATTTGCCGCTGGCTGCGCCGGTGGTGGCGTCGTCCGAACCTGTGGTTGAGACGGCTCCGGCGCCTGAGGCTGCACCGACGGCCAGCGATGAGGTGTCTTTCACCCTCGATTTGGGGGCGTTGGATGGTGCTGAGGCGGTGGAGGTTGTTGAGGTTGTTGAGGTTGTTGAGGCGCCTGAGGTTGCCGAGGCTCCGAGTGGCGCCGATTTTGTCGACACCACGCCCAATGCTTCGGCCTTGCCCGCTGACGCGGCGGATGAATTGTTGGCGCTCGATCTGGCCCTGCCTGATGAGGGGGCAGAGGCCGTGCCCGATGCAGTGCCCGATGCGGTGCCGCAACCCACGCTGGTGGAATCCGCCGAGGTGATTCCGTTCCCGGCGGTGGTGCCTCAGGGCGAGGCCACCGAGGTGATTGCGCCCGAGGTTTTGGACGAAGACGAATCGCCCAACGAGCAGGTGAAGGTGATCGGCTCGTTGCGCATCAGCATCCCACTGTTCAACATCTTTTTGAATGAGGCTGATGAGCTGTCGCGCCGCTTGGTTGCTGAGCTGGGCGAGTGGTCGATGGAGCTCGATCGACCCGTGAGCGATGCTGCCGTGGCGTTGGCGCATTCGCTGGCAGGCAATTCGGCTACCGTGGGTTTTCAGGATTTGTCGCACCTCGCGCGTCAGCTTGAGCATGCACTCATGCGCAGCCAATCGCTGGGCAACGGCACCGCCGACGATGCGCAGCTCTACGGCGATGTGGCCGAAGAGATCCGCCGGCTGTTGCATCAATTTGCTGCAGGGTTCTTGAAATCGCCGCCGCAGGCTTTGTTGGATCGGCTGGCCGAGCAAGAGCGCGATGTGGCACACCGCCTCGAATCGCGCAGCATCGACAGCGTTTCGGGCCTCGAAGATAGCGGCCTGCCACCGTTGGCCGAGGCCGAGCCTGAGCTTGCCGCCGAGCCTGTTGCCGCGTCCTCGCCTCAGCCCACCGCCGCGGCTGATGACGATCTGCTGGTGGCGTTTGTTACCGAAGAGCACCAGGCCACGGTGCCTGGCGAGCTGGGGCAGCCCGAATTCAAATCGCTGCAGACGTTGCCCGAAGTGGCTGCAGCACCGCTGGTGGCGCCAAGCACGGCTCCTGTGGCGGCGACGCGCGCAGCGGCGGTGACGATCGATGACGACATCGACGCGGTCGATGCGGTCGACGCCGATCTGTTCCCGATTTTTGAAGAAGAAGCGCAAGAGCTGCTGCCCACGCTGGCGGCGCAGATGCGCGATTGGGTGCGCCGTCCGGGGGATCCGTCGGCCTCAACGGGTTGCATGCGCACCTTGCACACACTCAAAGGCGGCGCGCGTCTGGCCGGGGCGATGCGTCTGGGCGAGCTGGCGCACCGCCTCGAATCTGCCATCGAAAAACTGATCGCTGCCGGCGCGGCCCAAGCCAGCGATGTCGAAGAGCTGCAGGCCAAGGCCGATGCGCTCAGCGATGTGTTCGAAGCGCTGCGCAACCAAGATGCGCAAGCCTACGAAGATGCCACCCAACAAGTGATCGCGGCCACGCCCGTGGCAGCACCCGAGCAGCCGATGGATTCGGCGCCAAACGCACCCGATGCCGTGCCCGAATCCACCCCCCCCTTGACGGCAGAGGCAGCTTCGCAGCCGCCTGTGGTTGCAGAGGGTGGTGAGGCGGGCATTGATTGGTCGCGCTTTGCGCTCAGCCCCACGGCTGAAGCGGCCAGTGTGGTGGCCAAAGCGCATGCCGGCATCTCGCAAGGGGCGGTGCGTGTGCGCGCGCAACTGCTCGATCGGTTGGTGAACCAGGCCGGTGAGGTGAGTATTGCGCGCTCGCGTCTGGCCTCTGAGGTTACGCAGATCCGCAGCTCGCTGGGCGATCTGACCGACAACCTCGACCGTTTGCGCCAGCAGCTGCGCGATATCGAGCTGCAGGCTGAAACGCAGATGAGCACCCGCATGGAAGCGGCTAAATCGTCTGACAACTTCGACCCGCTTGAGTTCGATCGCTACACGCGCTTTCAAGAGCTCACCCGCATGATGGCCGAGTCGGTGAACGACGTGGCCACCGTGCAGCGCGCCCTGCAGCGCACGATCGAAACGGCCGAAGATCAGCTCGCCACGCAGGCGCGGCTGACGCGCGATCTGCAAGATGATTTGCTGCGCACGCGCATGGTGGAGTTCGAAGGGTTGTCAGATCGCCTTTACCGCGTGGTGCGGCTGGCGGCCAAAGAAACCGGCAAGCAGGTGCGGCTCGACATCGTGGGCGGCTCGACCGAAGTTGACCGTGGCGTGCTCGATCGCATGACGCCGGCCTTTGAGCACCTGCTGCGCAATTGCGTGTCGCATGGCATCGAAGCGCCCGACGTGCGGCAGGCGGCGGGCAAAGAGCCCAGCGGCTTGATCGTTGTGTCGTTGCGGCAAGAGGGCAACGAAGTGAGCGTCGAGTTTCGTGATGACGGCGCCGGACTCAATCTCGAACGCATTCGCGCCAAAGGTTTGGCACAGGGCCTGCTGCAACCCGATGAGCAGCCCACCGAAGCCGAGCTGGCCAGCCTGATTTTTACCCCGGGGTTCTCGACCGCCGAAAAAGTAACCGAGCTCGCTGGGCGCGGCATCGGCATGGATGTGGTGCGCAACGAAGTGAATGCCATGGGCGGACGCATCGAAACCGCCACCGCTGTGGGCCAGGGCACCAGCTTCAAGCTCGTGCTGCCGCTCACCACGGCGGTGACGCAGGTGGTGATGCTGCGCTGCGGCGACACGACCGTGGCCGTGCCGACCCATCTCATCGAAATCGTGCGCCGCGCCAAGCCCGCCGAGGTTGAGCAGGCGTATGAGAGCGGCACCTACACATTTGCTGATCTCACGTTGCCGTTCTTCTGGCTGGGCGCGTTGCTGCAGATCAGCGCTCGCGGGCTTGAGGCCGGGCGCACGCTGCCGGTGGTGGTGATTCGCTCGGCAGCGCAGCGCGTGGCCTTGCACGTTGACGAAGTGCTGGGCAACCAAGAAGTGGTGGTTAAAAACCTTGGCCCGCAGCTCGCGCGCCTGCCGGGTTTGGCGGGCATGACGCTGCTGGCTTCGGGCTCGGTTGCGCTGATCTACAACCCGGTGGCGTTGGCCACGGTGTATGGCGAACAGGCCCGTGCGATGACCGTTGCGGCGCTGCACCCCGAGGGCGCGCAAGCCCTTGCGGATCAGGGTGTGGTTGCACCGGCACTGCCCGAAGTGGCCGAAAACGCTGCCCCTGCCGTGCCGCTCGTGCTCGTGGTGGACGACTCGCTCACCGTGCGCCGCGTGACGCAACGTCTGCTGGTGCGCGAAGGCTACCGTGTCACCCTGGCCAAAGACGGCCTCGATGCACTCGAGCGTTTGGCCGAAGAGCGTCCGACGGTGGTGCTCTCCGACATCGAAATGCCGCGCATGGACGGCTTTGATCTCGTGCGCAATATCCGCGCCGATGCCAAGCTGGCCGACCTGCCGGTGGTCATGATCACCTCACGGATTGCGCAAAAGCACCGCGATTACGCCGCCGAACTGGGTGTGAACCACTACCTCGGCAAGCCCTATAGCGAAGAAGAATTGCTGGCATTGATTGGCCACTATGCTGCGCTGTCGACCGCCTCGGGTGCGGCGGCGGGGTGAGTGGCAAAACGCGGACGCGGCGCTGGTGCTGGCGTTCAGACGCATGATTCAACATGGCTGAAGTTATCGACCTGCTTGCCGACCTCACGGCCAACCGCGATCGTGAGCGGGTCGATGTGTCTTTTGTGCAGGCGCTCGTGAGCTTGCTGCCCTGTGAGCGCGTGGCGGTGTATCGGCTGGTGGGTGAATCCAACGAGTGGCGTTGGCTCACCGCAGCGAGCATGAGCCATGGCGACGTGGCGCCTGAATCTGATCCGCCCTGGCGGGCTTTTCGAGAGCTGCCCGACAAGGCCTCGGCGCCTTGGCGCGACGATTGCATCACGCGCCAGACACTGGTGATCGCTGTCGATCCGGCACACCCCGAGCGGCAACTCACGGTGTTTCCGCTGTCGGGGGATCCGAGTGCGGCATCGGTGATCGAGTTTGCTACGGCGCAGCCTTTGGGCGCCGAGGCGCTGCGCACCATTGAAGCCTTGTTGCGTATTTACGGCAATTTTCAGGGGCTGCTCGATTACAGCCAGCGCGATACGCTCACCGGGCTGCTCAATCGCAAAACGTTCGACGACGCTTTTTACAAATCGGCCATCACTGCACCCAATGAGGCCGCTGCAGCAGGCGAGGACACCGATGGCGAGGGGCGGCGGCATCTGCCCGCACAGCAGCAATATTGGCTGGGCGTGGTCGATATCGATCACTTTAAGCACGTCAATGATCAATATGGCCACCTGATTGGCGATGAGGTGCTGCTGCTGGTGGCGCGCATCTTGCGCAGCTCGTTTCGGTTTCAGGATCGGCTCTACCGCTTTGGCGGCGAAGAGTTTGTGATCATGATGCGCTGCAGCTGCGAGGCTGATGCGCAACGGGTGTTTGAGCGGTTTCGCATGAACATGCAGAACTACGCCTTTCCGCAAGTGGGCCGGGTAACGGTGAGCCTGGGCTTTACCGAAGTGATCACGGGCGACACGCCAGCCGGGGCGTTTGAGCGGGCCGATAAGGCGGTGTATTACGCCAAACAGCATGGCCGCAATCAGGTGTGCTGCCACGGCCAGCTGGTGCGCTCGGGCGCACTCGAAGACGCCTCGAAGGTGGGCGACGTCGAGCTGTTCTGACGCCCCGCACAGCGCCCCCTGTTTTTATTTTTGCTGGATGGCTTCTTTCACCACGGCGTAGCGCTGCAGCGTGCGGGTGCGGGCTTCGTCGTGGGCCACGATGGGGTGCGGATAATCGCGCCCCAGCACCACGCCAGCGCTGGCCAGATCCTCGGGGTGTGCTTGCCAGGGGGCGTGCAGCGTGCGGTCGGGCAGCGCGGCGAGCTCGGGCACGTAGCGGCGGATGAATTTGCCGGCGGGGTCGAATTTTTCGCTCTGCCGCACGGGGTTGAAGATGCGAAAGTAGGGCTGCGCATCGCAGCCACTTGATGCGGCCCACTGCCAGCCACCGTTGTTGGCGGCAAGATCAAAATCGAGCAGTTGCGCGGCAAAGTAGCGCTCGCCCCAGCGCCAATCGAGGCCCAGATCTTTGGTGAGAAAGCTCGCCACCACCATGCGCAGCCGGTTGTGCATGTAGCCGCTGCGGTTGAGCTGGCGCATCGCTGCATCCACCAGGGGATAGCC
>CAZUCW010000050.1:14249-17207 GCA_964618825.1 uncultured Aquabacterium sp.
GGTGCGCCCATCGCACCAGGCCGCAAAGTGGGCGTGGGCGAGCTTGTTGTGCTCCCAGCGGATGGCGTCGTAGGCGGGCTTGAAAGCCCGCTCGATCACGTGTGGATGGTGCTGCAGGATTTGCTGATAAAAATCGCGCCAGATCAGCTCGTTGAGCCACACCTCGGCGCCGCGCGAGCCCGCGCGCAGGCGATCCCAGGCCAGCTTGGCGAGCTCGCGGATCGACAACGTGCCAAAGCGCAAATGTGCCGAGAGATAGCTCGGGCCTTTAACGGCGGGGTAATCACGGGCGCGGTCGTAGCTGTCGATGCGCTCTAAAAAATCGGCCAGCAGCGCGCGTGCAGCAGATGTGCCGCCATGCAGCTTGAGTTCATCGGTGGCGCAGGTTTCAAAACCGATATCGTGCAGCGCGGGCACGCCGTGTGGATGCGTGGCAGGGCAGGCGGCCAGGTGGGCGGCGTAGCGTGCAACGGGGTAGGGCCGCACATAAAAATCATTGAGCCGATGCAGCCAGGCGTTTTTGTAGGGGGTGAACACGGCAAAGGGCCGGCCCGCAGCGGTGCGCAGCTCGTCGCCTTCAAACACCACCTGATCTTTGGATGTATAGAGCGCGACGCCGGCGTTGGCCAGCGCGCCGCGCACGTGCGCATCGCGCACCAGAGCTTGCGGCTCATGATCGTGGTTGGTGAAAACAGCTTCAACCCCCAACTCGGCGGCAAGCTGCGGCACCTGAGCGCATGCCTGCCCGTGGCGCACGATCAGCCCGGCACCCGGCGTGCCGTGGCGCTGTGCGAGCGATTGCACGGCGGCATCGAGCTCAACGAGGCTGTCGTGGATGAAGGCCACGCGCCGGTCGGTGCGCGGCAGAGGGTCGAGGATGTCGCTGTCGAACACAAACACGCACCACACCTGCCGGGCCGCTTTGAGCGCGTGGTAGAGCGCGGCGTGATCGTGCACGCGCAGATCGCGTCTGAACCACACCAGGGCGCGGCCCAGGCGTGGGGTGTCGGGCGGCGCGTGTCGGGCGGATGCGGTGGGGTGCGAATCGGTGGCCATCGTGCGATTTTGGGGGGCTGCCCTAAAATGTGCGGCATGTCTGCCGACTCTGCCAGCATCAATCTCACCAATCAGTTTCTGATCGCCATGCCGGGCATGGTCGATGAGAACTTCGCCGGCTCAGTGATTTACCTGTGCGAGCACAACGAGCGCGGCGCGTTGGGGCTGGTGATCAACAAACCCATCGACATCAAGCTCAGCAGCTTGTTCGAAAAGGTCGAGCTCTCGCTGGATCGCCCCGATCTGGCCAATGCGCCCGTTTACTTTGGCGGCCCGGTGCAAACCGAGCGTGGCTTTGTGCTGCATGAGCGCCAGGGCGACGATGGCGGGTGCTACCAATCGACGCTCAAGATCGAAGGCGGCGGGCTCGAAATGACCACCTCAAAAGACGTGCTCGAAGCGCTGTCGTGCGGCGCAGGGCCTCGGCGGGTGTTGGTGACGCTGGGCTACGCTGGCTGGGGCGCGGGGCAGCTCGAAGATGAGATCTCGCGCAATGGCTGGCTCACGGTGGATGCCGAGCCCGATGTGATCTTCGACGCGCCGGTCGAATCGCGCTACGACCGTGCGCTGGCGCTGCTGGGGGTTGACCCCGGCATGCTGATGCAAAGCGCCGGACACGCGTGAGCGCGCTTCGCTCTTTGTTGGCGTTCGATTACGGCACGCGGCGTGTTGGCGTGGCCTGTGGCAACACCTTGATGCGGCAGGCCACGCCATTGCGCACGATTGCGGCTGAGGGCGACGCCCGCTTTGCTGCCATCCACAAACTGATTGCCGAGTGGCAGCCCGACGCGCTGGTGGTGGGCGTGCCGTTTCATCCCGATGGCGCCGAGCACGACAACACGTGGCGCGCGCGGCGTTTTGCGCGGCAATTGGCGGGCCGCTTTGGGCTGCCGGTGCTCGAGATCGACGAGCGCTATTCAACCGTTGAGGCGCAATCGCGCGGGGCCGATGAGCGCAGCATCGACGCAGCAGCAGCAGCCATCATTCTTGAGCAATATTTTCGTGAGACCGAACACGCATCATGAGCACCTTGCACCTTGACGCCGAAGCGCTCTACGCCAGCCTGTTGGCCGGCGTGCGCCCTTTGCTCAAGCCCGATACCGCGTTGGTGGGCATTTGGTCGGGCGGCGCCTGGCTGGTTGAGCGGCTGCATCGCGATCTGGGCCTTGCCACACCGCCGGGCGTGATCTCGAGCGCGCTGCATCGCGATGATTTCGGCTCGCGTGGCATGGCCGCCACCACCGATCCAACAAACCTGCCGTTTGAAGTTGAAGGCCGGCACATGCTGTTGGTCGATGATGTGCTCTACACCGGGCGCACCATTCGCGCCGTTATCAACGAGCTGTTTGATTTTGGCCGCCCCGCCAGCGTGGCGCTGGCTGTGTTGGTGGATCGCGGTGGGCGCGAGCTGCCTATCGAGCCGGCGTTTTCGGCTGCACGCATTGCATTGCCGGCGGCTGAGCGTTTGTCGCTGGCGCGCAGCGAGGCCGGCGTTTTCAGTTTCAACATCGAGAGGGCCTGATGCTGGCAAAGCGCAATCCCCAGCTCAACAGCCACGGCGAGCTGATCCATCTGCTGTCCACCGAAGGCCTGCCGCGCCAGATCATTCATCAGATTCTGGATACGGCCGAAACGTTTTTGAGCGTCAACGACCGCGAGGTTAAAAAGGTGCCGCTGCTGCGCGGCAAAAGCGTGTTCAACCTGTTTTTTGAAAACAGCACCCGCACACGCACCACGTTTGAGATCGCGGCCAAGCGGCTGTCTGCCGATGTGATCAATCTCGATATCGCGCGCAGCAGCACCGCCACGTGCGAGAGCCTGCTCGACTCCATCGCCAACCTGAGCGCGTTGCACGCCGATATGTTTGTGGTGCGCCATAGCGAGAGCGGTGCTCCCTACCTG
>CAZUCW010000051.1:0-17094 GCA_964618825.1 uncultured Aquabacterium sp.
AAGAGATGGGCCGTCTGCAAGAGCGGATCACGTCGACCAAGGTGGGTTCGATCACTTCGATTCAGGCCGTGTACGTGCCTGCTGACGACTTGACCGACCCGTCGCCGGCGACCACTTTCGCGCACTTGGATTCGACCGTGGTGCTTTCGCGTGATATTGCTGCGCTGGGTATCTATCCCGCAGTGGATCCGCTCGATTCGACCTCGCGTCAGCTTGATCCGCATGTGGTGGGCGAAGAGCACTACAGCACGGCGCGAGCTGTGCAGGGCACGCTGCAGCGCTACAAAGAGTTGCGCGACATCATCGCGATTCTGGGTATGGATGAGCTGGCCCCCGAGGACAAGCTCACCGTGGCCCGCGCTCGCAAGATTCAGCGTTTCTTGTCGCAGCCTTTCCATGTGGCTGAGGTGTTCACGGGTTCTCCGGGCAAGTATGTGCCCCTGAAGGAAACCATCCGTGGCTTCAAGATGATCGTGAACGGCGAGTGCGACAGCCTGCCGGAGCAAGCCTTCTACATGGTGGGCACGATCGATGAAGCCTTCGAGAAGGCCAAGACCCTGAACTAAGGCACTGTCTGCCCTTCTTGCCAGGTTTTGGCTTGGCAAGGGGCAGCAACGAAAGGCACTTACATGTCCTCCATCCACGTTGATGTTGTTTCTGCCGAAGAGTCGGTCTTTTCGGGTGAAGCCAAGCTCGTGGCTCTGCCGGGCGAGGGTGGCGAGTTGGGCATTTTGCCTAAGCACACGCCACTGATCACCCGCATCAAGCCTGGGGCGGTGCGTATCGAGCGCGCCGACAACGGCGAAGAAGAGTTTGTCTTTGTTGCCGGTGGCATTCTCGAGGTGCAACCCGACCGCGTGACCGTGCTGGCTGACACCGCCATTCGAGGTAAGGATCTCGATGAAGCCAAGGCCCATGAGGCCAAGCGTCTGGCCGAAGAGGCTATTAAAAACGCCAAGAGCGATGTCGACTTGGCTGCGGCGCAATCCGAGTTGATCGAGATGGTTGCCCAACTGGCCGCGATTCGTCGTTATCGCCGCAAGTGATGTGTGGCGCGTGATGGGGGCACGGTGCGCTGTGCCTCTGTTTGCGGCGCCTTGCATCGCGCGTGTGCCGCGATGATCCAACAGCCCGTCAGGCCTTTGGCCGACGGGCTGTTGTCCATCCGGGCCACGTAATTTCTCTTTTTACAATCTGCCCATGAACGCTCTTGCCTCGTCTTCGACTCTCGCGCTGCCCGCGCTGCACAACGATCGTTTTTTGCGCGCCTGCCTGCGTTTTCCGACCGACGTGACGCCGTTGTGGCTGATGCGTCAGGCCGGACGCTATTTGCCTGAATACCGCGCCACGCGCGAGCGTGCAGGCAGTTTTATGGGGCTGGCGACGCAGCCCGATTTGGCTTGCGAGGTGACGCTGCAGCCGCTCGATCGGTATCCGCTGGATGCTGCAATTTTGTTTTCGGACATTCTCACCGTGCCTGATGCGATGGGGCTGGGCTTGAGTTTTGCCGCAGGCGAGGGGCCACGGTTTGCGCGCCCGGTGCGCACGGAGGCGGATGTGGCCCAACTGGCGCCGCCGGATCTCGACAAATTACGCTATGTGTTTGATGCGGTGCGCACCATTCGCAAGGCTCTGGCGCAGCCGGGCGCCGATGGGGTGGTGAAGGGGCGTGTGCCGCTGATCGGTTTTTCGGGCAGCCCCTGGACGCTGGCCTGTTACATGGTTGAGGGTGGTAGCTCGGACGATTTCAGCACGGTTAAAACCATGCTCTATAGCCGGCCCGATTTGATGCACCGGATCTTGCAGGTGAATGCCGATGCGGTGGCGGCCTACCTGAACGCCCAGATCGAGGCTGGCGCTCAGGCGGTGATGATTTTTGATTCGTGGGGTGGGGCGTTGGCCGATGGGGCGTTTCAGGCCTTTAGTTTGGCTTACACGCAGCGGGTGCTGGCGCAGCTCAAAACGGAGCACGAGGGGTGCCGCGTGCCGCGTATCGTGTTTACCAAAGGCGGCGGGTTATGGCTCGAGCAGATTGCGGCGCGCGATGTTGAGGTGGTAGGTGTTGATTGGACGCTCGGTTTGGGCGAGGCGCGACGGCGCGTGGGCGATCGGGTGGCGATTCAGGGCAACCTCGATCCGATGGTGTTGTTTGCCTCGCCTGAGCAGATTCAGGCCGAGGTGGCACGGCTGTTAGAGAGCTTCGGGCCGATTCGCCAAGCCGATGGGTCGTGTGCCGGGCATGTGTTTAATCTGGGCCATGGCATCAACCAGCACACGCCGCCGGAGCATGTGGCCGCGTTGGTGGAGGCGGTGCACCGCGAGTCGAAACGGTGGCGTTGAGCTATTTTTTGCGGTGCATCAATCGCAAGGCGGGTTTTCCCGCGGTGAGTGGGCGCTCAGGGATTGACTTATCCCCAAAATGGGGCTTGCGGTGACGGCGAAATAATTTTGTGACAAGGCATTGACAAGGCCCTACGACGGTTGGCTAAGTGCTTGATTTATAAAGACAACTCGGGCTGCCTGTTTTCTGTGCAATGCAAGCCGAAGTGTGCTCTGACAAGCATTTAGCGCGCGTTTGCTCAGTTTGCTCACAAAGTTATCCACAGTCTGCGTGGATAGGTGTGAAACCTTTAAAAATCAGTGACTTAGCCCGCTTTTCTGAGAATCAACCCGAATGAGCGTGAACAAACGCACAGAAAATTCGTCTGCGCTTGTCCAGCCTGAGGGGGCTTCGTTGGGGGTTTCAGCAGGGGGGGCGGCGCTCGCTGCGGGGCTGGCGATGGTGCCAGTGCGTGTGGCGGTGGAGGTGCCTCAGCGCAGTGGCATTGGGGCCCCTCTTGATTATTTGTGTGAGCGCTCGCTATCTGCTGGGGCTCTTGTGCGCGTGCCTTTTGGGCGGCGCATGGTGGCTGGGGTGGTGTGGGATGCCGAAGCTGCCGTTGCGGGTGGTGGGGGGGGTGAAGGGGCCGGAGACCCAGCGGAGGGCGACGCGCCTGGGGGGCCTCGTGTGCTTAAGCCGGTGGCCGAGGCCTGGACAGATGTGCCGCCGTTGTCTGCCGCTTGGCGGCGTTTGATCGAGTTTGCCGCCCGGTATTACCAGCGAGGCATCGGCGAGGTGGCATTGGGTGCTTTGCCGCCTGAGTTGCGGCAGCTGGATGCGACGCGGTTGGCGCGGCGTCTGCAGCGTTTGCGGCGCACGCTCGAGAAGCCTGTGCCCGAGGTGGCGCTGGAGGTGGCGCCTGAGCCCAGCGCCGAGCAGGCGGCGGTGTTGGCGGTTTTGGCGGGCGAGGCGGCAGGCGGGGCCGCGCCGGGGGTGACGCTGTTGTATGGCGCCACGGGCAGTGGCAAAACCGAGGTGTATCTGCGCGAGGTGCAGCGGGTGTTGGCGGCGGGGCGCCAGGCGCTGGTGTTGGTGCCCGAAATCAATCTGACGCCGCAGTTGCATGGCCGTTTTGCGGCACGTTTTGGCAGTGAGCGTGTGGTGGCGTTGCACAGCGGGTTGACGCCGGCGCAGCGTTTGCAGCATTGGTTGCGGGCCCATTTGGGGCATGCGGATGTGGTGCTGGGCACGCGGCTGGCGGTGTTTGCGCCGCTGCCTCGGTTGGGGCTGGTGGTGGTCGATGAAGAACACGAGCCGTCTTATAAGCAGCAAGAAGGGGCGCGGTATTCGGCGCGTGATCTGGCGGTGATGCGGGGGCGCATCGAGGCGGTGCCGGTGATCCTGGGCTCGGCGACGCCGTCGGTTGAAACCTGGCACAACGCGTTGCCAACAAGCGAGGGCGGCACGGGCCGCTATCGGCGTTTGATCATGCCGTCGCGCATGGGCGGGGGGGCGCTGCCGAGGGTGCGTTTGCTCGATATGAGCCGCACGCCCCAGACGGCCGCTGCGCGCGAGTTGCCGCTGGCGGCGCCGCTGCTTGAGGCCATTGCCGAGCGCGCGTCGCGTGGTGAGCAGAGCTTGGTACTGCTCAATCGCCGGGGGTACGCGCCGGTGTTGCATTGCGCCGATTGCGGCTGGAAGAGCGGCTGCCCGCACTGCAGTGCGTGGCGGGTGTTTCATAAGGTGGATCGCACTTTGCGTTGCCACCATTGCGGCTTGGCCGAGCGCGTGCCGCACGCCTGCCCCGAGTGCGGCAATCAAGACATCCGCCCCATGGGCCGGGGCACCGAGAAGCTCGAAGAGCAGTTGACCGAGGCACTGCCCGGCGTTCGCGTTGGGCGCATTGATGCCGATGTGACGCGGCTCAAGGGTGCGCTTGAGGCACAGCTGGCCAGCGTGCATGCCGGTGAGGTGGATGTGTTGGTGGGCACGCAGATGGTGGCCAAGGGGCACGATTTCAGGCGCATTACGCTGGTGGCAGCGGTCAATCCGGATGGGGCGTTGTTCAGTGCCGACTTTCGCGCTGGCGAGCGTCTGTTTGCTTTGTTGATGCAGGCGGCTGGGCGGGCGGGGCGCGATGCGCAGGCGGCTGCGCGCAGCGAGATGTGGATCCAAACCTGGAACCCGCAACACGCGCTGTATGCCGCGCTCAAGCGCTACGATTTTGAAGCCTTTGCGGCGGCGCAGCTGGCCGAGCGCCGCATGGCCGGGCTGCCACCGTTTGCGCATTTGGCCTTGTTGCGCGCCGAGGGGCGCACGCAGCAGGCGGCACAGGCTTTTTTGGCGGCAGCTGCCGCGCAGGTGCGCGAGTGGCCCGAGGTGCAGGGGGTGACGCTGTATCCGCCGGTGCCCACCACGGTGGCCAAGGTGGCCGATGTAGAGCGCGCACAGATGTTGGTTGAAGCGCCGCAGCGGGTGGTGTTGCAGCGATTTTTGGGGCTCTGGATGCCGCTGCTGCACGCATTGGCGCGTGAGAAAGCATCGGGCCGGGCACCCATCGTGCGGTGGGCGGTGGATGTGGATCCGTTAGAGATTTAAGCCGTGGATGTGGCCCAGGCTTTAAGGTGCCGGGGGCTGTTTGTGCAGGCGCACGGCCCGCAAGGGCACGCTCAGATCCGCGCGGTCGATGGTGAGGCCTAGCGCGTCGATGGGGGTGTGCAGCGCAAAGTCGGTTTGCTGTGTGGCATGGCCCTCAAGCGCATGGTGCAGCGGCACGCGCACCTTGAGCTGGGTGCGCAGCGGCAGGGTGAGGGGGGCATCAAGGCGCGCTGCGACGCGGGTGTCGAGATGCAGTGGCACATCGGTGTCGAGCGGCACATCAATGTGCACCGGCACGTTGAGCGACAGCGGCAGGCGCACATGCGCGGTGGGCAGCCAGCGGTGCACGGGCACATCGAGCGCCAGATCGAGCGCCACGGGGACGCTGCCGCTGAACGTTACACGGGTGTGGATGGGCACGCGGGCATCGAGCCGGGCCTGGGTGTGCAGGGTATCGGGCAGCGCCACGCGCACGGGTTGATCGATGGGCACGATGAGGGTGGGCATCCAATCGATGCGGGTTTGAATCGGGGTGGTGGTTTGGGCGCTGGCGCGCAGGCCATGAGGCAGCGAGAGCACGGCGGCGGTGTGGTGCAGCGCGATGCGCAGCCGGTGCTGCTGCCACACATACGCTGCACCGGCCATCAACGCTCCCAGCCACAGCGCCACGATCAGGCCAAACACCGCACACACATGGCGCCAGCGCACGCGCTGCTGCAGCCAGGGCTGGCGGGGGCTCATCGGCGCGTGAGCTGCAGCGTTTGCAGCGGGATGCGGGCGTTGAGCTGCTCGATGCCCACGTTCATCACGGGGTCGGCAAAGTGCAGTTGTGCCGATACCGGCGCAGTGACGGGCAACGCAAGCTGGGCACGCACGGGCACCTTGACGTCAAACACCGTATCAATGCGGGTTTTGATCGGATCGAGCACTCGCACCGTGGCCGGCAGGTTGAGCGACAGCGGCAGTTGCTTGCGCACCGGGATCACCAGATCGACAGGGATATCGGCCTTGAGCGGCACGCGTGCGCGCACCGGCACATCGAACGTCATCCCCCACACCTTGGCCTGCACGGTGGTGTCGAGCTCGTAGCTTTGATCGATGTGCAGCACCTGTTTAACGGGCACGTCGAGCGCAATGGGGATCTCAGCATCGAGCTGCACCTGCAGCGCCAGCGGATCGGTGATCGGGATGCTCAACTCTTGCGCAATCGGCACGCGCACAGCGAGCTGGTGATCGAGCTTGACGCGCACGGTGTTGGTGACGTTGGCATCTACCCGCACGTTTTGAGGCAGGGCGATATCGGCGCGTTGCCCGCCCAGCGGCAGGGTGGCAACGAGGTGCTGCCACGCCCACCAGCCCGCACCGGCCGTGGCGCCGCCCAGCACCAGCAGCAGCCCCAGCGCGGCCACGATCAGGCCCCACCAGGGCACGCCGGTGGGGGCAGGGAGGGCAGAGCGCAAAGCCGTGGCGGAATGATCAGGCATGGGCAGGTGTCAGACGCGATCGGCGCATGTTAGGCGATCCGGCCCCGGTGGGGCTGGGTGCTCAATGCACGGCCACCCCCAGCAGCGTGGCGGCAATGATGAGGCTGGCAAAAGACAGCCCGGTGGTGGCCACCACCAGCCGCGCCAGGCGTCCGGTGTCGGCGCCATGGCGTTCGGCCAGCAACAGCACGTTGCTGGCGCACGGCAGTGCGGCGGTGAGCACCAGCGCCAGCCAGGCCGGCTGCGACAGCGGCATCCCCAAAGCCTGTGCGGCGCGGCCCATCATGCCCACCAGCAGCGGGTGTCCGACCAGCTTGAGCAGCGCCAGCGTGGCGATGCGGGGGGATGCGGCCAGCGCGGGAGCATGGCGGGCGCGCTCGATCATGGCGCCCAGCGCAAACAAGGCCACCGGCGAGGCGGCTTGAGACAGCATCTGCAGGCCGTGATCAAGCGCGCCACTGGGCGCCCAGCCGCTCAGCGACGACACCACACCAGCCGCGATGGCCCATGGCAGCGGATTGCCCAGCACCGGGCGCAGCGCATCGCGCGCGGCTTGCAGCGGGTGGCCGGCGTGTTCGGCGGCGTGGGCCAGCGCCAGGCAGATTGAGCTGGCGATAAAGATGTCGATCAACAGTGTGCAGGCGATGGGCCCGGCGGCGTTTGCGCCCAACAAGCCCATGAGCAACGGCAGGCCCATGAAACCCGAATTCGGAAACGCCGTGGTGAGCGCCGCAAAAGCCGCATTGAGGGCACTGCGCTGCGGGCGCTCGATGCGCCACACCCACGCCATCAGCAGCAGCGCCGACAAGCCATACACCAGCAGTGCCGTGGCGCTCAGGCCATGCAGCAGCGTGCCGCCGGCCCCCAGCCGAAACAGCAGAGCCGGCAGCGCGAAATACAACGTGAAGGCATTGAGTCCGGGGATCGCCGACAGCGGCACCACCCGCAAGCGCGCGGCGAGCCAGCCGCACAGCACCAAGCCGAAAAAAGGCGTGGTGATGATGGCGATGGGGGTGATGGGGACAACGGCGTCGATCAAAACAAGCGGTGGCGGCATGGGGCGTCAGTATCCCGCCAACACGAAAAAGGCGCGGGCCTTGCGGCGCCGCGCCGGAGTGTTGTTGGCCGAAAACGCCGGCTCGATCAGGCCACCATCTCTTCGAGCCCGGCGCTGAGTTCGGCCAGCGGCGGCAGCTCTTTGAGCAACACATCGGTGCTGATATTGAGCTTGGCGCACACCGTTGCCGGCACCGTGGCGGCGATCTCGTCGGGGGTGAGCTGGTTGTCTTCGGCGCGGGCGCGCCACGCCGCGAGGTGGATCACGCCGGCCATCGGATCGAAGGGCGAGTGCTCAAGTGGCGAGCCGAAGTGGGCAATGGCGTTGCCAAAGGCCGGCGGGAACTTCCACTGCCGTGCCAACTCGGCGCCCACCGTGGCGAAATCGTAGCCAAACGAAGCGTGCTCAATGCTCAGGCGGCGCGGGTCGGTGGGGCCGGCGAGCTTGTCGATGGGCAGCATTTCTTCGGGCATGCCGGCGTGCATCACCAGCTCACCGATGGCGTGCATCAGCCCCACCGTAAACGCCAGATCGCCGTTGGCGTGTGCGTGCTTAGACAACCAGCGTGCCACAGCGGCGGTGTTGAGGCTGTATTTCCAGAAACGCGACAAATCAAAGTTGGGCACATTTTTAAAGCCGCTCGTGAGCCCTGAGCTGATCACCAGCGTGCGCACTGTCACAAAACCCAGCATGGCCATGGCGTCGTCGACCGTGCCGATGCTGCGCGACACGTGGTAGTAGGCCGAATTTGCCAGCCGCAACATGCGCGCCGAGAGCACGGGGTCGGCGGCGAGCTTGCGCGCAATCTCGTCGATCGAGATATCTTCTTGGTTGAAGCTCTCGATCAACTCGTGCACGATCTTGGGCACGGTGGGCAGGGCCTGGGGTTGTTTGAACAGGGCATCAAGACGCATAACAAGCCTCCTTCTGGGTGAGTTGCTTGGGGTGGACGGGTTTGATTCTGGGTAGATATCGGAGCCCCGTGGGGCAGACTTGAGCCGGGCGCGCGCCGGCATCGGCCTGCACGGACAGCCTAGGCGCACGCAGCGAGGGCAAACATGCACGGTTTCACGGATGGCAAGGGGATGGTTGTGAACGATCCAACACAAAGAGCCCGCCGGGCGCACCGGGGCCGGGCGTGGGCGCAGCGCCGCATGGTGGGGGGGGTGCTTGCCGGCGGGCTGTTGCTTGGCACGCTGCCCGGGCTGGTGCGGGCGCAGATGGTGTCGACGCAGATGCCGTCGGCACAGATGCCTGCCCAGGGGCGGTTGCCGCTGCGTAATCTGCTGGTTGAAGTGCGGCAGGTGGATGAGGACAGCGCCCGTGCACAGGGCGCAGGCCTTGAGCATGGCAGCGTGAGCGTGAGCAGCGATGGCCGGGTGTCAGGCCATGCCGAGGTGGGCTGGCAGGCATCGACACGCCAGCGCGGCGATGCCATCGCGCAGCAGTTGCGCGTGCTCAACGGCGGGCGCGCCAGCATCCGCCTGAGCCAGAGCGTGCCGCTGCAGTGGTGGCAGGCCTACGTGAGCCCGCAAGGCGTGCAGAGCGCGCCAACCACCGTGTTCACCGATGCTGGCCAGGGTTTTGTGGTGCGCCCGAGTTGGCCCGGCGGCCATGAGCCGGTGACGGTTGAGGTGCAAACCGAGTTGAGCCGCACGCGCGATCCGCAACTCACGCGGGGCGGCGACCCCGACAACGGCATCGCCAGCGAGCGCTTCAGCACGCTCACCACGCTGCGTTTTCCGCTGGGCGAGTGGGTTACCGTGGCCAGCAGTGGGCAAAGCGGTGGTGGCAGCGAACGCGGCACGTGGTCGACACGCGAGGTGTCGCGCAGCCGCCAGATCGTGGTGCAGATGCGCATCACCCCGCAATGACGCGCCCGCCGCATCCCCCCTTGATTCGCCCCGCCCTGGCCGCTGAAATGCGTGCCCTGCTCGACCGCATGCGGCAGGCCCGCACACCGCCGCTGCATGCCCTGCCGCACGAGCAGGCCCGTGCGGTGTATCGCGCCGGGGTGGGTGTGATGCAGGTGCCGATGGTGGCGCTGCCGCGGGTGGACGATCTCACCTTGCCGGGCCCGGCAGGGCCGATCGCGGCGCGGCTGTGGGCGCCCTCGCACGCACCCGGGCTGCCGGTGCTGCTGTATCTGCACGGCGGCGGTTTTGTGGTGGGTGGCATCGACACCTGCGAGGCCATGTGCCGCGAGATCGCCCGGCAAAGCGGCGCGGCGGTGCTGGCCATCGATTACCGGCTCGCGCCCGAGCATAAATTTCCGGCCGGGCTCGACGACGGCTTTGCCGCGCTGCAGTGGCTGGTGCGCGAAGGCGCCACGCTGGGGCTTGATACGCGGCGCGTGGCTGTGGGGGGCGACAGCGGCGGCGGCACGCTGGCCGCCAGCGTCGCGCTCATGGCCCGCGATGCCGGCCTCACGTTGGCGCTGCAGCTGCTGTTTTACCCCTCGGTGCAAACCACCATCGCCACGCACAGCCTGCAGCACCTGGCACACGATCTGCCCTTGAGCATCGAGCTGATGCGTTGGTTTAACCACCACGCCCACGAGCGCGATGTGCCGCTCGATTGGCGCCGCGAGCCGCTCAAGGCGCCCAGCCACCACGGCCTCGCCCCGGCCTGGATCGGGCTGGCGCAGTGCGATGCCTTGGTCGACGATGGCCATCTCTATGCCCAGGCCTTGCGCACAGCGGGCGTGCCCGTTGAGGTGCGCGAGTGGCCGGGCGTGATCCACGATTTCATCAATATGGGCCGCTTCGTGCCCGAGGCCGCCCAGGCGCACACGGCGGCGGCGCTGGCCTTGGGCGAGGCCTTTGCTTGAGTTGGGCCGTATGCATGCGCCCCCCCGCATTTGGCGGTGGGATTTGCGCCAGTTGTCGCGCATCGACGGCTTTGTCACGATTTGTGACGCCTGCAGCGCTGGCGTGCTGCCGGGGCGATCGCCGCGCCGATGGGGCGCGAGCTCAGATAAAAGAGGGTGAACATGATGAGGTGGATCAGTGCACAGCGGCGCGTGAGCGTGCCGCGCGAGGGGCAGCGCACGGTGGCGCAACACCTGATGCGGGCAGCGGCGGGGCTGGCTGCGGCGGGGATGATGCTTGGCGCTCAGGCAGCGCAGCGCGTGTGTGTTTACGACATGCTGGGCACCAATGGCGATCTTTACAACGCGGCGCGCGATTTCGCCATCGCGATGCAAAAAGCCGGTGCGGCCATCGAGCTCAAGGGCTACACCGATGAGCGCGTGGCCACCGAAGACTTTCGCACCGGCCAGTGCGATGGCCTGATCGCCACCGGCTTGCGCGTGCGCCAGTTCAACCCGATCACCGGCACCATCGATTCGCTGGGCTCATCGACCATTGTGCGCAACGGCAAGATCGATATGCCGGCGAGCTACGAGGTGTTGCGTCGTTTGGTGCAAACCTTTGCCTCGCCCAAAGCGCTGCCGTTGCTGATCAACGATGTTTACGAAATCGGCGGCATCTTGCCGCTGGGTGCGGCCTACCCCTACGTTAACGATCGGCGCATGAACACGGTGGAGTCGCTGGCGGGCAAGCGCATTGCTGCGCTCGATTACGACAAATCCCAGGCCACCATGATTCAGCGCATTGGTGCGCAGCCCGTGGCGGCCGATATCACCTCGCTGGCGCCCAAATTCAACAACGGGGTGGTCGACATGATCGGCGCGCCGGCGCTGGCCTATAAGCCGATGGAGCTGCACAAAGGCATCGGCCAAAAGGGCGGCATCACGCGCTTTCCGCTGCTGATGCTCACGTATCAGATGGTGTTCAACCGCACGCGGTTTCCGGTTGGGTTTGGCGATGCCTCGCGCGGCTATTGGCTGCAGCACTTTGATGGCGCGCTCTCGCTGATTGCCAACAACGAAAACCGCTTGCCGCAGCAGGTGTGGATCGAGCTGCCCAACGATCACGCTGTTAAATACACCCAAATGCTGCGCCAGGCCCGCGTTGATCTGGCCGAGCAGGGCTACTACAACAAGCGCGCGCTGCGCATCATCAAAAAAGTGCGTTGCGGCATCAACCCATCTGACGCCGAGTGCGCCACGCAAGCCGAATACGAGTGGAAGACGCCCTGAACCGGCTCACCCCTTGGGCCACAGCACCCACAGCCGCAGCGGTTGGCGGGTGCGGCCAGCCTGGGTTTCGGCGTGCAGGCCCCAGCCCCAGAAGTAATCGGCACGCACGGCGCCGGTGATGGCGCCGCCGGTGTCTTGCGCGAGCACGAGACGTTGCAGGGCACGGGGCAGCGGGGCTTGTTCGGGTGGGGCCCAGGGCTGGGGCTCGGTGCTCACGAGCCACACGGGCGCGCCGTAGGGGATGGCGTCTTTGTCGACCGCGATCGAGCGTCCGGGGGTGAGGGGCACGCCCTGTGCGCCCAGCGGGCCGATGTCGGGGGCCTGCAGGGGCTCTTCTTTGAAGAACACCACGCGCGGGTTGGCGTGCAGCATTTCATCGAGGCGCTCAGGGTGCAGCCGGGCCCAGGCGCGAATGGCGGGCCACGAGGCGGCGTCGGGGCCGAGCTGGCCTTGATCGATCAGCCAGCGCCCGATCGATTGGTAGGGCTGGCCGTTGTGCCCGGCAAAGGCCAGCCGCACCACGCGCGGCTGGCCATCGGGGCCGGGGCTGTCGAGCAGGCGCACGCGGCCTGAGCCCTGAATTTGCAGCGACAGCGCATCAAGCGGATCGGCCACGTAGGCGAGTTCGAGGCCGTGCAGGGCCGCGCGGGCGGCGGGCTCGGTGGCCAGCGCAGCGCGGCTCCAGTAGGGTTGGCGCGCGGCCAAATCGGCAGGCGGGGCATAAAGCGGCACGCGGTAGGTGGCGTCGGGCTGGCGGCGGGCGTCGAGCAGGGGCTCGAAGTAGCCGGTGAGCAGGCCGTTGGGCTGGCCGTCGAGGGCTTCGATGCGATAGGGCTGCAGCCAGTGGCGCGCCCAGTGGCGGGCCTGGGTTTCGAAGGCCGGATCATCGGCGCGCAGCGCAGCAGCGGCGGCGCAGGCCCGCGCCCACTCGGGGCTGGCGCGGGTGCAACTGCGCAGCAGCGCGGGCCAGGCGTGGGCCAGGGTGTCGAGATCCCAGCCCGGCAGCTCGCTCCAATCGGCGGCGATCCAGCGCGCTTTGGCGTGTGCCGTGGGGGCCGTTGCGATGGGCGCGCTCTCGATGGGGGCTGGACGCGTGCGCGGTGGCGGCGCGATCGCGCATCCGCCCAAACTCAGCACGGTGATGAGCGCTGCGGCCACCCAGGGCGAGCGTGCCGTGGTGTGTGCAGCGGTGGGGGCAAGGCAGGGCATGGCTGAGAAACGGGCCAAAAAAAGCAGGTGAGGGGATGCGGGTGTGGCAGGCGTGAGCCGGGGCTCAGGCCGTGGGCCGCGGGGGCAGCACGAAGCTCAACGGGCGCTGGCGCAGACGCCGGCCAATGGCGCGCAACACGCGGCGACGCTCGGTGACGCGGATATCGCGCGAGCGCAGCGCCAGCGCAAAAGCGCAGGCAAAGCTCACGCCAACGTTGAGCAGCCCGGTAACGGGCAGGGCGGCCACGCACCACCACAGCGCCGGCTCATGCAGCACGCCCGGGCCGAGGGTGCCGATGGCTGCAGCGATCTGGCCGGTGGAGAGGGTGACGTGCCGGATGTCGATGGGCAGCGCAAAAAAGCCCGCCACCACAGGCACCAGGCCCAGCAGCAGCCCAAGCGATACGTTGGCGGAAAGGCCCGAGATGTGCAGGCGCCACCAGATGGCCCAGCGGGCCGCGCGCCCGGCGCCCAGCCGCGCAACGATGCGGGGGTTCCAGCGGATCGCGCTATCGATCTTGTTGAGCACAAAGGCGTTTTCGGTCCAGCCCGCGATCAGGCTCGAGGCAAACAGCAAGATCCCGGTGAGCAGCGCATACCACGCCGTGGGGCCGAGCAGCGAGAGCGATTTGAGGGTGTATTCGGCGCTGGCCTTTGAGATCAGTGGCTGGCCCAGCAGGTGCACGGCCAGCCACTGCAGTGCTAGCACCACCGGGGCCACAACCAGCAGGTTGCCGAGGATGCCGGCGGTTTGTGAGCGGATCAGGTGCGCCACTTCATCGACAAAGCCGTCGAGCGCGGCATCGCTGTTCACATCGCTGAGTTTGGCGGCCAGCGCTGGGGCGGTCATGGCGGGCTGCTTGGTGGCGACCGTCCAGTGCAGCAGATAGATGATCAAAAAGCTGATGGCGTAGTTGAGCCCCGCACCCAGCCCCAGCCAAAAGGGCGACAGTGCCAGCCCCATCACCGCGAATTTAACGAAGGTGGTGCCCGCCAGCACGGCCCCGCCGCCAGCGGCGCTGCGCAGCATGCCGAGGTATTCGGCGCGCGTGCGGGTGATGTAGTGCTCGCCGGTTTCGGCGCTGCGCTCGGCCACTTTGCGAGCGAGCATCGAGTAGTGCTGGCTGAACAGCGCGCGCACGCTGCGCCGTGCTTGCGCGTGGCGCACAAAGCCGATCACGGTTTGGGCTACTTCGCGCGAAGGTGCAGGCGAGAGCACGCAGCCCAGCAGCGCCTCGATGCGGCGCGCACGCTCGCGAATCTGATCCACCTGAAACACGATGCTCACCGATACGCCGTGCTCTTCGAGGTGCTCGTAAACCGATTCGCTGGCCTGCACGCAGGTGTCGAGCAGTGCGCGCAAATAGGTGGCGCGTTGCGGCACATCGGTGGCGCCCGCTTCGGCCGAATCCCTCAATTGCTCGGCGGCGCGGGCCAGTTGCATAAAGGGTTGATCGATCAGCGCCGAGGCACTCATGCGCGGGCGCAGCAGGCCCGACAGCCCCACCGCGCGGATCTGGCTCGTGAGCACGGCGATCGAATCAAAAAACACTCCGCGCCAGCCCAGCGGCCCCAGCCCCAGTGGCGCGGTGGCCTGCTCGAACAGCCGGCCCACGCGCGCTAGCGTGGCGGTATCGAGGGCCTGCAGCCAATCGAGATCGGTGGGGGCATCAAACAGCACATCAAACAGCTCGGCCAGATCGCTTGTGGCCGGCGAGCGCGGCAGCCAGTGCGTGCGCAGCCGCGCACCCAGCTCGCTCATGAAGTTGGGCGTGGGCGAAAAACCAAAGTCGGCCAACAGCGCCACCAGATCCCACTCGGCCCAGCAGCGCTGGAGCACGGCGCTCACGGCGGCGTGGCACTCGGGTTGCGCATCGAGCGCATCGAGCAGCGTGTGCAGCCGTTGGGTGGTTGATGCCGCATCGCCCGTGGCGCCGCGCAGCCACTCGAGTGCGTGATGCAGCCACAAATGCCGCTCGGCTTGCATGGCCATCGGCTCGGCGGTGCGCAGCAGTGCAGCCAGATCGGCGGCGAGCTCAAACCGCGAAGAGAGCAAGGGGGAGGATGAGTTCACGCGGCATTCTAGGCATGCGGGCATGAGCCAGAGGGCGTGATGCGTTTGGATGCGTGTAGCGCGGCGCGCTTCATGGCTGCGTCATCGCCGCTGGGCACGATGCGCGGCGTGGCGTTTGCCGCCTCTGCCAACCCATTACATAACCACACGTCAGCATCATGGATCGTCGTTCCTTTCTCACCAACCTGGGCGCGGGCCTGGGGGCTTCGTTTGCCTTAACCTTCCATGCTCAGGCCGTGCAATGGCTGGCGCCGGGCAGTGCCCCGATCGACAGCGGCGCGTTGCGCACCGATTCGGCTCGCGTGTTTGATTTCTCGGTGGCATCGGCCGATCCCACGCCCAGCGGTGTGCTGCTGTGGACGCACATTGCCGAGGCCGCCGTGCGCGCCGGTGAGGCGTTGTATGTGCAGGTGGCCAACGATGCCGCCTTTGCCAGCGTTGTGCTCGAAGCGCGCGTTGGCCCCGAAGACATCAGCGCCGAGCGCGATTACACCGTTAAGGTCGATCTCGACGGCAAGCTCGGCGCCGGGCGTGTTTATTACTACCGCTTTGTCTACGATGGCACCGTCAGCCGCACGGGCCGCTGCCGCACCGCACCGGCCACGGGCGCATCGCTCAGCCGCCTCAAGCTGGGCGTGCTCACTTGCCAGGATTACACCAACGGCTACTACGGTGCGCTGGCCCACGTGGCGCGCGACGACAGCCTCGATTTCGTGCTGCACCTGGGTGATTTCATCTACGAGACGGCAGGCGATCCGCGTTTTCAGAGCCTGCCCTTTGCCGACCGCACGATGGTGCTGCCCTCGGGCGGCCTGGTGGCAATGGATCTGGCTGATTACCGCTTTATCTACCGCACCTACCGCAGCGATCCCAACCTGCAGGCGGCGATGGAGCGCCACACCTGGATCCTCATCCCCGACGATCACGAAACCGCCAACGACTGCTATTGGGATTACGCCCGCGACACCCTTGGCGCGCCCGATCACCCCTACACCACCGATGAGCAATACGGCAACAGCCCCGCGCTGCTGCGCCAGCTCAAGCTCGATGCGCAACGCGCCTGGGTTGAATACGTGCCCGCGCGCGTGGCGGTTAACGAATCGGCCACGCACCCGCACGATTACCTGCGCCAATACCGTCGCTTTGCGTTTGGCAGCTTCCTCGATCTGTTCATGATCGAAAACCGCACCTACCGCAGCGCTCACGCTTGCGGCGAAGGCGATGTGCTGCAACGCTACGCCCCGCTGGGTTGCACCAAATACAACGATGTGGATCGCACCATGCTGGGCGATGCGCAGCTCGATTGGCTGATTGGCGGGCTGACGTCATCCAAGGCCACCTGGAAGCTCATGGGCAACCAAACCTACATGGGCCGCCTGTCGCTCACCTTCTTGGGCCAGCAGCTCGTGCCGTTCAACGTTGATGCCTGGGATGGCTTTGCGGCCGAGCGCCGCGCCATTGCCGACGCACTGCGCGAAGCCAAGGTGAAGAACTTCGTCGTCGTTACCGGCGATCTGCACACCTACATGGCCAGCAACACCAAGCGCGATTACGGCAACCTCAACCCGCTCGATTGGGGCAACTACATCGGTGTCGAATTCATGACACCCTCGATCACGTCGTCGAACCTGGGCGAATCGATAGGCGCCAACCTCACCGCCGAGCAGCGCGTGTTGTTGCTGCAGGGCCTGAGCGAGGCCACCGTGAAGCTCAACAATCCGCACATCCAGATGTTCGACAGCGTGCGGCACGGCTACTCGACCATCGAATTCACCAACAGCCACACCGAGTGGGTGGCCTATTCGGTGAACAAAGACGTGAACGACGCCAACACCGCGCGCACCTGCATCGCTCGCTATCGCAAAACGATGGCGCTGCCGTGGCTGATTCCGATGGGCACATCGGGCTTTTGATCTCGTTTGGCGGCAGAGCTGGGCAGCGCGCGCGCAGGGGGCGCTGCCTAAAATGCGGGCTCACCGCACTTTGCATACCGAGCCCGCAGCCACATGCCACGCACTTTTCGCATTGCTCCCAGCATCCTCTCGGCCGACTTTGCCCGCTTGGGCGAAGAGGTGCGCCACGTCATCAAAGCTGGCGCTGATTGGATCCACTTCGACGTGATGGACAACCATTACGTGCCCAACCTCACCTTCGGGCCGATGGTGTGCCAGGCGTTGCGCCCGCATGCCGTTACCGCCGAGGGCCATCGCGTGCCCATCGATGTGCACCTGATGGTGCAGCCCGTTGATG
>CAZUCW010000052.1:0-17034 GCA_964618825.1 uncultured Aquabacterium sp.
GCAGGAACGCGTTCTGCCAGGGCGCACATCAGCTCATAGCCGATGGTGCCGGCGGCTTGCGCCACCTCGTCGATATCGAGCACGGCGCCGTTGCTCGCTCGGCCCCACAACACCACCTCGCTGCCCGATTGCGCATGAGGCACGTTGCTGAGATCAACGCAGAGCATATCCATCGACACCCGGCCCAGCGTGCGGGTGCGCACGCCATCCACCAACACCGGCGTGCCGGTGGGGCAGTGGCGCGGATAACCATCGGCGTATCCACAGCCGGCAATGCCCACGCGCATCGGATGGTCGGCGCGAAACAGGCTGCCATAGCCCACCGTATCGCCAGCGGCGAGTTGCTGCACGGCAATCAGCGCGCTGCGCAGCGTCATGGCCGGCTGCAATTGCCAGTGCGCAGCGTTGTGCTCAGGAAAATCAGGCGACGCGCCGTAGAGCATTACACCGGGGCGCACCCAATCACCACGCACCCGTGCGTCGCTGCCGTGGTGCAGCACCGCCGCGCTGTTGCACAGCGAACGTTCGCCGGGCAGATCGGTTGTGAGCTGATCAAACACAGCCACCTGATGGGCCACGCCGCGTGCGCCATCGGCATCCGAAAAATGAGTAACGAGCGATACCTCATCGACCTGTGGCAGCGCACTCAGCCGCGCCCAGGCCGTGCGCACTGCATGCGGCGCAAAGCCCAGCCGGTTCATGCCGGTGTTGATTTTGAGAAACACGCGATGCGGCTGTTCGGTTTTATGCATGGCCAGCCAATCGATTTGCGCCTCGCGGTGCACCACGTGCCACAGATGCAGGCGCGAACACCACTCAAGATCTCGGGGTTCGAACACCCCTTCGAGCAGCAGGATCGGGCCGCGCCAATCGAGTGCACGCAAACGTTGCGCCTCAGCGATATCGAGCAAGGCAAAACCATCGGCCCCACGCAAACCTTCGAACACGCGATCTACCCCATGCCCATAGGCGTTGGCTTTAACCACCGCCCACACCTGAGCGTCGGGGGCAGCCTCGCGCACGCGGCGCAGGTTGTGTTGCAGGGCACAGGTGTGAATCAGGGCTTCAATCGGGCGCGGCATCGCGAAATTGTGCCAGCGCCTTCGGGCGCATCCGTATCGATGCGGGCGATGCCGCTTTGAAAAAACACCGTGCCAAAAAAGAGGCCGTGCTATAACCGCCGCCGATCGAGTCGTTGGATAAAGAGCGAATGAAAAAAGGTTTTGGCACCATCATGTCGGCGCAGTTTTGCAGCTCGCTGGCCGACAACGCGCTCTTCGTTGCCGCGGTCGAACTGCTCAGATCTTCTGGTGCCGACGAATGGCAGCGTGCCGCCTTGGTGCCGATGTTTGCGCTGTTTTATGTGGTGCTCGCGCCGTTCGTGGGCGCTTTTGCCGATGCCTACCCCAAAGGCAAGGTGATGTTCATCTCTAATGCCATCAAGATCATCGGCTGTCTGATGATGTTGTTTGGCGCGCATCCTTTGGTGGCCTATGCCATCGTGGGGCTGGGGGCGGCGGCCTATTCGCCGGCCAAATACGGCATCCTCACCGAATTGCTTCCGCCCTCGCAACTCGTCAAAGCCAATGGCTGGATCGAAGGGCTCACCATTGCATCGATCATTCTTGGGGTGCTGCTGGGTGGCCAATTGATGGGGCCATATATCGCACCGCAGGTGCTCAGCCTCGATGTCCCCGGCGTCGTTACTGGCATCGACACCGCCGCCGAAGGCGCCATTGCTTCGCTGATCCTGCTTTATGTGTTGGCGGCGTTGTTCAACTTGCGCATCCCGCACACGGGCGTCGAGCCCATGCCCATGCCCAGCAATCCGCTGGTGCTGCTGCGCGATTTTTCGGCGTGCAACACCCGGCTCTGGACCGACAAACTCGGCCAGATCTCGCTGGCCACCACCACCTTGTTCTGGGGCGTGTCGGGCAATTTGCGCTACATCGTGCTGTCGTGGGCGGCCGTTGCGCTGGGCTACGGCACGGCGCAGGCATCGTCTTTGGTGGGTGTGGTGGCGGTGGGCACAGCCATCGGTGCCGTGCTGGCCTCGGTGCGCATGCAACTGCATCAGGCCACCAAGGTGATCCCGCTGGGCATTGCGATGGGCGTGTTCGTGATGGCCATGAACATCATCCACAGCGTTGAAGTGGCAGCACCGTTTTTGATCCTGCTGGGGGGATTGGGTGGATTTTTGGTTGTGCCGATGAACGCCTTGTTGCAGCATCGCGGCCACACCCTCATGGGCGCGGGCAGATCGATTGCGGTGCAAAACTTCAACGAGCAGACCTGCATCCTTGCTCTTGGGGCGTTTTACAGCGCACTCACCAAATGGATCGGCCTCTCGGCCTATGGTGCTATCACCTTGTTTGGCATCGGAGTGGCCGCCTTGATGTGGGCGATTGGGCGCTGGCATGCTCGCAATGAGCGCCACAGCCACGCCAAGGGGGCGCAAACGCTGGTGCACTCGGGGCACGATTGATCGGATCACGCCTGCAGCACGCACGCCGCGCGCGTGCGTTTGCTTACCTTTGCGACGCTTTGGGGTGTGAACCGGTTCACGGTGCGGCGCGTTATCGATGCAGGGCGCAGCAACAACGGATTCTGAAAGGATCAGGCTGCCCCGAATCGAAAAAGGAGCTCATCCCATGAAGCGTTTGATGAAAGCGATCAAAAACACCCTGCCGGCGTTTGCTGCAGGCCTGTTCTTGGCAGCAGGTGCGCAGGCGCGTGATCAGTTGTATTGGTCGGTTGATGTGGCCGCACCGGTGGCCTACGGAGGCGCTGTCCGTTCGAGTTGGTCGAACAGCCCGCGCGTGCAGGTTGTTGAGGCGCCGCCGGTGTACGTTCAGGTGCCAACCCCTGTCTATATCGAGCGTCCGTGGTATCCGCATCGCGCAGGATTCTTCAGGCACCGTCCGGTGGTGATCGCATACCCCGGGCACCATCATCACGGGCACCATCGCCACCACCACCATGATGGCTGGCGTGATCGCGGTGGCGATCATGGCTATTCATACGATCGAGGGCACGATCGCAGCGACGACCGCGAACACGAATATCGTGGACACGGCCGTGATTAATCGGCCTTGGGCGATCTCACCTTAGATGATCAACCGCTGCCAGCGTGGGGGGCAGCGGTTTTGTTTGGTGCGCGGCTTATGCGAACTGAGCCAATGTCTTGCGCATCTTTTTCATGGCTGCCACTTCGATCTGGCGCACACGCTCGGCGCTCACGCCGTATTCGGCGGCCAACTCGTGCAGCGTCATGCCGCCAGTGCCGTCGTCGCGCACCTTGAGCCAACGCTCTTCGACAATGCGGCGGCTGCGCGGATCAAGCTCGGCCAACGCGTCGCGGATGCCATCGCTCGACAGCCGATCACGCAACCCTGATTCGATCACCCGAGTGGGCTCGTGCGTTACGTCGGCCAGGTAGGCAATCGGCGCAAACTCATCTTCGCCATCGGTTTGGCTGGGTTCGAGCGAAACATCGTTACCGCTGAGGCGGGTTTCCATTTCGAGCACGTCTTCAGGGCGCACCTGCAATTGCTCTGCCACTGCCGCCACCTCGGCACCACTGAGCGTGTGGCGAAACGATTGATCGTCGCCGGCCTCGCCCTTGAGGCTGTTTTTCATTGAGCGCAGGTTAAAGAACAGCTTGCGCTGTGCCTTGGTGGTGGCAACCTTCACCATGCGCCAATTACGCAACACATACTCATGGATCTCGGCCTTGATCCAGTGGATGGCGTAACTCACCAAGCGCACGCCCTGATCCGGGTCGAAGCGCTTGACGGCTTTCATCAGGCCCACGTTGCCTTCTTGAATCAAATCGCCCTGGGGCAATCCGTAGCCGACGTATTGGCGCGCGATCGATACCACCAAACGCAGATGCGACAGCACCAGCCGACCGGCGGCTTCGACATCCTGCTGATCGTGCAGACGACGCGCCAATTCGGTCTCTTCGTGGGCCGATAGCATGGGCAATTGGTTGACGGCGCGGATGTAGGCATCAAGGTTGCCTAACGAGGGCACCATCGCCCATGGATCACGAATAGCTAAAGCAGAGGTGTTCATGCCAGACATAGACAGCCGTTTGCTCCTTTGGTTCCTTTAATGTTAGCACTCTCATGTGTTGAGTGCTAATGGGGCGCCGAGAGGGCGCCGAAAGCGATAACGCTGCTCACGCCTCGGGAAGGGTGAGTTTTCGCAAGGTGCTTTGCAGTAGAAACACTCCCCCGGTATAGGTGTTCGCGTGGGGAGGGGGGTTCAGGCCTCTCATGTGAGAATCGCCGCCGCGTCCCGGCATGGCGGGACTGTTCCCCCCTATATAGGTATACGAGGAAGACACCGATGAAAAAAATCCTGCTGGGCGTGGCGGCAAGCGCGCTGTGTTTTACGGCCGGTGCACAAGAGCACGGCGGTTTGATGGATCTCCTGCATGGCACCTACAACGGTGGCGGGCTTGGGCGTGCTGCGATTTCGGATTATTGCCAAACGGGCGCTCATATTTGCAATGAGCAGCGCGATCTGGCGTTCAAGGTATTCGCCGGGATGCGTCTGACCGATAACCTGGGCGCCGAGGTCGGCTACATCAGCTTCGGACGTATTCGCGCGCTGTCGCAGCCCAACGGCAGCAGCGGCCTTTACGAGAGAACCACCCGCACGAATGGCTTCTTGTTTGATTTGGCACCGGTTTACCGTGTGGATCAGAACATTTCGCTGGTTGGCCGTGTGGGTTTGGCTCGCATGCATGTTGAAGGTTCGGATGGCGGCGTGAATTTCCGCGAGTCGAAAACCTCTCCTCATCTGGGCGCAGCTTTTAACTACAAGTTCCGCGAGTTTTTGCCCAGCATGCTGCTGCCGATGATGAACGGCATCAACGTCGAAATCGGTTGGGATACGGTGAAAATGAAGTACCTGGGCTCAGAGCATTGGTACAACATGGTTTCGATGGGCTTCGGGGCGGAGTTCTGATCTCCAGTGATCCTCGATCACTCACAAAATAAAAAGAGCCGGCGGTGTCCGGCTCTTTTTTTGGCTGCGCATTGGCAGCGTTAGCGAGATTGCAGCCTGAAATGCCCCACGACATCCGTTAGGCGGCTGGCCTGATCTTTAAGGCTTTCGGCGGCGGCGGCAGATTGCTCAACCAGTGCGGCGTTTTGCTGGGTGAGTTGATCAAGCTGCGAAACAGCTGAGTTCACTTGGCCGATGCCGTTGGATTGATCGGATGTGGCTGAAGTGATTTCGCCAATGATGTCGGTGACGCGCTGCACGCTGGCGACGATTTCTTGCATCGTGCTGCCGGCGTCTTGCACGAGCTTGGAGCCGCTTTCGATGCGCTCGGTCGAGGCCATGATGAGGCTCTTGATTTCTTTGGCGGCGTTGGCACTGCGTTGAGCGAGGTTGCGCACTTCGCCGGCCACCACGGCAAATCCACGCCCTTGCTCGCCGGCACGGGCCGCCTCGACCGCTGCATTGAGCGCGAGGATGTTGGTTTGGAAGGCGATGCCATCGATCACGCTGATGATTTCGTTGATCTTGCGGCTGGCGGTGTTGATGTCGTCCATGCTGGATACCACCTGAGCAACGACGTTGCCGCCGCGCGAGGCGGTGTCGGCTGCCGAGGTGGCCAGTTGGTTGGCGGTGCGGGCTGATTCGGCGGTGTGGCGCACGGTGTCGGTGAGTTGCGTCATCGACGATGAGGTGGATTGCAGGCTGCTGGCAGTGTGTTCGGTGCGCGATGAGAGATCTTGGTTGCCGGCTGCAATTTCGGTGGATGCCAGGCCAATGGATTGCGCAGCCTGTTGCACGGTGAGGATGGAGCCGCCGAGTTGCGACACCATATTGGCCAATGCGTTTTGCAGCGTGCCGATTTCATCGCTGCGGTGGGTGGGTATGTTGACGGTCAGATCGCCCTGAGCCACCTGGGTGGCAGCGCGTGCGGCGGTGTCGATGTCTTGCACGATTTTGCGTTGGGTGATCCACGAGTAGGCGAGCACGCCGCCCACGGCCAGCAGGCCAAGCGCACTCAACGCGATAGAGATCGTGCTCACTTGTTGTTCGAGCGATTGGGCATGATTGGCGTGGCGTTGGGCCACAGCCTCGCTCACGCTTTGCAGCTCTTTGGTGAGGGCGTTGTAATCGGTGTCTGCTGTTTGCAGCGCAGCGATGCCGGTGTTGGGGTCGACCGTCGAGAGATCGATGGCCGCGTCGGCCGATTTTTCGTAGTGCGCCAGCACATCGGTAAAACGCTTGCCGGCAGCTGCGTCGGCGTTGGCCTGAGCGGCGATCAGCGGTTGTGCGCCAGCGGCGATGTTGGCCAGATCCTTCTTGAGCCGAGCGCGTGCAGCATCAACCTCGGGGCCGCTGAGCGAGCTGATGAGGGCGATGGTGCGATAGAGCTGGGTGCGGTGATCGGCCAGCGCAGCACGGGCGGTGCCGGCGGTGGCAAAGCTGCTGACGGTTTCACGCCGGGCCTCGGTGTTGCTCGATTTGTAGACCTGAAAGGCCGCGATCGATGAGGCCAGCGTGAGGATCAGCGCCCCGCTGGTGAGCAGCGGCGAGATCATGAGCTTGGTGTGCAGCTTCATGGGGGAAATGCTCCGAGGTGCTGGCGGTTTGCGGCGCGTGGTGCGCCGCATAGACAAGGCTTATTTGTAGATGCCGCCACAGACCACGGTGTCGTCGAGGCGTTCGCAGTACATGCTCTTGGGCTCGATTTTTTTGGTGGCAGGGTTGGTGAACTTGTAGTCTTGCCAGAAGGTGGCGTTTTTCTTGGCCAGCTCCATGCGTTCATGCACGAAGGCTTTGCCGTCAACGTCTTTCAGCTCGATGAGGTTGCGGCCCACCATCTTTTCGTTGGCGCCATGGGCACGCACGGTGCCGTCGAGCGCATAAACCACGAGGTAGAGGTCGCGATCGGTGAATTGGCCTTGCTTGTTGGTGATCTCGGCGTAGCCTTTGTCTTTGCCACTGGATTTGATGAAGGCCACGCCTTTTTTAACCATGGCCACGGCTTCGTCTTTGGTGGCGTTTTCGCCGGCCAGTGCTGTCAGGCTGAAGGTGCAGGCGGCAGCCGAGAGGGCTGCGCAGATCAGGGTGCGGGCGGTAAACGGGGTGCGGATCATGAGGGGCTCCTGTGGGTGTGGCGCGGTGGGTGAGAACTGCGGTTGCGGTGCAGGGTGGGCAACTTCAATCCACCAAGCCCATGTCGGGCGACATCAACATGCCTTCGATGTCGAGAAGGATGACCATGCGCTCACCCACATGGGCCAGGCCACGGATGTAGGTGGCATCAATGGCTGAGCGCATTTCGGGTGCAGGACGGATCGCATCGGCGGGGATCTCGATCACATCGCTCACCGAATCAACCACCGTGCCGATGGTGCGTTGGCCAAGGTGCAGCACGATGGTGACGGTGAAGGCGTTGTATTCGGCCTCGCCGTTGGCATTGAGGCAGCCAAAGCGCAGACGCAGATCGATGATGGGGACGATGGTGCCGCGCAGGTTGACCACGCCCTTCATGTAATCGGACACGTTGGCAATGCGGGTGGGGTTTTCGTAGCCGCGGATTTCTTGCACCTTGAGGATGTCGATGCCGTACTCTTCGCTGCCGAGGCGGAAGGTGAGGTATTCGCGTGCCAGCACTTCGTTGGTCACATCGAGTTTTTCCATCATGCCCATCTTGGTCTCCAGATCTTGGGGTGGCTGTCAGTGCTGCCGCTGGGAGCCGCGGTGCTCAGTGGCGCGTGCGGCGCACGAGGCTGCCGACATCAAGGATCAGGGCGACGCGGCCATCGCCCATGATGGTGGCGCCCGAAACATCGGACACCTTGCGGTAGTTGGCTTCGAGGTTTTTAACCACCACTTGTTGTTGGCCCAGCAGCTCATCGACCAGCAGCGCGACACGACCGCTCTCGGCTTCGACGACCACCATGATCGAGCTGGTGTGATCCCAATCGAAGCGAGGCACTGAGAAGATTTTTTCGAGTTCGACCACAGGCATGTAGCTCTCGCGTACTTCGACGACGCGGCCCGATCCGCCCACGGTTTTAACCATCTCTTCGGTGATCTGAAAGCTCTCGACCACCGACGACAGCGGCAGGATGTAGACCTCTTCGCCCACCCCCACGCTCATGCCGTCCATGATGGCCAGGGTGAGCGGCAGCCGCACAGCCACGCGCATGCCGTAGCCCTCGGCTGAGTCGATCTCGACCGTGCCGCCCAGGCTGGTGATGTTCTTTTTAACCACGTCCATGCCGACGCCGCGGCCCGACACATCGGTTACTTGTTCGGCAGTTGAGAAGCCCGGCTCAAAGATGAGGTTCCACACCTCTTGATCGCTCATGCCTTCGTGGGCATTGATGCCGCGCTCGATGGCCTTTTTGAGCAGCTTCTCGCGCGACAGGCCTTTGCCGTCATCGCGCACTTCGATCACGATCGAGCCTCCCTGGTGTGAGGCGCTGAGCGTGATCGTGCCGGTTTCGGGCTTGCCTGCAGCCAGCCGGTCGGCGGGCATCTCTACGCCGTGATCGCACGAGTTGCGCACGAGGTGGGTGAGTGGGTCGGTGATTTTTTCAACCAAGCCTTTATCGAGCTCAGTGGCTTCGCCTTGCGTAACCAGCTCGACTTTTTTGCCCAGCTTCGAGGCCAGGTCGCGCAGCATGCGCGGAAAGCGGTTGAACACGGTGGACATCGGGATCATGCGGATGCCCATCACCGCTTCTTGCAGATCGCGCGTGTTGCGGTCGAGATCGGCCAAGCCGGCCATCAACTGCTGATGCAGCACCGGATCGATGTTGCGGCTGTTTTGCGCCAGCATGGCCTGGGTGATGACGAGCTCGCCTACCAGGTTGATGAGCTGGTCGACCTTTTCGACCGATACGCGGATCGTGCTTGATTCGAGCGTGGCCGAGGTGCCGCTGCGCTCGGGTTTGGCCGCTGCGGCTGCAGCAGGTTTGGCAGCGACAGCCACGGGTTTGGTGGCCGGGGTGGCGGCAGCCGGTTGGGCCTCGGGCGAGCCGGGGGCGCCGTCAAAAAAGCCAAAGCCCGGATCGGCCTTGGGCTCGCTGGATGCGGCAGGTGCGGGTGCGGCGTCGGCGGGTGCGCCTGGGGCTTCGTCGAAGAAGCCGAAGCCTTCGTCTTTGGCTGGGGTTGGGGCTGCACTGGCGCCACCCAGCGGCGCAAAGCGCACTTGCTCGCGCGCCACATGGAAAGTAAACAGATCGATCAGCTCGGATTCTGCGCTGCGTGTTACCACCTTGAAGCGACGCAGCCCATCGGTGGCTTGGCCGCCATCGAGCGGCTCGATGGTGCCCAGATCGGTGATCTCTTTGAACAGGTCGACGATGCTGTCGGCATCGGCAGGGTTGTTCAGTGGCCCGAGGGTGAGCTCAAGGTTGCGTGAGCCATCGGGGTTGGTGGCAGCGGCTGGGGCCGAAGGGGCCGTGGCAGGCGCCGCTGAGGTTGGTGCCGTGGTTGCCGCCGCCGGGTCGTGTGCGGGCGGGTGGGCTGGGCTGTGCGTGGCATGGGTGGGGGCGCCGGCAAAGTCGCCCACCGGTGCTTCGCCGGCCACGAGCGCACGGATGTTGATCAACAGATCGGTGGTGTCGTAGGGGTCGCCGCCGCTGCCCTGATGTCGGCCCAACAGTGATTTGAGCGCGTCGCCCGATGTCAGCAGCACATCGACCATCGCTGGCGTGGGTGTCAGCTCGTGGCGGCGCAGCTTGTCGAGCAGCGTCTCCATCTGGTGCGTCAGCTCGGCCACATCCGCAAAACCGAAGGTGGCTGCGCCGCCCTTGATCGAGTGGGCGCAGCGAAAGATCGCGTTGAGCTCTTCGTCGTCGGCGGCGGTTACATCGAGCTCAAGCAGCAGTTGCTCCATGCGCTCGAGGTTCTCGCCGGCTTCTTCAAAGAAGACCTGGTAGAACTGGCTGAGGTCAATGCCTGCAGAAGACGAATCGGTGCTGGTCTCGGCCATGGTGGCGGCTCCTGTGCTTGTCGTGTCTGGCGTGTGGATGCGCGATCAGCGGATCACTTTTTTGATCACTTCGATGAGCTTGTTGGGATCGAAGGGCTTGACCAACCAGCCCGTGGCGCCAGCGGAGCGGCCCGCTTGTTTCATCTGATCGCTCGACTCGGTGGTCAGGATCAGGATGGGCGTGGCCTTGAACTGCGCACTTTCGCGCAACTTTTTGGTCAGGCTGATGCCGTCCATGCGGGGCATGTTCTGGTCGGTGAGCACCAGATCAAAGCTGCGCTGGCTGGCTTTCTCCCACGCATCTTGGCCGTCAACCGCTTCGACCACGTTGTAGCCGGCGCTCTTGAGGGTGAAGCTCACCATCTGGCGCATAGAGGCTGAATCGTCAACGGCGAGAATTGATTGCATGTCGCTCTCCGCAAGGGCTGGATAACAAAGTTCGGATCGGTCGTGTTTTCGGACGTTTCCGCTGAACTCTTGAATACATCGGTGGATAGGGTTGAAAAAGCAGCTGGGCGTCGGGGGGGTTAAAACAGCTCGACCGATCCGGCGTCCATCTCATCTTGGGTGACGGGGTTGGGGCGCAGCGGGCCGCTGGACACCACCGCCTCGCCGTCTTCGTCGTCCATCAGGGCGTCGCGGGCGAGTTGATCGGCGCAGTTGCGCAGCCGGCAGTTGGTGTGGTGAATCAACTGCGAGGCCATGTCCTGAAACTGCAGGGCGGTCACGGCGGTGTAGAGCGTTTTCATGGCGTCTTGCAGTTGGGGTGCATGCGCCGAGCCGTCGGCGGCGTCGATGGCCTGCCCCAGCTGGGCGGCCGCGCCGTGAAAGCCTTGCATCAACGCCTCGCAGGTGTCTGTGAGCAGACGCTGCAGACGCTCCAGATCGTTGGACGCCGTCATCAGATGATCTTGCAGATCGGCCGCCAGCAGCAGAGGGATCTCTGGCTGCATGGCTTGCGACGGATCGTCGCTGGGGGCTTCGTTCGTTAGCATCGTCGCTCCACGGGACAATTAAGGCGCCCAGGGCAGGCGCTGAAAATCAGCACAACACCCAAGACTGCGATTGCTGGAATTTTTCGGCGAAGGCTGTCTCATGATTGACCCGATCACGAGGGAAAATGTGGCGTAAATCTCAGGATTGAAACGTTTCATACTGCCGCCTTGACCTCCTTCGCCCCCCACTCAGACCCTCGCACCGGCTCCCGCGTTTTGCGGGTGCTTCACGTTGAAGACAGCGAGCCCGACCACCTGCTCATGCTGGCTCATCTGCAGCGCGGCGGCATGCGGGTCGAATCCCTTCGGGTCGAATCCGAGCGTGAATTTGTCGCGGCGCTCAATGAGGCTTGGGATGTCATCCTCTCCGACTACGGCCTGCCGGGTTTTTCAGGGCTGGCCGCGCTGGATATCGTCAAATCAAGCGGAAAGTTGATCCCGTTCATCCTCGTGTCGGGCGAGATCGGTGAAGACGTGGCGGTAGCAGCCATGCGCAACGGCGCGAGCGACTACCTGCTCAAGAGCAATCTGGCCCGCTTGGTGCCGGCTACGTTGCACGCCATCGAGGCCGCCGAAGCGGTGCGCGACAAACTGCGTGCCGACCGCGATCTGGCGCAATCCAAAGAGCGTTTGCGCGAGCTGGCGCAGCATCTGCAAACCAGCGTCGAGATGGAGCGCGCAGCCATCGCACGCGAGATTCATGACGACGTGGGCGGCTCGCTCACGGCGGTCAAATTTGATCTGGCCTGGTTGGCGCGCCACGCTACCGAGCCGCGCCTGGCTGAGCGCATCGCTCAGGCGATCGAAACGGTGAACCACGCTGTTGAGGCCAGCCAGCGCATCATGCACAACCTGCGTCCGGCCATTCTTGAGCAGGGCCTGGTGGCTGCCCTGCAGTGGATGACGCACCGCTTCGAAAAGCGCACCGGCATCCTCACCGTGTTTCGCACCAGCCACGACACGCTGCAACTGCCCGGCGGTGTGCCTCTGGTGGCTTATCGCACGGCGCAAGAAGCACTCACCAACATCTCAAAGCATGCTCACGCCACCGAGGTGCAGGTTGATCTCACGCTCGCTGGTGGCGTGCTCTCGCTCGAAGTCTCTGATAACGGCTGTGGCCTGAGTGGCGACGATCTCGCCAAAGCCCGCTCGTTTGGCATTCGTGGCCTGCACGAGCGGGCTGGCACTGTGGGCGGCTGGGTCGATCTGAGCAGCGGCCCGAGCGGCACAACCATCATCCTCTCGGTGCCGCTTGATGCCGTGGCCGAGCACGACGAAGACGATCCCGCAGACGAAGATGCACCGCGCACCGGTGCCGATCCGCTCAACGACCCGACCACCTGGGGTAACGAATGATCAAAGTGATCCTGTGTGACGACCACGCCCTGATCCGACGCGGCATCCGCGACACCCTGGCCGATCAGCCCGACATCGAGGTGGTGGGCGAGGCCGGCGATTACGGCGAGCTGCGTGCCTTGCTGCGTGATCGGGGCTGCGATGTGCTCGTGCTCGATATCAATCTGCCCGGACGCAGCGGGCTCGATGTGCTGCACGTGCTCAAAGAAGAGGGCTCTGCCTTGCGCGTGTTGGTGGTGTCGATGTATCCCGAAGATCAATACGCCATCCGCGCCATGCGTGCCGGTGCTTATGGTTACGTCAACAAAGGTGGTGAGCCTGCACAGATCGTGCTGGCCGTGCGCACCGTGGCTCAAGGGCGCAAATACGTTACCCCTGAGATGGCGCAGATGCTCGTTGAGAGTCTCACCACCCCAGCCCCCGAGGCGGCACACCAAAAACTCAGCGACCGCGAGTTGCAAACTCTCGTGATGATCGCCTCGGGCAAAAAACTGTCTGATATTGCCGAACAGCTCATGCTCAGCCCCAAAACCGTGAGCGTTTACCGCGCTCGCGTGCTCGAAAAACTGGGGCTGGCCAACAACTCTGAGCTGACGGTCTACGCCATCCGCAACGGTTTGGTTGGCGATCCCTGAGATCCAACCGTCATCTTTTTCTGGCAACCTTCACCGGCTGGAGCATCGATATGTCTGCTGCGCATCACGACGAACAACAACCGCTGGTTAGCCTGTTTATGTCGACCTACAACTCGGGTGCACCCGTGTTCGATGCGGTCGACAGCATGCTGGCGCAAACCTACCGCAATCTCGAAGTGATCGTGGTTGACGATGGCTCAAAAGATGGCACACCCGATCGTCTGCGTGAGCGCTACGGTGATCGCATCCGCCTGATTGCACAGCCCAACGGCGGCATTGCCAATGCACGCAACACCTGCATGGAGGCCGCGCGGGGCGAATTCATCGCCTGGTTTGATCACGACGACATCAATGAGCCGCAGCGCATCGAGTGGCAGGTGGCTTTTATGCAGCAGCGTCCGCAGATGCTGCTGTGCTGCACCGATTTCAGCGCCTTTCGCAACGATGGATGGACGAGCCCATCGCACGCCGCCGAGTATTACGGCGCCATCCGCCTTGCCCCCCAGGGGTTGGCCTCGCTGTTTGATCATCAGGGCAGCATCGTGCTGCCGCGCGTAGGCGGATCAGATCTGGGCGGCGAGCCCGTCGAGGGTGGGGTGCGCTTAAAACCTATCACGGGCAGGTGTTCAAAACCTTGGCGCTGGGCAACTTCATCCACCCACCCACCATCATGATGCGGCGCTCGCTGTGGGATCGCGGAGATCGCTTCGACCCGCGCATTCGCATCCAGTGCGATTTTGATTGGCTGCTACGCGCGTGCCGCGAAGGCGAGTTTGGCTATCTCGACGCCCCGTTGTTGCGCTACCGGCTGTCGCCCACTCAGGCATCCAACTGGCGCAACAACGTGCAATCGGCACTCGACATTGTTGAGGTGGTTGAGCGCGTGCAGGCCATGGATGCGGCCTTCTTCAAGGCCAACCTCAAAGCCCTGCGCAAACGCCAAGGCAGCTGGCGCTGCGATGCGGCCTATACCCTGTCTGAAATCGACCGTCCGCAAGCCCGAGAACTGCTCTGGAAGAGCCTTTGCAACGGTTTTTTTAACAAGCTGAGCCTGCTCACAGCAGCCAAGGTGCTGCTGCCCCCGGCGGTGGTGCGGATGCTGAAATCGAGCGATGCGGCTTGATCGCGGCTGTGCTCACACCTGCATGTTCATGATGTCGGTGTAGGCCTGCACGAGGCGGTTGCGCACTTGCACGGCGGCCTGGAAGCCGATTTGGGCTTTTTGCATGGCCACCATGGTTTGCTCAAGGCTGACCGAGGGGTTGCCCAGTTGCACCTCTTTTTGCAGGTGTTCGGCTTGCAGTTGCGATTGGCTCACCGAGCGCAAGGCTTGGGTGAGCGTGCCTTGAAAGCTGCCGGGGCTGGCGGCCTGGGTTTGCTGTTGCACCTTGGCGGCCACTTGCGACATGCCGGCGCGGGCCGCAGCCTGGGCGAAATCGAAGGGTTGCAGCTTGAGATCCATGATGGCCACCGTGCAAGGCGAGGCTGACGCCCGAGAAGACCGCTGCTCAGATCCGTGATGGATTTGGCAACGGGCCATGAAGTTGGATGTCAGCGGGCTCAAGACTTCATGGGCAGTGTCGAAATGCTAATGCGCGAGTCGGTGAGCCGATGGGGGGAACTGGGTGGCATTTGGGCGGCTTCTCGGGGCATTTTTGAGGGGGGTGCTTCCGAATAATGGGCCGTAACGCGATTGGCGCGGATGGACTGCTTTGGTGGCAGATCCAACGTGGCGGGTCGCTTCGAATCGTTGCCCATGGAAGTCTCTGTCGCACGCCCTCATAACCTGTCTGCCTCGCCAGCTGTGATCGAACCTGTGCCTGAAGGGTTCGCGCAGCGGCTCATGGCCTTGCCTTTGCAGCGCAAGCTTGCCCTCGGTGGCGGGGTGGCCGCACTGATCGCCATCATCGTGGCGATGGTGATGTGGTCGCAGCAAGCCGATTACAAGGTGCTCTACGCCAATCTGTCGGATAAAGATGGCGGCGCGATCATTGCGCAGCTGTCGCAGATGAATATCCCCTACAGGCATGCAGATGGCGGCAATGCCATCTTGGTGCCAGCCGATAAGGTGCACGATGCTCGACTCAAGCTGGCATCGTCGGGGTTGCCCAAGGGCTCGGTGGTGGGCTTTGAGGCGATGGATAACCAGCGCTTTGGGGTGACGCAGTTTCAGGAGCGGCTGAATTTTCAGCGCGGCCTTGAGGGCGAGCTCACACGCACGATCGAATCGATGGCTGCGGTGCAAAGCGCTCGGGTGCACTTGGCGCTTCCCAATCAGAACGGGTTTTTTCGCGAGCAGCAAAAGCCGTCGGCTTCGGTGCTGGTGACGCTCAACGCGGGGCGCACGCTTGATCGTGCGCAGATCGCGGGCATCGTGCATTTGGTGTCGTCGAGCGTGCCTGAGATGTCGCCCAAGGCGGTGAGTGTGGTCGATCAAACCGGCGCGTTGTTGTCAGAGGCGGGCGATGGCACCCATCAGCAGGGGCTTGATGCGCAGCAGTTGCAGTATGTGAACCAGATCGAGACGAACTACACCAAGCGCATTCTCGACATTCTTGAGCCGGTGGTGGGGCGCGATAACTTGCGTGCGCAGGTGACGGCGGATGTCGATTTTTCGCAGGTGGAGTCGACGGCTGAAGAGTTCCGTCCCAATCAGGGCAAGGACCCGGCTGCGGTGCGCAGCATGCAGACCAACGAGACGCTGGGGCCCAACAGTGCGCAACCCAGCGGGGTGCCGGGGGCGGCGTCGAATCAGCCGCCGGTGCCGGCCACAGCGCCAATCAATGGCGCCGCCGCGCCGCTGCAAACGGCGCAGGGCGGGGGCACAACGGGTAGCTCGATGCACCGCGAGGCGGTGACGAATTACGAGGTGGATAAAACCGTGCGCGTAACGCGCAATGCCACGGGCACGGTGAAGCGACTCAATGCCGCCGTGGTGGTGAACCATCGCACGGCCACTGATGCCAAGGGCAAGACGAGCACCTCGCCACTGTCGCAAGAAGAACTCGACAAGCTGACGACGCTGGTGCGCGAGAGCATTGGCTACAGCGAAGGGCGGGGCGATTCGGTGAAAGTGATTAACGCGCCGTTTAAGGTCAACAAGATCGACGAGGATTCGACCCCGCTGTGGCAACAACCGATGCTGCAAGATTTGTTGCGCACGGCTGCGGTGCCGCTGGCGTTGGTGGTGTTGGCGTTGATCGTGGTGTTTGGCGCCATCCGCCCGGCCATCAAGGCGGCGCAAGAGGCTCAGCCCAAGCTCGATGCCGTGGTGGGTGGCGATGAACACCTGCCGGCGTTGGGCGGCCCGGGCGGCGAGCACATGCTGCCGGCGCTCGAGGCGCCCACATCGGATGCGCGGCTCGAAGAGGCACGCAAGCTGGCGCAAGAGAACCCGGCTGCCGTGGCGAATATCGTTAGAGGCTGGGTGGCTAAAGATGCTTGATCGCGCCGCACTCAACCCGGAGGCATGCCATGGATGATCAGGGCATCGAAGATGCCGCCATCTTTTTGATGTCGCTGGGCGAAGAGCACGCGGCTGAGGTGTTCAAGCACCTCGCGCCCAAAGAGGTGCAGCGCCTGGGCGAAACGATTGCTAAGCTCAAGGTGGTGCCGCGCGAGCGTGTGGATACGGTGCTCACGCGGTTTCAATCTGAGGCGGCTGATCAGAGCATGTTGGTGGCCGATACCAATGAGTATGTGAAGTCGGTGTTGCGCAAGGCGCTGGGCGACGACAAGGCCAATTTGCTGATTGATCGCATCTTGCAGGGCAGTGATGTGTCGGGCATCGAGAGCCTGAAGTGGCTGGACCCAGGCTCGGTGGCCGAGTTGTTGCGCAACGAGCACCCGCAGATCGTGGCGGCCATTCTTGTGCATCTCGATTTCGATCAGGCTTCGGGCGTGCTCAAGAGTTTCAGCGAGCGGCATCGCAACGAGGTGTTGATTCGCATTGCCACGCTTGATGGCATCCAGCCTACGGCGCTCAAGGATTTGAACGAGGTGATGAGCTAGGTGCTCGCCGGTGGCGACATGCTCTAGATGGCATCGATGGGCGTTGTGAAAACAG
>CAZUCW010000053.1:0-269 GCA_964618825.1 uncultured Aquabacterium sp.
CAGGTGCAGTTTCATCCCGAGGTGACGCATACCGTGCAGGGCCACGCCATGCTGACGCGTTTTGTGCGTGATATCGCTGGCTGCGCGGGCGATTGGATCATGGGCAACTACATCGATGAGGCTGTGGCCAAGATTCGTGAGCAGGTGGGCGATGAAGAGGTGATCCTCGGTCTATCGGGCGGGGTGGATTCGAGCGTCGCGGCGGCGCTGATTCATCGCGCCATTGGCGAGCAGCTCACCTGCGTGTTCGTCGATCACGGCCTGCTGCG
>CAZUCW010000053.1:279-16389 GCA_964618825.1 uncultured Aquabacterium sp.
GATTCGTGTGGACGCCAGTGAGCTGTTTTTGGGCCAATTGGCGGGCGTCACCGACCCTGAGCGCAAGCGCAAGATCATCGGCGGCCTGTTTGTTGATGTGTTCAAGGCCGAGGCCGAAAAGCTCAAGCAAAGCGGGCAGGGCCACAAAGGCGCGACGTTTCTCGCACAGGGCACCATCTACCCCGATGTGGTTGAAAGCGGTGGCACCAAAACCAAAAAAGCCACCACCATCAAGAGCCACCACAACGTGGGCGGCTTGCCTGAGCAGCTGGGCCTGAAGCTGCTTGAGCCGCTGCGTGAGCTGTTTAAAGACGAAGTGCGCGAGGTGGGTGTGGCGCTGGGCCTGCCGCACGAAATGTTGTATCGCCATCCCTTCCCCGGCCCGGGGCTGGGCGTGCGCATTCTTGGCGAGGTGAAAAAGGATTACGCCGATCTGCTGCGTCGCGCCGATGCCATCTTTATCGATGAGCTGCGATCCACCATCGAGCCCAACAGCGGCAAGAGCTGGTACGACCTTACCTCACAAGCGTTCACCGTTTTCTTGCCGGTGAAAAGCGTGGGTGTGATGGGCGATGGACGCACCTACGATTACGTGGTGGCACTGCGGGCCGTGCAAACCAGCGATTTCATGACCGCCGATTGGGCCGAGCTGCCCTATAGCCTGCTCAAAAAGGTGAGCAGCCGCATCATCAACGAGGTGCGTGGCATCAATCGCGTTACTTACGACGTATCGAGCAAGCCGCCGGCCACGATCGAGTGGGAATGATCTGCCCATAAAAGCAGACCATCCCTTTCAGTTCGTTGCCGCAGGATCAGAAGCGGTAGTCGAACTGCAGACCGATCGTGCGCGGTGCCAGCACGTCTTGTGTGGTTGTGCCCTGGAAGTAGGTGTTGATCGCGTACTCGTCGAACAGGTTGTTCACGTAGGTGCGGATCGAAGCCTGTTTGTTAAAGGCATAGCTGGCACTGACATCCACAAGAGAATAATTGCCCGCTTGCGCCTGCTGCCCGGGGATGCTGCCGGCGGCGTTAGAAATATCCACGTAGTAGGCCGCAATGTGTTTGGCGTTGGCACCGATCACCCATTGAGGCGTCAACCGATGCGTTACGCCCACGCCGAAGGTTTGCGGTGCGGCATAGGGCAGTTTGTTGTCTACGTAGGCAGTGTTGGCCGAAAACTTGTCGACCTTGCCAGATTGGAAGCTGGCATTGGCGTAGGCGTGGGTGGCGCTGCCCAGATCAGAGGCCACTTCGAATTCAATGCCGCGGATGGTGGCCTTGTCGATGTTTGAGATCAGCGTGCCGTTCTTGGCCTGATAGTCTTTAAAAGAGTTGTTGAACAGGCTCACCGCCCATGAGCCTTTGCCCGCGTTGAAGGATTGCTTCAAGCTGGCCTCAACTGCCGTGACGTATTCGGTTTCGTAAGTGTCGATTCTGCTGGCGTCCACATCCATGCTGATGCCGGCAGGGTTGTAGCCTCGGCGCACATCGAGTCCCAGCATGGTTTGCTTGTCGAGTTGGTAGCGAGCTCCAACTTTGGGGAGCACATACGTTTTGCTCGCATCGCGGGTGGCGGTGATCGTGCCGTTGGTGATCGATCGCTCTTGAGATTCGCGCTCGATGCGTCCGCCGGCGATCAGCGTCAGTTGTTCACCCACCGGGTAATCGACCTCACCAAAAAGCGATGAGGCAGATGTTTTGGTGTTGCCCGAGTAGCGGATCGCTCCTGCATAGGTTCTGGCCAGCACGGTCAGATCGTCGTTGAAGTACGACGCGCCCACCATGGATTTCATGCCGGGGGTGCCCGAGCCCAGATTTAAGCGAACTTCCAGCCCGTATCCGTCTTGTTCGGATCTTGAGTTGAAGTAGGTGTTCGTGTTTGTTGCTGCGGCAGTTTGGTTGTGTGTGAAGCCCGCATCCAGCTGGGATGCCGATAGCAAGACATCCACCGAACGGTTGGCATCGAGGTGGTAGGTGGTGTTCGACGCCACGGTGTTCATGGTGGTGTCGCCGATGCGGTGGTTGAGTTTGTCGGTTGATGCGATGTAGTTGCCCGAATCGCCCACGTTGACCTGATTCAGATAGGGCCCTTTTTGGGATTGGTGCTGAAGGTCGAGCCGGCTCACCAGGTTCGGATTGTTTGTGGGTGCCCACAGCAGCTTGGCCTTGATGTCGTTACGCTCGACCTTGTTGGGATCAGCAGAAAAATCCACCCCGGCATTGGTGTTGTTGTCTACGTAGTCGATGAAGTTTGAACCACGCGTCAGATCGGCGCTCAGGCGGTAGGCCAGGCTGTCAGACAGCGGGCCCGACACCATGGCGGACGTCTGCCCCAAGAGCTTGTCGTTGGCCTGTTGTGCACCCAGGCGCACGGCGCCTTCAGGCTTGAACGAGGGGTCTTTGGTTTTGATCACGATGGCACCACCCACGGCAGAGCGGCCCTGCATGGTCGATTGCGGTCCGCGCAGCACCTCGATTTGTTCGACATCCCACAGGCCGTTGCTCAGCAGATTGCCGCCGCTCCAGACCTGGCTGACGCCGTCGATGATGGTGGCCGTGCGTGCGCGCGTGGCGCCTTTCCAGGCCAATGAAGAAAAACCGGGCCCGGCGCCGTTGGTGCCGCGTATGTTGGCGATGCCGCCGAATTCGCCGATGGTGATGTTGGGCACTTCTGCAACCAGATCGAGCACCGAACTTTTGTTTTTGGCTTCAATTTCTTGGGCGGTGAACACGGTGATGGCCGTGGTCGACTCTTGTTCTGTGCGCCCCATCTTTTCGCCGATCACGGTGACGGCAGGCAGCTCGGTGGTCGATGTGGTTTGCGCAACCGACGCAGACGAGAAAGCCGTCAGTGCGCAATGGATGGCCACGGTCAACGTGGTGGGGATGGGGTGGCGCCGTGCAGCGATGGGGGCTTGGTGTTGAGCAAAAAACACAGGCATAGAGAACTCCAGAACAAAAATGCGTTGGCCACACACTGGCGAATGTTGATGAACGCTGCCGAGCGTGGTGATTTCACAAAAGGCGCGATTCTAAATAAATAACAAGAATCGTTCTTGTTTGTATTTATAGATTTAAAGAAATCAGCAGCCTGTGGGCGAGAAGCCCGGGGCCATTCGGGTTCGGTGGTCTGGTGCTCACCAGGCGCGTGCTTGCGAAGAAGTCGTTGCTCAACACGCCGGCTTTGTCGGTGAACACGCCTCGTGTGTCGCCGCCGTGGGGCGTTGGTGGTGAGGGGCGATGCACAATGTGGCCCCTGTTGATGCGCAGCCGCTGTGTGCGGGCCGAATATGTCTGCCCTGTTGATTACTCCCGCCGACGAATACGCCATGCGCATCGCGCTGGATCAGGCGCACAACGCCTGGCTGGTGGGCGAGGTGCCGGTGGGGGCGGTGATCATGCGTGGCGGGCAGGTGCTGGCCACAGGCTATAACCGGCCGATCACTACGCACGATCCAACAGCGCATGCCGAGATCGTGGCCTTGCGGCATGCGGCGCAATTGGTTGAAAACTACCGCTTGCCCGAGTGCGAGCTCTACGTGACGCTGGAGCCCTGCGCAATGTGTGCCATGGCGCTGATGCACGCGCGCTTCAAGCGTGTGGTGTTTGGCGCGCCCGATCCCAAAACGGGTGTGGCGGGCTCGGTGCTTGATTTGTTCGCCCACAAGCAGCTCAACCACCACACCGAGATCGTGGGGGGGTGTTTGGCGGATGCGAGCGCGCAGTTGTTGCGAGATTTTTTTGCTGAACGGCGCGCGCAGTTGAAGGCGCAGCGCGATGCGGCCCGATGTGCCACAACCGGTGAGGATGCAGCTGCCGCGCTCGATGTGCACGTCATCCCCGTGGGACAGGTGATTGATCCTCAAGCGTGATGGATCAGTATGGGCGCGCTGAGGCCTTGGCCTAAGATCGGCGCATCATGCCCAAGACGCCTCGCAAAAATCCCCCCAAACCTTCTTGCAATCTGACGCATCCGCTGCACGATGGTTGTTCGCACCACGATCACCATGAGGCGGTGTCTGCCAGCCCCCCCGCCAAGGCGCCTGCCCTCACTATCTACAGCCCGGCGGGCGTGGTGGCGCAGCCGGTGGCGTTGCAGCGTGCTGCGCGGCGTTTGTGCACGTTGGGTTTTGATGCTCAAGTGGATGCCGATGCGAGGGCGCGTGCGCAGCGTTTTGCGGGCGACGATGTCACCCGGCTGGCAGCCATCCATCGCGTGGCCGATGCTGCGCCGGCGGTAGCTTTGGCTGCGCGTGGGGGCTATGGCCACTCGCGGCTGCTCGATCAGATCAATTGGAAGCGCATTCGCCGCAGCGTTGAGCATGGCACGCGCTGGGTGGGGCACAGCGATCTCACGGCGTTTCAGCTCGCAGCGTTGGCTCACGATGCGGCGGGTGAGCCCAAGGCCAGCCATGCCGATGGCGCACTGTGGGCTGGGCCGATGGCATGCGACGATTTTGGCCGCGCTGATGATGCCGGTGGCGTTGAAGAGGTGACGCGCGATTGCTTTGCAGAGGCTATGCGCGGCGAGCTTGAGGGGGTGGGGTTTCGCACCGAGGCCGGCTTCGATGGCCTTGAGATGCGGGGCCGTTTATGGGGCGGCAACCTCACGGTGCTGTGCTCGCTGTTGGGCACGCCACACTGGCCGCGCATCAAGGGCGGCATTCTTTTTCTTGAAGACGTGAACGAGCATCCATATCGCATCGAGCGCAATCTGCTGCAGCTGCAGCAAGCGGGGGTGCTCGGGGCGCAAAAGGCTGTGTTGCTGGGTGGTTTTACGGGCTGGCGCAAATCACCGCTCGATCGGGGCTACACCCTCAAAACCGCGTTGGCGCATTTGCGCTCGGTGAGCAAAACGCCCATTCTCACGGGGCTGCCACATGGCCACGGCCCGCTCAAAGTGTGTTTGCCTCAGGGGCGTCGTGTCGATATGGCCGTGTTTGGCCGCGATGTGCTCATCGGGTGGTGATTGCCTCGCATGAGGCCGCACCGTCGTGCAGAATCGCGCGCCATGAAGTGGCTTCGTACGTTGTTCTCAAAGGCGCTGTTGGCCGTGGGGCTGTGGCCTGCAGTTTTGTGGACACCCCAGGCGGCATATGCGGCGCATGCTTACGCGCAGTTTGGCGATATCCAATACCCAGCCGGGTTTGATCACTTCAATCACGTCAACCCCAAGGCGCCCAAGGGCGGCGATTTTTCGCTGGTAGCGCCGGTGATCGCCAACAGCTTCGACAAGTTCAACCCCTTCACGCTCAAGGGCACGCCGCCGCCGGGCCTGAACGCGCTGGTGTTCGAGACGCTGCTCACCGGCAACTTCGAAGAGCCCACCACGGCCTATGCGCTGCTGGCCGAAGACGTGAGCGTGGCGCCCGATGGCCGCTCGGTGGTTTTTCGGCTCAATCCCAAGGCGCGTTTTCACAACGGTGATGCCGTGCTGGCGCTGGATGTGAAACACAGTTTCGACATGCTCACGAGCAAGCAGGCCTCGCCGCAATACGCGGCTTATTTTGGCGGGGTGTCGGGTGTGCGGGTGCTGGGCGAGCGCTTGATTCGTTTTGATTTCAAACGCGCCGATGCCGATTTGCCTTTGCTGGTGGGCAGCTTGCCTGTGTTCAGCCACAAGTGGGGGCAGGCCAGTGGCAAGCGCAAACCTTTTGATCAGATCGTGAGCGAGCATCCCATCGCCTCGGGCCCATACCGTATCGGCAAGGTGACGGCGGGGCGCGACATCACCTATGAGCGCGACAAAACCTACTGGGCTGCCGATCTCAATGTGCGTCGTGGCCAGTTCAACTTTGATCGCATCACCTACCGCATGTATCTCGACAACGTTACCGCCTTCGAAGGCTTCAAGGCGGGCGAGTTTGATTTCATCGAGTCTTACATCTCAAAAGATTGGGTGCGGCAATACAAAGGCAAGCGTTTTGATGCTGGCGAGCTGATCAAGCAGACGCTACCGCATCGCAATGCGGCCAACTTTCAGGGCTTCATCTTCAATACGCGGCTGGGCAAATTTAAAGATGTGCGCGTGCGCCAAGCCATCGGGCTGGCGATGGATTTTGAGTGGATGAACCGCCAGCTTTTTTATGGCATCTACTCGCGCATCACGAGCTATTTCACCAACAGCGATTACGAGGCCAAAGGCCTGCCCACGCCCGAAGAGCGCGCCGTGCTCGATCCGTTTAAAAACAGTTTGGATGCAGCCGTGCTCACGCAAGCCGTGCCGCTGCCCCCCACCACCATGCCGCCGGGCTCGTTGCGCGCCAACCTGCGCCGGGCGCGCGATCTGTTGGCTGCTGCTGGCTGGACACTGCACGATGGCGTGCTGCGCAATGCTCAGGGCCAGGACTTCACCATCGAGTTTCTCGATAACTCGCCCAGCATGGGACGAGTGATCACGCCCTACATTCGCAACCTCGAAAAACTCGGTATTCGAGCCGAGTATCGTGTGGTTGATTACGCCGTTTACGAAAAACGCATGAAGCGCTTTGAGTATGAAATGGTGAGCCTGGCCCTGCCGGGGCAAGAGGTGCCGGGCGCTGAGTTGCGGCAGTATTACCACTCGTCGATGGCCGATATTGAGGGGGCAGACAACCTCATCGGGGTGCGCGATCCGGTGGTCGATGCGCTCATCGAAAAAATCGCTCAAGCCAAGACGCGGCCCGAGCTGGTGGTGGTGTTGCGCGCGCTCGATCGCGTTATGCGCCACCAGCACTATTTTGTGCCGCATTGGTATTCGCGCACCTTTCGCGTGGCGTGGCGTGGGGGACGTTTTGGCATGCCTGAGCCGCCGCCGCATTACCGCCCCGATGTGTGGGCCCTCAACTGCTGGTGGCGCCAGTGATGCGCCGTTAACGAACCTGAGTTAACACCATGTGGGCCTACATTCTCAAACGTCTGCTGCTGATGATTCCCACGCTGCTGGGCGTGTTGTTGGTGACGTTTGCCATCATTCAGTTCGTACCGGGCGGCCCGGTTGAGCAGGTGATGTCGCAGCTCACCGCACGCACCTCGGGAGGCGAGCGGGCCGGGGCCGACAGCGCTTACCGCGGTCGCCAAGGGGTTGATCCGGCGCAGATCGAAGAGCTCAAAAAACTCTACGGCTTTGATCGACCCGCGCATGAGCGCTTTATCAAGATGCTGGGGGATTACGCGCGTTTCGATCTGGGGCAGAGTTTTGTTCATCACAAAGATGTCTGGACGTTGATCCGCGAAAAACTGCCCGTGTCGATCAGCCTGGGGCTGTGGACGTTTTTCTTGAGCTACCTCGTGTCGGTGCCGCTGGGCATTGCCAAGGCGGTGCACGCAGGCAGCCGTTTTGATCTCATCACCAGCGTGGTGGTGCTGGTGGGCTACGCCATCCCGGGCTTCGTGTTGGGCGTGGCGTTGCTGGTGCTTTTTGGCGGGGGCAGCTTTTTGCAATGGTTTCCGCTGCGCGGGCTCACCTCGGCCAACTGGGATGAACTCAGCCTGGGTGCTCAGGTGGTTGATTATTTTTGGCACATCACCTTGCCCGTGACAGCCAGTGTGGTGGGCAGCTTTGCCGTGATCACCATGCTCACCAAAAATGCTTTTCTGGATGAGATCCGCAAACAATACGTGCTCACCGCGCGTGCCAAGGGGCTGGATGAGCGCAAGGTGCTTTTCAAGCACATCTTTCGCAATGCCCTGATCCCGCTGGTAACGGGTTTTCCGGCGGCGTTTATCGGAGCGTTTTTTACGGGTTCGTTGCTCATCGAAACCCTGTTTTCGCTCGACGGCCTGGGCCTGCTGGGCTATGAATCGGTGATGCGACGCGATTACCCCGTGGTGCTGGGCACGCTCTATCTCTTCACGCTGATCGGTTTGTTCACCAAGCTGATCTCTGATCTGTGCTACGTGTGGGTCGATCCCCGCGTGAAGTTCGACGCATGAGGGGTGTGAACACGATGAGCGCCATATCTTCTACTGCACCGTCGCCCGTTTCGATCTCGCCCAGCCGGCGCGCGTGGCTGCGCTTCAAGCAGCACCGGCTGGGCTACGCGAGCCTGATCCTCTTTGTGGCCATGGTGTTGATCAGCCTGGGCGCCGAGTTGGTGTCCAACGATCGGCCACTGCTGGCACGCTACAACGGCCAATGGTATGTGCCCATCGTGCAAAACGTGCCCGAAACCACCTTTGGCGGTGATTTCGAAACCGCTACCGATTACCTCGATCCCTTTATTCAGGCGCAGTTCGCCAAGCCTGGCAACTTTGCGCTCTACCCGATCAACCGCTCACACCACCGCACCATCAACTACTTCGCCAAAGAGCCCAATCCATCGGCACCATCGGTCGACAACTGGTTGGGCACCGACGACCGCGGCCGCGATGTGCTGGCCCGCCTCATTTATGGTTTTCGCGTGTCGGTGCTCTTTGGCCTGGCGCTCACGCTCATCGGCGTGATCATCGGTGTGCTCACGGGGGCCATCCAGGGCTTTTATGGTGGCCGCACCGATTTACTGTTTCAACGCTTCATCGAAATCTGGGGCTCGATGCCCGAGCTCTACCTGCTCATCATCTTTTCGGCAGTGCTTTCACCCAGCGTGGGCATGTTGATTCTGCTGCTGAGCCTGTTTGGCTGGATCGGGTTGTCGGATTACGTGCGCGCCGAGTTTTTGCGCAACCGCCAGCTCGATTACGTGCGCTCAGCGCGCGCACTCGGGTTGAGCAACACGCAGATCATCTGGCGCCACATCCTGCCCAACAGCCTCACGCCGGTAGTGACCTTTTTACCCTTTCGCATGAGCGCGGCCATCTTGGCGCTTACCTCGCTTGATTTTCTTGGCCTGGGTGTGCCGCTCGACACCCCAAGCCTCGGCGAGATGCTGCAACAGGGCAAAAACAACCTCGATGCATGGTGGATCTCGCTATCGACTTTTGCCGTGCTGGTGTTAACGCTGTTGCTGCTCACTTTCATGGGCGACGCGCTGCGTGATGCGCTCGATCCACGCAAAGAGGCCGCAGCATGAGCAACGCACGCATGCCGCTGCTCGATGTGCGCGATTTGCGTATCCGTTTCGGTGCCAAAGATGTGGTGCACGGCATCAGCTTTGCGCTGCATGCGGGCGAAAAATTGGCCTTGGTGGGCGAATCTGGCTCAGGCAAAACCATCTCGGCCCTGAGCCTGCTGCGGCTTGTGCCCAATGCCCGGGTGAGCGGCACGGCGCGATTTGATTTTGGTGATGCAGCTGATCGGCGCGATGCACAACGCGGCTGCCTCGATCTGCTGCAGCTCAGCGAACGCCAACTGCGCGGCGTGCGCGGGCAGGATATCGCCACCATCTTTCAAGAGCCGATGACGGCGCTCAACCCGCTGTTCACCATCGGCGACCAAATCGCCGAAGTGATCGAGCTGCACCAGGCCCTGCCGAAGCAACAAGCCTGGCAACATGCCATTGAGCTGCTGGCCAGCACCGGCATCCCCGAGGCCGATCGCCGGGTGCGGGCGTATCCGCACCAGCTCTCGGGCGGACAGCGCCAACGCGCCATGATCGCCATGGCTCTGGCCTGTCGCCCCCGGCTCTTGCTGGCCGACGAACCCACCACGGCGCTCGACGTCACCGTGCGCCAGCAGATTCTCGGCCTGCTCGATGATCTGCAGCGCCAGCACCGCATGGCCGTGCTGATGATCACCCACGATCTCAACCTTGTGCGCCGCTTTGCCGATCGCGTGCTGGTGATGGATCAAGGCGAGCTGGTAGAGCAGGGGCCGGTGGCCGACGTGTTTGCCCATCCGCAACACCCCTACACCCGCAAGCTGCTCGACAGCCGCCCCGTGCGCAACGTGCTCGAAGCCCCCGCCAGCGGTGCGCACGAAATCGTGCGAGCACAAGGCTTGCGTGTGGCTTATCCCACAGCGTTGCCGGGTGTGCGTGGCTGGTTTTCGCGGGGTGAATTTATAGCGCTCAAAGGCGCCGATTTCAGCCTGCCGGCAGGGCAAACGCTGGGCGTGATCGGCGAATCAGGTTCAGGCAAATCAACTCTTGCGCTTGCGGCGCTGGGCCTGCAGCGCAGCCAAGGCCAGCTCACCGTGGCCGGGCGCGCCTGGCAGGGCCGCGCGGGGGCCGATAAACCCCTGCGACGCATCGTGCAAGTGGTATTTCAGGATCCGTTCTCATCGCTTTCGCCGCGCATGACGGTTGGCGAAATCGTCGGCGAAGGCCTGAGCCTGCATCGCCCCGAACTCAACACCGCCCAGCGTCGTCAACAGGTGCTTGACACCCTGGCAGAAGTGGGCCTGAGCGACGCGCAGTTTCCACGCCTGCTCGATCGCTATCCGCACGAATTTTCGGGTGGACAGCGCCAGCGCATCGCCTTGGCCCGTGCACTGGTGGTGCAGCCCGAGCTGATCGTGCTCGACGAGCCCACCAGCGCGCTCGACGTCACCATCCAAAAACAGATCCTCACGCTGCTGCAGCGCCTGCAGAGCGAGCGCGCCCTGAGCTATTTGCTGATCACGCACGATGTCGACGTTGTGGCCGCAATGGCGCATCACGTGATCGTCGTCAAAGGGGGCGAAATCGTTGAATCGGGCGCAGCGCTGGCTCTGCTGAGCCAGCCGCGCCACGAATACACCCGGCAGTTGCTGGCAGCGGCTGCGCCAGCTTCTGAGGTCTGATCTGGCGATCAGCTGTTGTCGCCGTTGCTGTCGGGCTCTTCGATGGCAACGTGGCTGAATCCGCCATCAACATAAACAATCTCGGCGCTGATGCCCGCAGCCAGATCTGACAGCAAAAAAGCCGCCACATTGCCCACGTCTTCGATCGTCACCGTGCGCCGAATCGGTGTGGTTGCGGCAAAAGCCGTCAACAGCTTGCTGAAATCTTTGATGCCCGAGGCGGCCAGCGTCTTGATCGGGCCTGCCGACACGCCGTTGACGCGAATCCCCTTGGGGCCCAGGCTGCGCGCCAGATAGCGCACGCTGGCTTCGAGCGAGGCCTTGGCCAGACCCATCGTGTTGTAGTTCGGAATCGCCCGCACGGCACCCAGGTAGCTCATCGTGAGCAGGGCAGCGTTGGGCGTGAGGTGAGGCAGCGCCGCCTTGGCCAGCGCCGGAAAACTGTAGGCCGAGATGTCGTGTGCGACACGAAAACTCTCGCGCGACAGCCCATCAAGAAAATCGCCTGCGATCGCCTCGCGCGGAGCAAAACCGATCGAGTGGACGAAACCATCAAACGTCGGCCAGCTCTTGCTCAGATCGGCAAACATCTGAGCAATCTGCTCATCGCTGCCCACATCACAATCAAAAATCAGCTCGGATCCAAACTCATTGGCGAACTCGGCCGTGCGATCTCTGAAACGTTCGCCCACATAGCTGAACGCCAATTCGGCGCCCTCGCGGTGGCAGGCTTTGGCAATGCCGTAAGCAATCGAACGGTTGGACAGCAACCCGGTGATGAGCAGCCGCTTGCCGGCTAGAAACCCCATATCGTCTCCGACTCGTAGCAAAGAAAGGCGCGATTTTGGCACGCAGCTTTTCGGTTTGATGATGCGGCCGTATGCATTGGCGCACGCGCATGCGTACAGTTTGGCGCGGGCACGGCACTTGCTGCGCTACAGCGGGCGCGCTAAGATCGCGCCTTCGCTATATAATGGCTGTCTAGCGCAAAACATGGGCGGAGAAATCCAGCCCATTTTTTTTGCTTGCAGGCTTTTTTGTTCGATCCATTTTTTGTCCTCAGCAAAGGCTTATTGCGTTCATGCAGCGTCACTCTCGCTCCCCCCGCGCCCCAGGTGCCGCCACAGGCCGCGCCAAGCTGCGTCCGACGGGTGCCGCGCGCGACACGGGTGAGCAGCGGGCGCCGCGTCCGGCACCCACCGTGGCGATGAGCCCGAGCGGTTCGTGGCTCAAAAGTGTTGAGCAGACGGTTGTTGGCCTTGGCTACGAGTTGGTTGATTGCGAGCGCAGTGCCCAGGGCCTGTTGCGCATCTTCATTGATCGCGTGCCGGGTGCCATTTATCCCACTGGCCCGGGTGAAAACGTTACGGTCGACGATTGCGAGCAGGTGACGCGACAGCTGCAATACGTGCTCGAAGTTGAAGCGTGCGATTACAGCCGGCTTGAAGTTTCGTCGCCCGGGTTGGATCGCCCGCTCAAAAAGCCGGCCGATTTTGTGCGGTTCACTGGCTGCGAGATCGAAATCACCCTGAAGTTGTTGTTTCAGGGGCGCAAAAAATACCGTGGTGTGCTTCAGGCGCACGACGACGCTTGGCAACTGATCTTCAACGATGGCAAACAAGATCAGGTGCTGGGTTTCACGTTAGATGAGATACGCGAGGCACATCTGGTGCCCGTGGTGGATTTTAAAAAGAGCCGAAATCGCAAGGCGCAGCCTGAAGCGATGCAAGGTGATGCACAGGTAACCGGAGGTCGTGAGGAATGAACCGCGAACTGTTGATGCTGGTGGACGCGATTTCGCGCGAGAAGAGCGTTGACCGCGAAGTGGTGTTTGGTGCCGTCGAATCGGCTCTGGCTCAGGCCACCAAGCGCTTGCAAGGCGGCGCTGAGGTAGATATCCGCGTGGCCATTGATCGCGAAAGCGGCGAATACGAAACCTTTCGCCGTTGGTTGGTCGTGCCCGATGAGGCCGGCCTGCAAAACCCCGATGCCGAAGAAATCTTGTCGGATGCGCGTGATCGCATCGCCGATATTGAGGTGGGCGATTACATCGAAGAAGCCGTCGATTCGGTGCCCATTGGCCGCATCGGCGCGCAGGCAGCCAAGCAGGTGATCCTGCAAAAAATTCGTGATGCTGAGCGCGAGCAGTTGCTCAACGACTTTCTGGCACGCGGCGAAAAAATCTTTGTCGGCACGGTTAAGCGCCTCGACAAAGGCGACATCATCGTCGAATCGGGCCGCGTTGAAGGCAGGCTCAAGCGCGGCGAGATGATCCCCAAAGAAAATTTGCGCTCGGGTGATCGCGTGCGTGCTTTTATCGCCGACGTCGACACCACCGCTCGTGGGCCGCAAATCATGCTCTCGCGCAGTGCGCCGGGTTTCATGATCGAGCTCTTTCGCCAAGAGGTGCCCGAGGTAGAGCAGGGGCTGCTCGAGATCAAGAGCTGCGCTCGAGATCCAGGCTCGCGCGCCAAGATCGCCGTGCTTTCGCACGACAAGCGTGTCGATCCCATCGGCACTTGCGTGGGGGTGCGTGGCTCGCGTGTCAATGCGGTTACCAATGAGCTGGCCGGTGAGCGCGTCGATATCGTGCTGTGGTCTGAAGATCCCGCACAGTTTGTGATTGGTGCGTTGGCCCCGGCCAATGTGCAATCGATTTTTGTCGACGAAGAAAAACACGCGATGGACGTGGTTGTCGACGAAGAAAACCTCGCCATCGCTATTGGCCGTGGCGGGCAGAACGTGCGTCTGGCTTCTGAACTCACCGGCTGGCGTATCAACATCATGACCGCCGAAGAATCGGCCGAAAAACAAGCTGGCGAAACCGATGTGATTCGCAAGCTTTTCGTCGACAAACTGGATGTCGACGAAGAGGTGGCCGAGATCCTCATCGCCGAGGGGTTCACGAGCCTCGAAGAGGTGGCCTATGTGCCGCTTCAAGAGATGCTCGAGATCGAGTCGTTCGACGAAGACACCGTCAACGAGTTGCGCACCCGCGCCAAGGATGCCCTGCTGACGATGGAAATCGCCAAGGAAGAGGCGGTCGAGTCGGCCTCTGAGAATCTCAAAAACCTCGATGGGCTCAACACCGAGCTGATCGCCAAGCTGGCTGAGGCGGGTATTCATACCCGTGACGATCTTGCTGATCTGGCGGTTGATGAGCTCACCGAAATCACTGGCGTCGATGACGCACAGGCGCGTGTGCTGATCATGAAGGCGCGCGAACACTGGTTCGCTGCCTGAGGACATCGCTCGCTCGCCCTTCCTTTCCATCACCGCACACGCAAGTACATCGCAAGGACAAGACAATGGCCGTGACCACCGTCGCACAATTCGCCGCGGAACTCAACCGCCCGGCTGCGACACTGCTGGAGCAGCTTCAATCCGCTGGCGTGGCAAAAGCCTCGTCGGATGATGTGCTCACGGAGGCCGATAAAGAGCGCCTGCTCGATCACCTGCGCAGCTCGCACGGCACCGCCGGAGCCGAGCGCAAAAAGATCACGCTCACGCGCAAATCGACCACCGAGATCAAGCAGGCCGATGCCTCTGGCAAGGCCCGCACGATCCAGGTCGAGGTGCGCAAAAAACGTGTTTTCGTCAAGCGCGACGAACCCACTGCCGCTGATGAGGCCGTGGCAGAGCCCGTGATCGATCAGGCTGAGCTGGCGCGCCGCGAAGAAGAAGCCGAACGTCAGGCCGAGTTGTTGCGACGCCAAGAAGAAGAATTGGCCGAAAAGCGTCGTCAGCGCGAAGAAGAAGACCGCCTCAAGAAAGAGGCCGCTGCGCGCGCGGCTGCCGAGGCTGCTGAGCGTGAAGCACAAGAAAAAGCGGCCCGTGAGGCGGCTCAGGCTGCAGCACTTAAGCAAGAGGCTGCAGCTCCCGCTATCGAAGAGGCCAAGCCCGCCGAAGTGAAGCCGGTTGAGGCTAAGCCGGCGGTGCGTGTGGTGAAGGCTGCTGATATCGAAGCCGAAGAAAAGCAGCGCTTGGCTGAGCTCGAAAAACGCCGCAAGGCTGCAGAGGCTGAGGCCGCTGCGATCCGCGCCATGATGTCGGCACCCAAGAAGGTGTTGACGGCTAAAAAACCTGAAGAGGCCAAGCCCGAGGCAGGCAAGGATGGCATCAAGGGCACGATTCACAAGCCCAAAGCTGGGGCGCCAGGCACTCCGACGTCTGCCGGGGCAGCCAAACCGGGTGAGAAGAAGGCGGTCAAATCCGAAAAACTGTCTTCGAGTTGGGCCGACGATGCCAAGAAGCGCGCCGGTGCTGGACTCAAAACACGCAACGATGCGCCGGCAGGTGCCGCACGCAATGGCTGGCGCGCCCCGAGCAAAGGTGGCCGCAAGGGTGATCGCCATGATCGTGGCGAGTCGGCGTCTAATTTCGTGGCGCCGACCGAGCCTCAGGTGTATGAGGTGCATGTGCCCGAAACCATCTCGGTGGCTGATCTGGCACACAAGATGTCGGTGAAGGCGTCTGAGGTGATCAAGCAGATGATGAAGCTGGGCCAGATGGTCACCATCAACCAGCAGCTCGATCAAGAGACGGCCATGATCGTCGTCGAAGAGATGGGCCACAAGGCTTTGGCCGCCAAGCTTGATGATCCTGAAGCCTTCCTTGAAGAAACCGAGGAGCACAAATCCGAGGCCATTTCTCGTGCGCCAGTTGTTACCGTGATGGGCCACGTTGATCACGGCAAGACGTCGTTGCTCGACTACATCCGTACCACGCGCGTGGCGGCAGGCGAGGCGGGTGGCATCACGCAGCACATTGGTGCGTATCACGTTGATACGCCGCGCGGCATGATCACTTTTCTTGATACCCCGGGCCATGAAGCTTTTACGGCGATGCGCGCGCGCGGTGCAAAGGCTACCGATATCGTGATTCTGGTTGTGGCTGCCGACGATGGCGTGATGCCACAAACCAAAGAAGCGATCCACCACGCGAAGGCCGCCGGCGTGCCGCTGGTGGTGGCGATCAACAAGATCGACAAGCCCGGCTCAAACCTCGATCGCGTCAAACAAGAGTTGGTTGCTGAAGAGGTTGTGCCCGAAGAGTACGGCGGCGATTCGCCGTTTGTTCCGGTGTCGGCCAAGACGGGCGAAGGCATCGACAGCCTGCTCGAGCAAGTGCTGTTGCAGGCCGAGGTGCTGGAGCTCACCGCGCCGAAAGATGCTTTTGCCAAGGGCCTTGTGATCGAAGCACAGCTCGACAAGGGCCGTGGCCCGGTGGCGACGGTGCTGGTGCAATCGGGCACGCTCAAACGTGGCGATGTGGTGCTGGCCGGATCCAGCTATGGCCGCGTGCGCGCCATGCTCGATGAAAACGGTAAACCTTCGCAAGAGGCTGGGCCGTCGATTCCTGTCGAGATCCAGGGCTTGTCGGATGTCCCGCTGGCAGGTGATGAGTTCATCGTGTTGGCCGATGAGCGTCGTGCCCGTGAAATCGCCACCTTCCGCCAGGGCAAGTACCGC
>CAZUCW010000054.1:0-16303 GCA_964618825.1 uncultured Aquabacterium sp.
CCACCGCTTGCGGGCTCGCCTTGAACGCACCGTTGTGGTCGGCAATCACCAGGGTGTGGCTGCCCAGGCTGTCGTTGGCCTCGCGGGTGTGCTCAAACCACGCAAACAGCCCTTCTTCGCGCAGTAGCCGCTGCACAAAATCAAGGTCGGATTGCTCGTGCTGCACGCACAGGCTGCGTTTGACATACACCGCTTCATCGGCCAGATCAAAACGCCAGGCCGCACCCAAGGCCTCGGCATAGTCGCTAAAAACAGATTCAAGAATCTGCGGCACGGTTTGGTCTTGAAACACAAAGGCGTCGTGCCGGTGCGCCAGCAGCGCCAGCCAGGGCTCGATGGTGAGCTGGTAGCGCGTGAGCCCGCCGCGTTGCGCACCCGCCAACGCGCCCGCGTCGCCACCCAGGTGCGAGGCTTCGGTGATGCGGCCATGAAAGGGGCGGTGGCTGTGATCGGCCTGCAGCAGCTCGACGCACGCACACTGGCCCAGCAGGGCGGCCAGATCGAGGTTGTCTTGTGGGCTGAGGGCGGTGAGCGTGAGGCGAAATCCGCACAGCCCGCTGTCGTCGTCGGGCACGAGGGCTTCGGTGGCGTGCAGACGCTCGGGGATGAGCGCGCCGCCAAGGCTGGCAAGCCCAGAAGGCAGGTGCAGACGCAACAGCCGCGTGGTTTGCGACAGGCCGCCCGACAGGTTGCCGAGCGCAGCGGCGAGCTCGTCCTGCACTGCAGCCGCGAGGCTAGACAGGAGGTTCATGGTGGATCCCTGATATGTCGTTTGAATTCGGCGTGTATTGTGGCTGGGGCGCCCCGCCAAGTGGGGACTTGGCACCCGCCCGCACGGGGGATGGCCGCACCACAGCCGTAGCTTGGTGTTGCGCACGCTTACAAGTTGAGAGGTTTGAGGCGTCGGCGTGATGCTTATCACGCGCACAGCGCGGGCAAGGTGTGCCCTGGGGTGATCGAGCCCTCAAGCCCGGCCCAGACGCGACGATGATGAAACCGAAGCAGTGGCCGCACCGCGCGGGGTGCTTGCGCTCGAGGGGCGCGCATCCGCAGGCCTTTGCCCAGACCCCAACCGCCTTGGCATGACCCGAACGAGCCGGCCCCCGCGCCCCGCTACCGATGATCCCCAGCTCGCACGATTGATTCGTGCCGAGCAGTTGCGGGTGCTGTTTGTGCACACGCCGCTGCCGATCTGGCTGGCCACGGGCTTTGCAGTGGGATTGGCCTGGGCGGTGCACCGTGATCTGGGGGCCACCAAGGTCGGCCTATGGCTGGCGCTGAAGGTGGTGATTGCTGCGGGGCGGTTGCTGCAAGCGCGGTTGTATGCGCGCTCAGAGCATCGGCAGGATGCGCATTGGTATCGCGTGTATCTGGCGCTGCTGTTTGTGGATGGCGCCGTGTGGGGGCTGGCTGGCGTGTGGCTGCTGCCCGCTGATCGGCTGGATCTGGCCGCGCTGATCGCAGCATGCATGCTGGGGGCGGCTGCGCTGTCGAGCTTTGTGCTGCAGGCCGATTCGCGCGCCAATGCGCTGTTCGTGCTGCCCATGGTGTTGCCGATTGCGTATTCGGCTTTTACCCGCGCTGATGTTTATGGCTTGTTTGGCGGCTGGAGCGTGCTGGGCTTTGTCGCCATTTTGCTGTGGGAGGGGCGGCTCTCTGAGCGCGGCTTGGTGCAGATGCTGTGGCTGCGCTTTACCACCGATCGGGTGTCGCAAGAGCGGGCCCAGGCGCTGGCGCGGGCCGAGCGGTTGAGTGCGGTCAAGAGCCAGTTTTTGGCCACGATGAGCCACGAGATGCGCACGCCGCTGCACGGCATTTTGGGGCTGACGCGGCTGGTGCACAGCAAAGAGGCCAACCCCGAGTTGCGCGCCCACCTTGAGCTGGCCGAACGCTCGGGGCAGCATCTGCTCAACGTGATCAACGATGTGCTCGATTTTTCGAAGATCGACGCCGGGCATCTGCACATTGAGCCCCGCCCGTTTGAGCTGCATGCGGTGATCGACGACGTGGTAGCGCTGTGGCGCGTGGCTGCCCAGCAAAAGGGGCTCGATCTGCGTGTGCAGCTTGAGCTGGCAGCACCCTGCTGGGTTGAGGGTGATGCGGCGCGGGTGCGGCAGGTGCTGCACAACCTGTTGGGCAACGCGATCAAGTTCACCGAGCAGGGGCATGTGGCACTGCGGGTGCGCCTAGAGCCCGCATCCAACGTGGTATGTATTGAGGTTGAAGACACCGGCATCGGCATTGCTGCGCACGATCTGCCGAGCATCTTCGATGCCTTTCACCAGCTCGAGGCCGGCGCCGACCGCCGCTTTGGCGGCAGCGGCCTGGGCCTGACGATTGCACGCGAGATCAGCCGCGCCATGGGGGGCGATCTGCGCTGTGCCAGCCGCCCGATGCACGGCTCGACGTTCACTTTCGAAGTGCCCCTGCCGCCAACGGCATCCGTCGAAGCCCCTGTAGCGCCAGCGAGCGCCCAAGGGCACACTACCGCCTCGGCCGCTGCGCCTCGGGCGTCTTCAGGCGGGCCCCGACAACTCAGGGGGCGAGTGCTGTTGGCTGAAGACAACCCGGTTAATGCGCTGCTGGCCCAAACCACCTTGCGCAAGCTGGGGCTTGAGGTGCGCAGCGTCACCAACGGGCAGGCCGCCATTGAGGCCATAAAAAATGAAGCCGCAAGGGGAGCGTCGTTCGACGTGGTGTTGATGGATTGTCAGATGCCTTTGATGGATGGTTTTGAAGCCACTCGGCAGATTCGCGCCCTTGATCTCGGCCCCCGGCCCGTGCCGATCATTGCCCTAACCGCCAGCGCGCTCGAAGACGACCGCGAGCGCTGCCTGGCCGCTGGCATGAACGACCACCTGCCTAAGCCTTTTGGCGACACCCAGCTCGCGGCACTGCTGTCGAGCTATCTCTCACCGGTTGCGGGGCCTGCGACATGAGCGCACTCACCAACGACGATCCGCTGCTCGGCCCGGCCATCCGCGCCGAACGCACGCGCATGCTGTTTGCGCATACCGCCTCGATTTGCACCATCAGCCTGATCGTGTCGATGGTGGTGGCGCTGGTGATCTACAACCACGAAACAGCGCCGCATGTGTGGTTTTGGTTTGCAGCCAAGGTGGTTACTGTGGTGCTGCGGTTGGTGCATTTGCAGGCCTATCGCCGCAGCCCCGATCACGATGCGCCGGTGTGGCGCATCACGCTGGTGGTGGTGTTGGTGCTCGATGCTCTGGTGTGGGGCTTGGGCGCCTACTGGATGATGGGCAGCGACAGCGTAACCGACGCCGCCATCGTGGCGCTCACCCTGATCGGCGCAAGCGCGGTAAACACGCTGGTGCTGCAATCTGATTTGCTGTGCAACGTGGCCTATAACGTGCCGCTGCTGTTGCCTATCGTGGCGGGGCTGTTTCAGCGCAACGATTTGTTTGGCACCTACTTTGGCGTAGCCGGGCTGCTGTTCATGATCATCATGCTGCTCGAAGGGCGGCGCGCCGAGTTGCGCATCATGGAGCTCGTGAGTCTGCGTTGCACCACCGACCGCATCGCGCAGCAACTCTCTGAAGCCTTGCGCCAGGCCCAGCTGCACAGCGCCTACAAGAGCCAGTTTTTGGCCAACATGAGCCACGAGATGCGCACGCCGCTGCACGGCATCTTGGGGCTCACGCGCGTGATCCGGCAACGCCAGACCGAAACCGACATGCTCAGGCAGTTTGATCTCGTCGAGCGCTCTGGCGAGCATCTGCTCAACGTCATCAACGATGTGCTCGATCTCTCGCGCATCGAAGCCGGGCGCATGGTGATTCAATCGCACGTGTTTGATCTGCGCGAACTCATCGACGATGTGGCCACGCTCTCGGGGGTCAACATCCGCAGCAAGGGGCTTGAGCTGCGCACACAGGTTGATCTGCCCGAACCCTGCTTTGTGATGGGCGACCCGGCCCGCGTGCGCCAGGTGCTGCACAACCTGCTGGGCAACGCGATCAAGTTCACCGAAACCGGCAGCATCACGCTGCGTGTGGCACGCGATGCAGCCGGTGGCCACGTCACCATGGATGTCGAAGACACCGGCATTGGCATGCGTGCCGAAGATCTGCCCCGTATCTTCGATGCCTTCACGCAGGTTGAGTCGGCTTTTGACCGCCGCTTTGGCGGCACCGGCCTGGGCCTGACGATCTCACGCGAGCTGGCACGCGCCATGGGCGGCGACATCGTGTGCACCAGCCAAGAGGGGGTGGGATCGCGCTTCGTGCTGCGCGTGCCCTTGCCGCCCGTGGCTGCGCCGATGGGCGCGCCGGTTGTTGCGCTGTCCAACAGCGGTCCCCTGCACGGCCATGTGCTGCTGGCCGAAGACAACGAAGTCAACGCCATGGTGGCGCAAGCCACGCTTGAGCGGCTGGGCCTCACGGTCGACACGGTCGACAACGGCGAGCAGGCGGTGGCCTACATGGCCGGGCACCATCCTGATCTCATCTTGATGGATTGCCAGATGCCGCTGCTCGATGGCTTTGAGGCCACTCGCCGCATACGCACACTCGAATCGGCCCAGCAGCGCCCGCGCGTGCCGGTGATCGCCCTCACGGCCAACGCCCTCGAAGGCGACCGCGAGCGCTGCCTCTCGGCGGGCATGGACGATCACCTGCCCAAGCCCTTTAAAGACGCCGATCTTGAACAGATGCTGCGCCATTTCTTGCGCAACGCCCCGCCCCCAAGCGATGCGCCCCCACAGGCCGCCGCTGCCAACGAGCCCCCCGAGCAGCACAAACTGCTGGCCTGAGCTGCGCGGCGCATCAACTCACTGCCGCACCGCCTCAACCTGAATCACCAGCCGCACGGTATCGGGCACCATCGGCAGCATCGCCTTGATACCGAAATCGCTGCGCTTGATCGTCGTCTCAAAATCGCCGCCACACACCTCGTGCTTGTGCATTGGGTGCACGTAGCAATTGAAGTTCTGCGCCTTGAGCACCACCGGCTGGCTGACACCATGCAGCGTGAGCTGCCCGCGCACCGCGCCAATCTTGTCGCCCTCAAAAGCAAACTGATCCGACACGAATCGCGCCATCGGATGGCGATCGGATTCGAAGAACTCTTTCTTCAGGTGGGCATTAAACGGCTCGGTGCCCGTGTTGATTGAGCGCGTATCGATGCTCACATCCACCTGCCCGCGCTGGGCCGCGCGATCGAGCACCACCTTGCCTTCTTTTTTATCGAACCGTCCACGGTTGGTCGACGTGCCGAAATGTTGCACCTCAAACGTCACAAAGGTATGCGTGGGCTCGATGGTGTAAGACACCGCTTCGGCCTGCGCACCCGTTGCGCTCACCATCAACAATGCCCCCAGGCCCGCCAAAGGCAGAGGGCGCAAAAAAGCAGAGGCACGCAAGAAAGAGGCTTGTGAAAACGAGATCAGGCTCATGGCATCAGGCTCCGTTGAGGTTGAAACAGGGAGGGGAAAAACAACACAAAAGCAAGGAAGAAAAAAAGGCTGGCCGCCGCCGCTCACAGCGGCGCCATCCCTGTGAACGTGAGCCTGAACCGCACGCTCACCTCATCGGCCACCAGCGACGGATCGGCCCACTCGCCGCTGCCGATCTTGAACGCGGTGCGCTTGATCGCCACGGAGCCTGTAGCTACCGAGGCCCCACCGCTTTGCGCCAACTGCACCGGCACCACCAGCTCACGCGCCACGCCTTTGAGCGTGAGCGTGCCACGCACCTCAAAGCGCCCGCCGCCCAGGCCGCGCACGCTGCTCGATACAAAGCGGGCCTGCGCAAAACGCGCCACATCAAACCACTCGGGCTTGCCCAGCTCGGCCTCAGCCTCGGGGGCCCCCATCGACGCGCTGGCCAGATCCACCACAAAACTCACCCGGCCCGATTGAGGCTGGCGCGGATCAAGCACCACCTGCGCATCGAAACGCCGAAAACGGCCCTCAACCGGCACGCCCATCTGCGTGCTCACAAACACCACATCGCTGCGCGCGGCCACCAGTTGCGCCGCCCCAGGCGTTGCGGCCCAGCCGGGCGTGGCCAGCCCACCCCAACCCAACGCCCCCAGGGCACCCCACAGCACCAGCCCCTGCAACCGCCGAGCCGGACGCATCCGATCCAGCAAGCCATCACGATCAACAAATTGATGTTTAAGCGCCGCCGCCACATGCAGCACCACCAAAGCAGCCAAAGTGAACGCCGCCACGGCATGCCACGGCTTGATCCCCTGCGCCAGCGCTTTATCTACCGGCACAAAATCAGGCAGCGGCAACACGCCAAACCACACGATCGGAAAACCCGCCGCCGAGCTGTAGGCCCAGCCCGTGAGCGGCACCGCAAAAAACAGCACATACATCAGGTGATGCACGCCATGGTGAGCAACGCGCTGCCACGGCGGCATGGCCGACAGCACTTGAGCGGGCAAAGCCGGTGGGCGATGGCCAAAGCGCCACAGCAAGCGCAGCGCCGACAGCAGCAAGATCGTCACCCCCGCCCACTTGTGCCAGCTGTAGAGCTTGAGCCGCGCCGGCGACACCGGCAACCCGGCCATGTAGACCCCCACCCCCAGCGCCCCCACGATGGCCAGCGCCAATAACCAATGCAAAGCCATGGCCAGCGGGGTATAGCGTTCGTGAGCAGCCAGCGTCATGAGCGTAGAGCGCGCCGCCGCGCGCTTTAAAAATGGGATGCGCCCAGCATAGCCACCGACCGCCTGGCCTGCATTCACCCGGCTTCACGCGAGGATTCAGGCTTTTTGAATGGCGCAATGCCTTTACGCCAAATGCAATCCTGACGCCCCCAGAAACCTTTGCTCACGCATTGTTCACAAAAGCCCCTTGCGAGCCCCCATGCATGCGGGGGCCCTTCGAGTGCAGGCCCTAGTAGGCGCGGCACGTCGGCCCCGGCATCGTTATGCCCGTGCGGCGCATCTGAACAAATGTTTTGTCACACGCAATGGTTTGAGCTCCGCGATCATCGCGCCCCTGCACCCCGGAACCCGGCCAACGGCTGATCCGGTTGCACTCGCCCCGAGTGCTGTTTTTCTGGAACCACCAACATGCCTGCAGTACCCGTAATGCCCAACGTCGCCGGATTGGATGGCTGGTCGCTATGGCAGCGTGGCCGCATCACAGCCGCCAACGTCACCTGGAGTGCCGACGCCGCCGATTGGGCTGCACAACAAAACTTTTTGTTGTCGCCGCTGGCTATCGTTAAGGGCTACAACGCCATCCGCCTGGTGCTCAGCGCCGGCAGCTCAGAATCGGCGTGGGACGACATGTACCTCATCGCCACCGAGGGCTGGAACTCATCAACCACGCTCACCAACGGCAGCCAGCCCATCAGCGAGATCCGCGACAACATCACCAACATCCTCATCAAGTGCGCGCAGCGCGGCATGGGGGTGATCCTCGATTGCCACGATTTCTTTCAGCGCAATACGTCGAGCGGCGCCATTGGCCCACTGTGGGTGGGCAGCAGTGCATCGAGCGGCGCCAGCGCCGGCAAAACAGCCGCAGAGCTGCGCACCGCGCTCGTGTCGTTCTGGACGAAAACCGTCGAGTTATGGGGCGCCAACAACTGGTCGACCGTGTGGGTGAGCGCCGGCCAAGATGCCTCAACCATCAACGGCTACCCGGTGATCGGCTACGAGATCCTCAATGAGCCCAATCCCAACCCCGATCTGAGCTTTGCCGACATGCAAGCCGGCGCCAACAACAACTGGTGGACGCTGGCTGACCGCAGCATCAAAGCCATCCGCGCGCTCGATGCCAACACCCCCATCGTGGTCGATGGCATCTACTACGCCGATGCTTATGGCCTGAACTACTTCAACGCGAGCAAATCTGGCGCCCCCGGCCTGCTCAACGATTACACCTACAGCGGCGGCTCATACACCATCAACACCAGCAGCCCACGCCTCGTGTATTCGTTTCATTGCTACGGCCCACAAGAGTTCACGCACCAGGGGGTGAGCGACGATCTGTATGCCGCGCTGGGCATGCCGTATCCCATGCCGTCGAGTGCCCGTGTGCGCTCGACGCTGTACGACGGCACGCGAAGCAGCGGCTCCACGGCCACCACGAGCTATCTGTCGTTCACGGGGTCGTCGGATTTGGCCACACGCATCCAGCCGGCTCTCGATTTCGCCTCGGCCAACAGCGGCGTGCCGATTTTTGTGGGCGAGTTTTCGGTGATCGACCCCACCCTGCTGCGATCCACCCAGATCAGCACCAGCAGCAACTCGCGCGCCATCACGCAAATCGCCGTCGACGCCTCTGGGGTGGCCACGGTGACGCTGCAAAGCGCTCCCTCGATCACGCTGTATCCGTATGGCTCGGGCGGCGGCGCCTACACCGATTACGCAATGGCCAAGATCGAATCAGCCACCAACAGCGCCTACAACCACGCGTACACCGCTGTGCGCATCGAAAGCGGCAACGCCCTCACCAAGCAGGCCGGCGGAGCGGCTGGGGCGTTTCAATACTCCGGGCTCAACAGCACATCGTTAGGCAATGGTTCGTCGCAAGTGGCGGTGCTCACCCTCAAACCGGCCAGCGCGATCGATGCCTCTCGCCTCGCATACCTCAAAGACGTGCTCACGCTGTGCATCAACAACCGTTTTTCATGGGCCTACTGGCAAGAAGACGGCTACGTGGTTGATGCGTCCACGATCGATGCCTCATCCAGCGGGGTGTTCATCGGCTGGCGTCCCAGCACTGCCATGTCCACGGTGTTGACCCTGGCGGCCTCGCGCCGCACGGTGTCGACCTCCTGAAGCCGTATCGACCGGAGATCGACATGCAAAAACACCTCTCTCGACGCACCTTCTTGCTGGCCGGTTCAGCCAGCACGGCTTTGTGGCTCACCGGCTGCGGCGGCGGCGGCTCGGCTGATAGCGCACCCTGGAACCAAACCAGCGCCACATCGCCAACGGTTTCAACGTCGTGCACCGCTGCCACGGTTGATGCCATCAACAGCTACGAAATCGCTTTCACTGACGCCATTGCGCTGCCCAATGCCAGCATTCCGCTGTCGATGGTGTCGGCAGCCAGCGAGATTTTTGCCGGCACCACCAACGCGATTTCGAGCAGCGAGAGTCTTGAAAAAGAACTGTTCATCAGCTTCATCCAGCCGCTCACCGCCGCCCAGACATGCTCAACCGCCATGGTGCGCACGCTGCGGCTGCACCTGTCGATTCCGCAAGACGCCACCGCTGACACCATCGAGCCAGGGGATGTGTTTGCCTGGGGCGACCCCACCAACCCCGGCAGCAGCAAGGTGTTTGCGGGTGAATTGATCGTTACCGCCCCCTCAGCCGACGATGGCGCCAACTGCTGGGCCTACAAAATCATGAGCGGCACGATCACTGTTGTAGCGTTTGACGGTCTGTCTTCAGCGCAGCTCGAGCTCAGCAATGTGGTGGCCACCGCCTCACTGGCCGGATCAGCCAACAACGCCGCCTATGCTGGTGGCGGTCAGTTTTCGATGAATGGGCAAATCGCTGTGCCGATCGAGCCCCTGTTGTCGGTGATCAATGTGGATACCTGATCCTCTTGATCAGGCGTTGTTCCTCTTTGCCAACATCTTGCCGCTGTGCCACATTGGCCCCCTGAGCCTCGGTGCCGAGGCGCCTGAGGGGTTTGCCCTTGCTGCACCCATCATCATCCGTTACGGGCATTGAAGCGCACGGTGCCGGCCCCTTCGGGGCTGATGCTTCGCCGCTGGCGCCTGCTTGTGCAGTGGGGGCGGTGGCGTGCTCGGTGTTGGCCTCGGCAGCGAGCCAGGCCTTGCTGCGGCATGTGGTGGCCAGCACGGGCAGCGCCTGGGGGGTGTGGTGCATTCCGCCGCGCACAGCGCACAGCGCCGAGCCGAATGCGCGACGCTGGGGCGTGCTGTGGTGCAACGCACAGGCCGCCACACACCTGTGGGCATGGTCTGACGATGAAATCCGCCGCGTGTTTGGCGTGGTGCTGGCCAGCGGGTTGCCCACCGTGTGCAACGAGGTGCCGGCAAGTTGGCAAGCAGGGTTGGCGGCTGGCGATGCGGCACTGGCCGCCGGCTGGCGCCATTGGCTGGGGGCCTCACTGGGCGAGATGGCCCAGGCGCGGGCGTTGCTGGGGCTGGCCAACCGCCCGGGGGGCTACACCCTCGATCAAGCGCGGGCGTGGCAGCCCGTGTTCGAAACGCTGGCAGCGGTATCAGCTGTTGATTTGCAACAGGCCATGCCCGAGGCGCTGGTAGCGCGCGCCGTGCAAACACGCAGCACATTTTTGTCGCGCATGAGCCATGAGCTGCGCACGCCGCTCAACGCTCTGTTGGGTTTTGCGCAACTGTTGCGGGTGGATGCCAGCCAGCCGCTGAGCGCCGCGCAGCGCACCAAGCTTGATCTGATCGAGCAGGCGGGACAGCATTTGCTGACGCTGGTGTCGGATGTGGTCGATCTCACCCGCATCGAAGCGGGTGGGTTGAGCTTATCGATCGAGCCGGTGCGGGTAGCGGCTGCGGTCGACGATGCCCTGGCCGAGCTGGCCGAGGCCGCTCGCGCACGTGGGGTGCGGCTGCACACGCTGGTGTTTGAAGCGCCTGCCCACCCGCTGGCAGCGCCGCTCGATGCCGCCAGCGTGCATGTGTTGGCCGACCGGCTGCGGCTGCGGCAAATGCTCGTTAACCTGTTGAGCAACGCCATCAAATACAACTACGCGGGCGGTTGGGTGCGGGTGTCGGTGCGCGTGTCGCCGGCCCCCGGTGCAGGTGCACCAGGGACGGTGGCGGTGGCAGTAGCCGATGGCGGCCCGGGGCTGAGTGCCGAACAGCAATCGCACTTGTTTGAGCCGTTCAACCGCCTGGGTGCCGAGCGCACGGCGGCGCCGGGCTCGGGTGTTGGGCTGCTGATCGTGCGCAAGCTGGCCGAGGTGATGCACGGCTCGCTGAGCCTGCACAGCGAGCCCGGTGCTGGGGCCACGTTCACCCTGCAGCTGCCGAGTGCGCTCGCCGCCCCGCTGCCCGACCCTCTGCTGGCCGACAACGAGCCCGCGCTGCTGCAGCCCGACGGCCCGCCCACCACCTCTGCTGATGCCAGCGACAGCGCGCAGCCTTTTACGGTGCTCTACGCCGAAGACAACGAGGTGAACGTTGAGCTGGTGCGGCAGGTGATGCGCATGCGCCCGCTGGTGCGGCTGCTGGTGGCGCACAGCGGCGCGCAAGCCATTGAGCTGGTGCGGGCACAGCGCCCCGATGTGCTGCTGCTCGATATGCATTTGGGCGACATGACCGGCATCGATGTGGTGATGGCGCTCGACCGCGATCCGGCCACAGCGGGCATTGCCCGGCTGGCGCTGTCCGCCGATGCGCTGCCCGATCACATCCGCGCGGCGCGCAAATTTGGCTTCGAAACGTATCTCACCAAACCGCTCGATGTATCGGCCCTGCTCAAGAGCCTCGATGCACTGTCGGCGCAGTGTGAGCGGCTGGCCTGAGCCCCACACCGGCTGATGGGCCGATAGAGCGCGTGTGGTGTGCGCACGTGAGCAAGTGAGTGCGCGAGGGGATCAGAGCGTGGCGTCGCTCACCAGCCGTCCGCCCACAAACAGCAGCGGCGGCGCGCCCAATCGGCGGCTGCAGCGCTCAACCTGCCCGATGAAGATAAGGTGATCGCCGGCCTCGTGGTGGCTGTGGTGCCGGCACTCGAACACCGCTGCCGCACCATCGATCACCGGCGCACCGCCCACCCCCGGGTGCCAAACGACGCCATCGAATCGATCGACCGCTTTGCTGGCAAAACGCTCGGCGAGCCAGCGCTGATCGGCGGTGAGCACGTTGATGCAAAAGTGCGCGCACCCCACAAACGCCGGCAACGAACCCGAGCGACGCGCCAGGCTCCACAACACCAGCGGTGGCTCGAGCGACACCGAATTGAACGAGTTGGCCGTGAGCCCCACCGCACGCCCCTGCGCATCGCGCGTGCTCACGATGGTGACCCCCGTGGCGAACTGGCCAAGCGCAGCACGCAACTCTTGCGAGCTGAAAGGGGCCGTGGCCAAAGAAGGCGCAAAAGGGGGCGCAAGAGGATGAGGCTCGTTCACGGTGGGCGGCAGCGGGGGGGGGGACAGCGCATTGTCACCGCGCCAGACAAGGCATCATGCGCACCCATGAAAAGAGGTTTGCAAATCATCAGCACCATCGGTGCTTGGCTGTTGGCCTGGGGCGGAGGCCTTGCCTCGATGGGCGTTGCAGCTGCGCCCGGGCCGCGCACGCCCACTGCCGCAGCGTTTTGTGCCGTGGCCAGCCAACGTTTGCCGCATGTGTCGCCACAAGTGTGCGCGCAAGCCGCGCTGATCGACAGCGGCGCACGCAGCGTGCAGGGGCGTCCGCTGTGGCAGCGCGATGTGGTAGCCCCGCAGGCGCGGCGCAAGGTGCTGGTGATCGGCGGCATCCACGGCGATGAGCTGTCCTCATCCTCGCTGGTGTTTCACTGGATCCGCCACGCCACGCTCACGCCCAGCGATGTGCATTGGCGCTTCGTGCCGCTGGTAAACCCCGACGGCGCGCTGCGCAAATCGCCCACCCGCACCAATGCCAACGGGGTCGATCTCAATCGCAACTTCCCCACGCCCGATTGGGACAAACAAGCCCCGATCTATTGGCAAAAGCGCACTGGCAAAGATCCGCGCCGCTGGCCGGGGCCGAAGGCGCTGTCTGAGCCCGAATCGCGCTGGCTGTTGGCCGAGATGGAGCGCTGGCAGCCCGATCTGATCGTGTCGATTCATGCGCCTTATGGCGTGCTCGATTTCGACGGCCCTGCCGTGCCGCCGCAGCGCCTGGGCCGGCTGTATCTCGATCAGGTGGGGATTTTCCCGGGCAGTCTGGGCCACTGGGGCGGCGTGCACAAGCGCGTGCCGGTGGTCACCATCGAACTCAACAACGCGCGCCAAACACCCACCGATGCCGAGATGCGCCAGATGTGGCTTGATCTGCTGCGCTGGATCGGCGATCGGCTCGGATCCAGCTAAACCGCAAAGGCTCACCGCATGCAAGGATTGATAACGCTGTGGCGGCTGACCGCCGTGCTGCTGCTGGGTTTTGCCTCGGGGTTGCCGCTGGCGCTCACCGGGCAGGCGATGCAGGCCTGGATGAGCGCTGAGCTGGTGGATGTGGCCACCATCGGTTTTTTGAGCCTGGTGGGGCTGCCCTACACCTTCAAGTTTTTGTGGGCGCCATTGATGGATCGCTTCGAGCTGCCGGGGCTGGGGCGCCGACGCGGCTGGATCGTGCTCATGCAGCTGCTGCTGGCCGCCGGGCTGTGGGCCATGGCGCAGGTTTCGCCCTCGGGTGCCACGCGGGCCTTTGCGCTGCTGGCGGTAGCGGTGGCGTTTTTGTCGGCCTCGCAAGATGTGGTGATCGACGCCTACCGCACCGATGTGCTCGACCCCACGCAGCGCGGCCTGGGTTCGTCGCTGGCGGTGTTGGGTTACCGGCTGGCGATGATTGTGTCGGGCGGCCTGGTGATGATCTGGACCGACCCCAGCAACGCCGGCAGTGCGGCGGGCTGGACGTGGCCCGAGGTCTACCGCTTCATGGCCGCCGTGATGGTGGGCGCAGCTGTGGTGTCGGCGCTGGCCGTGCCCCGGCTGGCAAACGCGCCGGCACCCACCTCGGTGGCGCGGCACGATCTTGTGGGCTTTGTGGCCGTGGTGGCGGCGGTGGCCGCAGGCGCGGTGTTCACCGATGTGGCGCTCAAGCCCGTGGTGCGCACCCTGCTGGGCGGCGCACTGGCCGCATCCTCGTTATCGGGGCCGTTGCAAACCAAATGGCTGGATCTGGCCGTGTTGCTGCTGGGCATGGCCGCCACCTTGCCGCTGGCGGGCTGGGCGGCACGGGCGGCGCGCTTCGAGACGTTTTTGGGCGGGCTGCGCAGCTACTTTGCACAGCCGGGGGCAGGCGCATTTTTGGCCTTTGTGGTGCTCTACAAACTGGGCGACGCTTTTGCGATGTCGCTACTCACACCGTTTTTGTTGCAGGCCATGCATTTCAGCCCCGCCGAGGTGGGCGTGGTAAACAAAGTGATCGGGCTGTGGCTCACCATCGGCGGCGCGCTGCTGGGCGGCGCACTGATGGTGCGGCTGGGCCTGTGGCGCTCACTGATGCTGTTTGGCATCGTGCAGATGCTGGGCAATCTGGGCTTTTGGTGGCTGGCCGTGCACGGCAAAGGCGCGCTGCCTGGGCTCGTGGTGCCGGCCTTTGATTGGGGCCTCGTGCGGCTGGCCCAACCCACCCACGTAGACGGCGGCCTGCTGCTGGCCGTGGCCAGCGAAAACATCTCGAGCGGCATGGGCACGGCGGCGTTCTTGGCCTTTTTGATGAGCCTGTGCAACCAGCGTTTCACGGCCACGCAATTTGCGCTGCTGTCGGCGTTTTCGTCGGTGGGGCGTGTGTGGGTGGGGCCGCTGGCGGGTGTGCTGGCCGAAACCGTGGGCTGGCCCACCTTCTTCATCATCGCCATCGTGGCCTGTTGGCCGGCGCTGCTGCTGCTGCTGCGCCTGAAGCCGCAAGTGCAGGCGCTTGAGCGCCCGGCCCCCTAAAATTTGCCCGTTGCTGCCCGCCCCGTATGTGCCATGCCTGATCTTCGTTGTGCTTCTCGCCCCCTGCGCCCGCCGCGCCGGGCTCTTGGCGTCGTGCTTGCGGCCACGCTGGCCACCGTGCTCATGGGCTGCGAGCCCCAGGCCGCCGGCGCCCGCGAGGGGGTTGAGGTGGGATCGCAATCTCGCTTTGCCAAGCTGGTGCCGGCTGATTCGGTTGAGGGTGCCGCGCAGCAGCAATACGTGCAGATGCTCACCCAAGCGCGGCAACAAAACGCGCTGCTGCCCGATCAGCACCCGCAAGTGATTCGCTTGCGCAATATTGCGCGGCGCATCGTGCCATTCACCACCGAATGGAACCCCCGCGCGCGGCAATGGACGTGGCAGGTGAACGTGGTGCACGCCAAGCAGCTCAACGCTTTTTGCATGCCCGGCGGCAAGATCGTGTTCTACACGGGCATCCTCGATCAGCTCAAGCTCACCGACGATGAAGTGGCCATGATCATGGGCCACGAGATTGCGCACGCGCTGCGCGAACACGCCCGCGAGCGCATGGGCAAATCGATGGCCACCAACCTGGGCGCGGGCATTTTGTCGAGCCTGCTGGGGCTGGGCAGCGCCGGCAACCAGGTGCTGGGCATGGGCAACCAACTGCTCAATCTCAAGTTCAGCCGGGGCGACGAAACCGAGGCCGATCTGGTGGGCATGGAGCTCGCCGCCCGCGCCGGCTACAACCCGCACGCCGGCGTGTCGCTGTGGCGCAAGATGGCCGAAGCCGCCAAAGGCGCGCCGCCCGAGTTCATGTCGACCCACCCCTCAGACGACACCCGCATCCAGCAGATCGAGGCCAACCTGCCCAAGGTGATGCCGCTGTATGAGCGCGCGCCCAAGCCGCCCCGGCTCTGATTCAGGGGCTGCCCAGCACGCGCAAGATCTCGTCGCCATAGGCCTGCAACTTCTTGGCCCCCACGCCGCTGATGGTGCCCAGCATGATCAGATCGGCGGGATGCTGCCGTGCCATCTCGGCCAGCGTGGCATCGTGAAACACAACATAAGCCGGCAGGTTGTGTTCGCGCGCCACCTCGCCGCGCCACGCCTTGAGTGCGGCGTAGCGCGCTTGCGCCTGGGCATCGAGATCAGCAGGCGCGGCCCCGGTGCTCTTGCCTGATCCGCCAGCCTTGCTGCGTTTGCCCCGCGCGGCGGGTTCGCTGGCTTCGCGCAGACGCAAACTCACCTCACCCCGCAACACACTGCGCGCCGTGTCGGTGAGCGTGAGCGTGTTGTATTCGCCTTCGGTTTCTACATACCCCAACGCCACCAGCTGGCGCAGCACGGCGCGCCACTGTGCCTCGCTCAGATCGGCCCCAATGCCAAAGGTGCTCAGCGCCGTGTGGCCATATTGCTCAACCTTGTCGGTGTCTTTGCCGCGCAGCACGTCGATCAGGTGGCCGGCGCCAAAACGCTGTTGGCCGCGTCCTGTGTCGTTTTTCCAGAAACGATAGATGCAGCTCAGCGCCTTGCGGGCGGCCTCGGTGGCATCCCACGTTGCCGGGGGCTTCAGGCAGTTGTCACAGTTGCCACAGGGCTGGCTCTCTTCGCCAAAATACGCCAGCAACCGCACGCGGCGGCAATCGTGTGCCTCGGCCAACGCCAGCAGGGCATCGAGCTTGCCGCGCTGCACGTGTTTAAAGTCGTCGTTCGCCGCGCCTTCGTCGATCATGCGGCGCTGGTTCACCA
>CAZUCW010000055.1:0-16299 GCA_964618825.1 uncultured Aquabacterium sp.
CTGGTGCGCGGGGGGGGACTCGAACCCCCACACCATTGCTGGCGTCAGGACCTAAACCTGGTGCGTCTACCAATTTCGCCACCCGCGCTTCGATATAGGGATTCAGGGCGGCTGAATCTGCGAGAAATCAGCCGCCGGGCGATTCGGTAAACCGCGCATTTTAACTTGGGAGCGCACCCAACCGAAGACCGGATGGACGCGCTTGTCGATTTCAGTGGGCAGCGGTGTGTTCTCGCACCCTGAACCAAGCCGCATACATTGCCGGCAGGGCCAGCAACGTGAGGCCAGTGGCCACGATCAGCCCACCCATGATGGCCACAGCCATCGGCCCCCAGAAGGCGCTGCGCGATAGCGGAATCATCGCCAGCACAGCAGCAGCAGCCGTCAGCACAATGGGGCGGAAACGCCGCACCGCCGATTCAACAATGGCTTGCCATACCGGCACGCCGCGCGCGCGGTCGGACTCAATCTGATCGATCAGGATCACCGAGTTGCGGATGATCATGCCAATGAGCGCGATCACACCCAGGAAGGCGACAAACCCGAGCGGACGCCCCGTAAGCAACAAGGCCGCCGACACGCCCGTGATGCCCATGAAGCCGGTAAGAAAGGCCAGTGTGGCGCGCGAGAAGCTGTGCAGCTGCAACATCAGCAATGTGAAGATGATGAACAGCGCCACAGGCAACTTCTCGATGATCGAGCCCTGGCCCTTGCTGCTTTCTTCGGCGGTGCCTGCCAGATCAATGCCATAGCCCACCGGCATGCGCTCGCGCAGCTTGAGCATCTGCGGCCAGAGCTGCTGGCTCACAGTGCTGCCTTGCACGCCTTCGGCAACGTCGCCCTGCACGGTAACCGCGTAGTGCCGCCCTTCGCGCCAGAGCACACCGGGCTCCCACGCGAGCTTGATCGAGGCGATCTGGCTGAGCGGCACAGTGCGCCCGGTGCTGGTAGACACCACCGTGTTTTGCAGATCGGTCAGCGCCGCGCGCTCGTCTTTGGGGCTGCGCAGCATGATGTCGATCAGACGATCTCCTTCGCGGTATTGCCCAACGATGGTGCCCGAGTGTGCCGTGCGGGTGGCGGCTGCCAGACTTTGGCTGGTGATGCCCAGGGCGCGCGCTTTGTCCTGATCCACCTCAAGGCGCAAAACCTTGACGGATTCATTCCAGTTGTCGTTGATGCCTCGCATGGCGGGATGCGCACGCATCAGCGCCAGCGCTTCATTGGCCCAGTGCCGCACCTCTTCGGGGCTTTCGCCCACCACACGAAACTGCACCGGATACGACACGGGTGGCCCGTTGGGCAACAGCTTGACGCGCGTGCGCACCTCTGGAAACTCTTCGGCCAGCAGTGCAGGCAGGCGTTTGCGCAAGCCCTCGCGCTGGCTGGGCTCTTTGGGCAACACGATCATCTCGCTGACGTTGGTCTGCGGAAAAATTTGATCGAGCGGCAGATAAAAACGTGGCACGCCGCTACCCACCCAGGTGGCCACCGAGCCCACATCGGGCTCACGCAGCAGCCGTGCCTCGACGCGCTTGGCCACGTCTTCAGACACAGCAAAACTCGTTCCTTCGGGCGACCACAAATTGATCAAAATCTCGGGCCGGCTCGAATCCGGAAAAAACTGGTTTTCGACGTAGCGCATGCCGTAGATACCCAGCACCACGGCGGTCAGCGTCAGCCCGATGGTCGTCCAGCGAAAACGCACACACCAATCAACCAGTTTGCGAAATGCGTTGTAAAACGGCGTGTCGAACAACTCGTGCGCTTCGCCACCGCCAACCTTCGAGCGTGTGTGCAGCAGCAGCATGCCGAGATAGGGCACGAAGTAGACCGACACCAGCCAAGAAATGAGCAGCGCCGCCATCGTGACGGCAAAGATCGCAAAGGTGTATTCGCCCACCGACGAGCGCGCCATGCCAATCGGCAAAAAGCCGGTGGCGGTGATCAGCGTGCCCGTGAGCATGGGCATGGCGGTGATCTCATAGGCAAAGGTCGCCGCGCGCATTTTGTCGTAGCCCTCTTCGAGCTTGCGCACCATCATCTCGACAGCAATGATGGCATCGTCGACCAGCAGGCCGAGCGCGATGATCAGCGAGCCCAGCGAGATCTTGTGCAGGCCCACGCCCCAGTAGTGATGGCCAGCACCAGCGGAATGGTGATGGCCACAACCAGACCCGGCCAGATATCGATACGCAAGGGGCGTGTATGCAGCCCCAAGCTGAGAAAGCTCACGGCCAGCACCACAGCCACAGCCTCGATGAGCACGCGCACGAATTCGCCAACCGAGCGGCTCACGGCCTGAGGCTGATCCTGGATTTGGCTGAGTTCGACCCCCACTGGCAGCACCGCGCGGATGCGTTCAGACGCCACATGGAGCTGCTTGCCCAACGCGATGATGTCGCCACCCTTGGCCATCGAGATACCGATGGCCACCACGCTTTGCCCCTGAAAGCGCACCTTGGTTTGCGGCGGATCGACATAAGCGCGGCGCACCGTGGCCACATCCCCCAGGCGCAACGAGTGTGCCGCCCCCGTGATCGGATTCACGGCACGGATCGGCATGCTGCGCAGCTGCTCGACCGATTGAAAAGCACCACTCACGCGCACGAGCACATCGTTGCCGCCCGAGGCGATCATGCCCTGGCCTTCAACCGCGTTTTGTGCGTTGAGCTGCGACACCACCTGATTGAAATCAACGCCCAGCTGCGCCATGCGCCGTTGCGGAATCTCGATAAAGATTTTTTCGTCTTGCACGCCAAAAAACTCGACCTTGGCCACATTGGGCACGTGCAAAAACTCTGAGCGCACTTTTTCGGCAAATTGACGCAGCTCTTCATCGCTGAAGCCATCGGCCGACAGCGCATAGATCGAGCCATAGACATCGCCGAATTCATCGTTGTAGTAGGGCCCGTAAACGCCTTGCGGCAAGGTCTGGCGAATGTCGCCCACCTTTTTTCGAGCCTGGTACCAGATGTCGTTGATATCTTGTGCCGGCGCATGCTCTTTGACCGTCAGGATCGTGAGCGATTCGCCAGGCTTGGTGTACGAGCGCAATTTGTCGGCGTAGGGCACTTCTTGCAGGGCACGCTCGACCTTGTCGGTCACTTGATCGGCCACTTGCCGTGCCGTGGCACCAGGCCAATAGGCTCGCACCACCATCGCACGGAAGGTAAACGGCGGATCTTCGTCTTGCCCCAGTTGGAAGTAGGCCGCCACCCCAAGGAACAGCAGCACGATCATCAGATAGCGCGTGAGCGGCTGATGCTCAAGCGCCCAACGCGAGATGTTGAAGCGCGACGACGGCTGCGGCCGCGCGTTGGCGTGATCGTCGGGCAAAAAGGTATCGCCCGTTTCAGAGTCTTGCCGCGGCAATCCAGAATCGCTCATCAGTGACTCCCCAGCTTCGCGGCGGATGCTGTCGATGCGGCAGCCGCACCGTAGCGGCGCACGTGCTGGCCGGGCATCAACACATGCACACCGGCGGTCACCACCTCTTGGCCGGAGCGCAAGCCAGATGTCACCGTCACGCTATCCGGGCCGACGACGCCTACAGTTACTGGCTGCAGCTGCACCGTCATGGCCTGGGTGTCGAGCACCCACACCGAGGTCTGGCCGGCTTTTTCGAGCAGCGCTGTCAGCGGCACACGAAGCGCTCCGGCGGTGCGCTCAGATTCGACCACCACGGCGACGGTCTGCCCCAGTGTGAGATCGGCTTGGCCGATATCGGCTTTGACGGTAAACGTGCGGGTTACCGGATCAACTGCCGCACTGGCCTCGCGCACGGTGGCACGCAGCGTCTGCTGGCGGCCCCAGGGTTTGATGGTGAGCACCCCTTGCTTGCCCAGCAACCCGCGCAACCAAGCGGCCCGATCTTCGGGCACTGAAAACACCACATCACGCGGGCCATCGTGGGCCAAACGCACCACCGGCGTGCCCGCCCCCACCACCTGCCCCACCTCGGCATCAACGCCTGTGATCACGCCGGCTGCGTCTGCCTCGAGGCTGGCGTAGCTGGCTTGATTGCCTTGCACCGACGACTGCGCCCGCGCCTGCTGCAGCGAGGCTTCGGCTGCCTTGACGCCGCTTTCGCGACGCTCAAGCTCTGCCGCACTGATAAACCCTTGCGAGCGCAGCTCTTTGAAGCGCTTGTAATCAGCCACGTTTTGGTCGTAGTTCACCTGCGCCGCAAACAACGCCGCCCGCGCCGCCTCTTGCCCCAAACGCAAATCCTGCGCATCAAGTTGCGCCAGCGCCTGTCCGGCACGCACCGGCTGGCCGAGATCCACCAAACGCCGCACGATCTTGCCGCCCACCCTGAAGCCCAGCCGCGATTCAACCCGCGCCCGAACCTCACCCGAGAATTCGTTGGTGCCGATCAGCACACCCGAGCCCACCACCACCGTACGCACCGCGCGTACCGGCTCGGGCGCCGCAGCCTGTCGGGAGCAGGCCGTCAACGCAACAGATACCAGCACGACCACGCTCATGTGTCGCGTCCAGAGAAATTTCTTGTTCATGGGGATCAGGCAACGGGTTGACAAAGAACGAGCCAGGCTCGGCAGCAAGCCTGATCGTAACGACGCCGCAACGGATTGACGCCCGCAAATAACACGTCAACCCACCACTAACTGACCAATTGGTCATTAGCGCTTATTGTGCCTGCTTTCTGAGGGATACACCTCACCCCTCGTGGCGATGCTGGGCGCGTCCGGGTGAAAATTGGCGGTTTTCGCTCACGCCTTCCATGATCGAGGATCACCACACTCCCGCGCCGGGCAGCAGCGCCTACTACGCCATCCGGTTTGCGCCCGCCTCAACGCGCAACCGTCTGCATGCGCTGTATGCCGTTGCCCACGCCATCGCAAGCGTGCCGCGTGAGGTGCACGATGTGCACGTCGCGCAATCCAAACTCAATTGGTGGCAAAACGAGCTCGTGCGCGCCACGCAGGGCCAAGCGCAACACCCTGCCGTGCAGGATCTGGCCCTGCATCTTCAAAGCACCCACCACTTTTGCTGGAGCGCCTTGCGCGCCCACACCAGTGCCGCTCAAGCACTGCTGCAGCAATCTCGATATCTCGACGAGCACGCCCTGCTGCAACAAACCACCGACAGTGCCCATCCGTTGGCCGATATGGTGGCGTCGATCTTGGCACCAGAGCACACGCTGCCGCCCTCGGCGGTGCGCTCAACGCACGTCGCCGCGGCTTTGGTGCGCACGCTGCAGCGCACCGGTGCCGATGTGCGCACGGGCTGCCTGCGCATACCGATCAGTGAGTTGCAGCAGTTCAATATCAAGGCGCACGAAATCCTCAACGGCCCACCAGCGCTGCAAACCGATGAGCGCTATCTGCAATTGATGGCGCACCAGACCCTCCGCGCACGCCATCACCTGGATCAGGCCCGGCAGACGTTGCACCAGCAGCCGCGCGCGCTGCGCCGCTTTAGCGCCATCGTGCTGGCGCACCACCGCGATCTGCTTGATGCGATCGAAGCCCAGCGCTACGCCGTGCTGCATCAACACATTCGCCTGACACCTCTGCGCAAACTCTGGCTGGGCTGGATCGCCCGCTGAGCGGCTGCGCAAGGCGTGGCGGATCAGGGCAGGCGCGAAAACGGCGCGGCCAGCGGCTCGCCCACAAACAGGCCCTGCTGCGGCCACGCCACACTGCGCCAGTAGGCTTCGAGCGCGGTCGACCCTTGCAGGTAGTTAATGAGCAACAGCTGCGGGTGCGGAAACTTCTGCCAGTGTGCGCACGGCTCGCTCACCGTGCCGTAGCTGGCCGTGGCGCCAGCCTCAAGCCACGACAGCACCGTCATCTGCCCATTGGGCTGATCGAGGCTGCCGCCAAATGATGTGAGGTGATCGGCCAGTGCGCCCGGCACAAAGCGCACCGTATTGAGCTTGTTCACCCGCACGGCGCCGGTCATGTAGAGCACAACGCGATCGCTGCCATTGAGCGCATCGGTCTGATCCACAAACGTGTTCACCCCCACGTCTTTAAATCGCGTGGGCGGCGGAAACAACACCTGCCGGATGCTGCGCACGCTGTCGCTGGTGATCACGAAATGCGCGTTAACCGGCAACCCGCCTCGCAAGCCAAGGCTGCCGTCTGAAGCCACGCCACGGTCGATCAAGGCCATGGCCGACGACACATCGCGCGCGGCCAGCAGCATCGACGGTCGGATGCGCAGATCGTTGAGCGGACGCGTGGTGGGCGAATTGAAATAAGGCGACAACTTGCTGCCCGCACAGGTGCTCTGACACAGCTGCGCGTTAAAACCCAATGCCAACGCGCCCGTGATCGAATTGCACTCGACCGCATAAGGCCTCGACCACGCCAGCGCCAAGGCCTGCACGTGTGGCCCAAAATGCGCCTGGATCTGATCCGACAAAACCTCGAACTCTTGCACCGACAGCACCGAGCGCACCGGCACGTTCAAGCGCAATACCTGTGAAGGTGCAAGGTGTCGGGCCTTGATGTAGTGCTCACCCACCTGCACAGAGTAGGGGTCGGCTGTGTTGATCACCAAGCCGATATCACGCGCGGTCAGGCGCCCTACCGAGCGGGCAATATCACCAGCCCACTGGCGCTGAGGCCGATGCTGCGGCTGAGCCGCCGGGTTGCGTGCGGGCGCGCTCGCGCCCTGTCGATTTGGCGTGGATCGCCCAACATCAGCCGCCGCCACGCTTGACACCAGCGCCACGGCCAACCACGCCACAACCGCCCTCAGGCCGATCCGGCGCTGCTTAAAGAGTCTGTGCATTCAACAAATATCCGAAATGTGTAGAGACCTTGGCTCATTCTGAGTGCCTTCGCCTTGCACAGTTCAGCATTTTCGCGATACAAAATCACGGTCTTTTCACCCAAAGGTTTTCGCCATGGACACCCCGAGCCTGCAATCTGAGCCATCGATACAGGTGATGGGCCGGATGTTTGCCCTGCTCAATGTGCTCGCGGCGCACCGCGATCCGGTGCCGCTCAAAGAGCTGAGCGAACAAACCGGGCTGCACCCTTCAACCGCACACCGCATCCTCAACGATCTGACCCTGGGGCGATACGTTGAGCGCCCGAGTGCAGGCCACTACCGCCTGGGGCTGCGCCTGCTCGAGCTGGGCAATCTGGTGAAAGCCCGGTTGGATGTGCGTGATGCCGCATTGGGGCCCATGCGCGAGTTGCACAAGCTCACGCACCAGCCCATCAACCTCTCGGTGCGGCAGGGCGATGAGATCGTTTACGTTGAGCGCGCATACAGCGAGCGCTCAGGCATGCAGGTGTTGCGTGCCGTGGGAGCACGTGCGCCGCTGCACCTCACGTCGGTCGGCAAGCTGTTTCTGGCCGAAGACGATCCCCAGCGCGTGCGCGCCTATGCGCTGCGCACAGGCCTGGCCGGGCACACCAAAAACAGCATCACCGATCTGCCCACGCTCGAGCGCGAGCTGATCCATGTGCGCAACCAGCGTGTGGCGCACGACAACGAAGAACTCGAGCTCGGCGTGCGCTGCCTGGCCGCCGGCATCCGCAACGATCACGGCCACCTGGTGGCGGGGCTGTCGATCTCGGCGCCGTCTGATCGGCTCGAAGAAAGCTGGATCGTGGCGCTGCGCAATGCTGCCAACACCATCTCGCACCGGCTGGGCTGGGGTGGTGCCTAACCCTGGCCAACCCCAGCCCGCAGCACGCAGTCGCCACACTGAACTCAAATCACAAAAACACCGATTGCGCCGTGCGCAACGCCGTGGTGCTCAGGCTCGGCGTGCCCGAAGCCAAAATCGTGATCTTTGCTTCGGGCTTGCCAATCTTGTCGAGCAGCAAATTGGTGGCCCATTTGGCGGTGACGTTGGTTTTTTCCATGAACACAGCCGGGTGCGGCACAAAGGCGTTGTCGCCGATGAACAGCAGGTTTTCGATGGGCGACTGCACCGGCGGGCGGTTGCGCTCATCGCCCACACGGTAGGCCGTGTAGCTGTGCCAACGGTTGACGTACCAACCCGTGGGTTGCGGCAGATCGGGCATCACCGTTTTGAGCTCACCCCAGCAGCGGTGCGCAATCTCTTTGCTGCTTAGTGAAGCCACATCCTCAGCCTTGGCGATCTGTGTTTCGATCACGGTCACGGGGCGATCGGCATACTCTTCAGACCACACCATCGATGTGCCATCGCCACCACGAATGCGCACCGAGCGGTTGATCGTGATCCCCAAATGTTTGAAGCCGGTGGCAAAGAAGCAAATCGCCGGGCGACCCTGCTCGTCTTGCACGGCTTTCTCCCAGTGGCCCTTGCCCTCGAACCACAGATTGCACACGTACACCGATTTGGCGTGCAACTGCGTGATCTTCTTGAAGTAATCCCCGTTGCCCAGCGCCTGCAGATTGCTTCCCACCACCTGCTTGAGCCCAGGCCCATCGAGCGCACTGATGAAGTAATCCGCCTCAAAGCGCCGCTCAGCCCGCTGGCTGGCGTCGATATCGCGCAGCATCTCGGCCTGCGCACCGCAGTAGGGGCACTCGCCGCCGATCTCCATGCCATCGATGATGAGGCCGCCGCAAATCGAACAGCGCTTGATGGCCTCGCGAGCCACAGGCGCTGCCTTGATCGCCTTCACGCGGCCCTGATCCACCTCGATCTCGCTAACCTCGGTGTTGAAATGAATCTGTCCGCCATGCCCCAGGATGTAGTTGACCATCGGGCGCAAAAAGCTCTCTGCCACCGGCGTCGCATACAAATTAACCTTGATGTCGTCGGGCGAGCCGATCACCAATTGCGTGATGTTGGCCAGCGTCAGCGCCGAAGCCTTATCGACGTTATCAAAATAAGCCATCTCGAGCAGGCTGTCGCAGATCTTGTCGATCAACGATTTCGACACCCCCATGCGGCTGGCATAGGTTTCGAACGTCATGCTGTCGAGATACTCGCGCTGGCGCGTGTCGGCGTAATCAAACGTGCCCAGCTTGGCAAATAGCTTGACGGCATCGGCACGATCGGCCTTATCAAGATGCGACAGATCAAGCAGATTGCGCACAAACTGCGCTTTATCGTAGGGCGCCACCCACGTGCTGTGCGGGATATGGCTCGTCGTGCCGTCGCGATCCCTGAAGTGGTAGATCGAGATATCGTCGGGCCGCTCCATCAAGCCCCAACCGTAGCGCCCCAAAAACTCGCGCAGGTTGTTATAAAAACCCCAGACCGCATGAATGCCGTGCTCGCGCACATAGCCCGGGAACGACGGATCTTGCTTATACGGATCATCCGCCGGCCCAAAACTGCGATCCCGCCACGATTTGAGCTTGCCGCCCGGCGAGCCGGTTTTTTCAAGAATCGTGACCTGAAAACCGCGCGCTGTCAGCTCAACACCGGCCTGCAACCCTGCCAGGCCGCCCCCCAAAATCACCACCCGCGTGCCATGCGATGGCAGCGTCACATGATTACTCTTGACCTCGGGATAAGCAGCCCCGATCACCTCATCAGGCTTGGATAGCGGCACAGCCGCCACCCCGGCAGCCACCGTGCCGCCAGCCACCCAACCCAAACGCTTAAGAAAACCGCGCCGCCCCGAAGGCACGCCGCCCGAGTTCTGATCATCAGACATAGTTCAAGCCATTCACAAACAAGCCATGGATGCGGTGGCACAACCACCGCCTTGCGCACAACACGCGTCAGAAAACGCTGCTCACCACGTTGGGCGACGATCCGACACCGTCCCCGTCGTGCTCAGCACATCAACCATGCGCCCCAGCTCGTCTGGCCCGAAGAATTTTTTGTGATGCTCGGGATACACCACGCCACGCCGACGCTCAAAGTGCCGCAGTGGACACCACGACGATTCGATCTGCTCCAGCCCCATGGCAAAACGCAGCATCACGCTCTTGTTCAGGCGCAGCCATGTGCGCAGCAACACATCGTGGCCTTGCGCATAACGGGTATCGCGCAACATCTGGCCGGCCTGTGCAAAGCTCACCCGATGCATACCCAACGGGCGCGACACCAGCGTGTTGTAGATGATCTGCACACCTACCTCGGCCATCAGATACACGGGCATCCACAACACAGCCACCAGCCACAACAGCGGGCGCTTCAACGAACCCGTTGGCAGCATCGCTGCAGCGGTGTGATCCATCTCTTGGTTCAACATCGTGGTGAGCCCATTGGCATAACCACAAAACATGCAGTTGAACTTATCGAACCACGTCAGCTCGGTGATGCGGTGCCGATCAATGATCACGTAATCGGCCCAACGCACACGCGGCGTGCGCAGCAGCGGGCGCAAGATCCACTGATACAGCGCCACGGCGGTCGTCATGTGAGCGACGATCAACAATGGAATGCACAGATACATCGGCAACCCACCGGCAAACGTGCGCAACACGCCGATGCGTTTCATGTGGCTGCCAAAGATATGGCCAAACATCGACACCTTGCGAGGCATCGATGCATTCGACACCGACCCTCGCGAACGGCCAGCGCTCAAATCCACCGAAGATTCAACCGCTTGCGACTGCACAGACGTTTTCATATGAGGCGTCTCCTTGCGCGATACCGCGTTGTTATTGGATACGCGACATTGCAGCACCCGGCCCCATGCATGAGCCGCCAGTGCTGGGCCACCCACGCCAAATTCACGCGCAATCGCAGCGCGCCCCGGGTTAAACCCTCAAAAAATCAGCGTCGCGACGACGGCCCCGAACGCTCGCGCAACTCATTGGGCGTCATGCCAGTAACCCGCTTGAACGCCCGCGAGAAGCTCGACGCATCCTGAAACCCCGACTGCCGCCCCACCAGATTGATCGGGCGCGAGGTGGTGAGCAGCAAACGCTCGGCACGTTCGATGCGAATCTGCTCGGCCAAGCCGATGAGCGTAACGCCCTCTTCTTGCAACCGCCGGCTCAATGTGCGCACCGACATCGCCAACTCATCAGCAATGCGTTCAGCGCTGGGCAGCACCCCGCCATTGAGCGACAGCGACATGATGCGCCGCACCCGTTGCGTCACAGGCCGCAACTGTCCCTCGGCTCCGGCCTGCCGCAACAACAGCGCCTGCAAGGCCGCGCGCGTGGGTCGGTTGCTCGTGAGCAAACGCTGGCGCAACACCTCACTGGGCACGAAAAATTCGTCCACCTCGGCATTGAACTCAACCGGCTCGCCAAAAAACTCGGCATAGAGCCGCTCATCGCCCCCCGGCGCATGCCGAAAGCGCACCTTCATCGACAAATCCTGCCCATCAACATAAGGCGAGATATTGCGAAACACACCGACCACCACCTCAACAAGCGCGTCGTTAATGGCCGAGCCGAAATCAACCACCTGACGCAGCCGCACTCGCGCGCCCGAAGGCAAGGTATCACGCGTCATCTCGAACGCCGGAATCACCAGCGGGTAATACTGCAAAGCCGTATCGAGCGCATCGCCCACGGTCTCTGAGGCGATGATCAGCATGCCCAACGTGCCATTGGCCGTGAGCGGAAAATGCCGCAGCACCTGCAACGATGGCGGCTCGCCCGGCAGACAGCTCTGCAAAGTCGCCTCGATCATCGTCCGCGCCTGCTCGCCATTGATCGTTGCGTTCGAATCGAACACGCAATCAGGGTCGATACCGCACGCACGATACAGCGACACCGGATCTCCGCCACGCAAACGAATCAGCGTCTCGGCAATTTCAAGGTAATGAACAGGAAAGCTGATTTGCTTGAGGGCGACAGACATAAGAGCAACAAGCGCGGCAAGCAGCCACGCGGCGAACATTCAACCGTTTGCATACAGATTTGTGACGCCGATCATGTGCCGCAGCCGCCAAATTCAGGCTCGGCAGTTACCCCACATCACCAACGTCGCCGACGCCAAACACGCCGACGGGCAAATCATGGGCCCGACAAATCAAAAAGCCCGGTAATCACCGGGCCCTTGTGCTTGCTGTGTTTGTCTGTTGTTTACGGCAACAACAACTCAAGATGCCGTCTCGACAACCAGCGAGGCCTGCTTGCGAATGGCCTCAGCCTCAAGCCAGTGCCGCACGCGCTCGGCATCGGCCAGCCGCGAATACTTGCCCGACGAATCCAGAAACACCATGATCAACTTGCGCCCAGCCAGCCGAGCCTGCATCACCAAACAACGCCCTGCTTCAGCGATATAACCTGTCTTTTGAAGGCCGATGTCCCAGGATTGATTGCGCACCAGCCCATTGGTATTGCGAAACTGCAGATGGCGCCCGCCAACCGCCACTTGATGCGCCTGCGACGTAGAAAACTCACGCAACAGCGGGTAGTTATAAGCCGTCTTCACCAGCACCGCCAAATCGGGCGCGCTCGATTGGTTGTTGCTCGACAGCCCTGTCGGCTCGACATAACGCGTTGAAGACATACCGATCTCGTGCGCTTTGCGGTTCATCGCAGCCACAAAGGCCTGCAGACCGCCCGGATAGTGGCGCCCCAGCGCATGCGCAGCGCGATTTTCAGAAGCCATCAGCGCCAGATGCAGCATCTCTTCGCGCGTCAGCCGCGTTCCCACAGCCAAGCGAGAGCTGCTGTTCTTTTCGGTATCGACATCGGCCTCGGTGATTGTCAACACCTCATCCAGCGGCTGATGGGCCTCAACCACGATCAGCGCCGTCATCAATTTTGTCAGTGATGCGATCGGCAATACGGCCTGCGAATTTTTGGCAAACAAAACCTCGTTCGTATCTTGATCAAGCACGAAAGCCACGCTCGATTTGAGCGACAGCGGATCAGACGTGCGGTGCAAGCCATACACCTGCCCAAACGAAGGCGAGCCGGCATCGACCACATTGGCAGCCTGCACGACGCGGGCTGATCGTGTCAGCTTGAGTGCCGTACTGCGAACGCGCTGGGGCTGCACCCTGGCCAAACGTTTCGTCTTGACCGCCGATTTAACGCGCACAGGAGCCGCCGCCGCCTTAGCCTTGATGGTTTTTTTAGCGTGAACGGCGCGTTGCTGCGTTGGTTTGGCCCGCGTTTTTGTGGCAGCAGCCTCAACTGACACACCGGCCAGCATCAGCCCCAATGCCAGCGCCCCGCCCATCAGGGCTCGAACCAGCGTTGAATTTGTCAAAGAAAACACAGGCAATCCTTCTTTCGCACGCGCGCGAGCAAAGTTTAGGCCAAACAAAAAAAGCACGCAAGATCAAAAGCTTACGCGCTCTTTTTGAAGCTTATCAATACGGTCAGAACTCACGCCGACACGGGTTTATCCCTGCGCCGCAACCCGATCCGTATTGCTATGCAATTTATTGAGCGCTGCGAGATAAGCCTTGGCCGACGCCACCACAATGTCGGGATCCGCCCCCACGCCGTTCACCACCCGGCCACCGTGCTGCAACCTCACCGTTACCTCGCCCTGAGATTCTGTGCTGCCCGATGTGATGGCATTCACGGAATACAAGACGATTTCGGCGCCACTTTGCACCTTCGATTCAATGGCCTTGATACTCGCATCGACCGGCCCATTGCCCTCGCTCTCCGCGTGGTGCTCAACCTCGCCGGCAGCAAAAGCCACCTTGGCTTGCGGACGCTCGCCTGTTTCAGAGTGCTGAGACAAAGCCAACAGCCGGTAGTGCTCGTGTTCGCTGGTGACGCTCTCATCACTCACCAACGCGATGATGTCCTCATCAAAAATCTCGCTCTTGCGATCGGCCAGATCCTTAAAACGAGCAAACGCAGCATTCACCTCGGTTTCTGAATCCAGCTCGATACCGAGTTCTTGCAACCGCTGCTTAAAAGCATTGCGCCCCGAGAGCTTGCCCAGCACGATCTTGTTAGCCGACCAACCGACATCTTCGGCGCGCATGATTTCGTAGGTATCGCGCGCCTTGAGCACACCGTCTTGATGGATGCCCGAAGCGTGCGCAAACGCATTGGCCCCTACCACCGCCTTATTAGGCTGCACAACAAACCCGGTGGTTTGCGACACCAGGCGCGACGCCGGCACGATCTGTGTGGCATCAACCCCCACATCGAGCCCAAAATAATCACGCCGCGTTCTCACCGCCATCACCACCTCTTCGAGCGCGCAATTGCCCGCACGCTCGCCCAGCCCGTTGATGGCGCACTCGATCTGCCTCGCCCCACCAAGCTTCACGCCTGCCAGCGAGTTAGCCACCGCCATGCCCAGATCGTTGTGGCAATGCACCGACCACACGGCCTTATCGGCATTGGGGATACGTTCGCGCAGCGTTTTGATGAAGTTGCCATACAACTCGGGCACGGCATAACCCACGGTATCGGGGATGTTGATGGTGGTGGCCCCCTCGGCGATCACCGCCTCGATCACGCGACACAAAAAATCGACATCTGATCGATAGCCATCTTCGGGCGAAAACTCAACATCCGACGTGAGGTTGCGCGCAAAACGCACCGCTGATTTCGCTTGCTCAAACACCTGATCAGGTGTCATGCGCAGCTTTTTCTCCATGTGCAGCGCCGACGTTGCGATAAAGGTATGGATGCGCCACGCGTTAGCCCCCTTAAGCGCCTCGGCCGCCTGCGAAATATCGCGATCGAAAGCCCGCGCCAGCGAACACACCGTCGAATCTTTAACCGCATTGGCAATGGCCTTAACCGCCTCGAAATCGCCATTCGACGACGCTGCAAAACCCGCCTCAATCACATCCACTCGCAGCCGCTCAAGCTGTCGCGCGATACGCAATTTTTCGTCGCGCGTCATGGACGCCCCGGGCGACTGTTCGCCGTCACGCAAGGTCGTATCAAAAATAATGAGCTTGTCGGCCATGAAAATCTCCGCGTGATAAACGTGATAAAGCAAGAACCAAAAACAAAACGGCCCGAGGCAGATTGCGCGCGGGCCGTTGATGCAAAAACGTGAGGTCGTGTGCGATCAGCGCGCCCAGGGCACCCCTAGAAGTAGCAGCGACAAAAAAGCGCAACGCTCACACATGCGGGCCAATATAGCATGGACACCGAAGCCCCTTGCCCGTAAAAGCCATGGGTTTTAGATATGGCCGCCATAGCATGCGGCCATGCGGCATCAGCGATGCAACCCCGCCTCATCGGGCTCATCGGTGGATGTAGCGATCACGCTCACCGGACGCCCTTTGAGCTTTTTCCAGGCATAGACGCCATATCCCGACAGGCCATACGCCACGAACACGCTAAAAAGCACGATGGGCGGATGCAGCGAAATCACCGCAAAGCCCAAGGCAATGGCCACGATGGCAATAAACGGCACCGAACGTTTGAAGCTGATGTCTTTGAAGCTATAGAACGGCACATTCGTCACCATCGTCAGGCCTGCGTACAAAGTCATCGCAAAACTCAGCCAGCGCAAGCCGTTTTCGCTGGGCAACATCGCCACTTGGCGGATACCCTCGTTATCGCACACCCAAATCAAACCAATCACCAAGGCAGCCGCAGCCGGGCTTGGCAGCCCCTGAAAGTAGCGCTTATCAACCACCGAAATATTGGTGTTGAATCGCGCCAAACGCAAAGCCGCACCCGAGCAATACACAAAGGCTGCAATCCAGCCCAACTTGCCAAGCCCCTTGAGCGACCATTCGTACATGATCAGCGCCGGCGCGGCACCAAACGACACCATATCCGACAGGCTATCCATCTGCTCGCCAAAGGCGCTCTGGGTGCGCGTCATGCGTGCCACGCGGCCATCGAGGCTGTCGAGCACCATCGCACAAAAAATACCGATGGCCGAGAGCTCAAAGCGGCCATTCATGGCCATCACCACCGCATAAAACCCGCCGAACAGTGCTGCCAGAGTAAACAAGTTCGGCAAGATATAGATGCCCTTGCGGCGAGGCCTGGGCAACACAGGTGGCGTATCGGGCCCGAAATCAGAATCGTGCAAATCTGCGTTCATGTCGCACGCGCAAACCAAGCACCAAGCACAACACCCGACGCTGGTTTGTCGCCAAGAAACGAAGGGGGCAGGATACAACAAGCCCCAGACAAAAAAGCCGCTGCCCCGTCGTGCGGATTGCAGCGGCTGGATGTCGCCCGAGAGGCGATGGATCAGTTCTTCGACTGATCAACCAAGCGGTTCTTCTTGATCCAGGGCATCATGGCGCGCAGCTTCTCGCCCACCACCTCGATCTGATGCTCAGACGTCAGACGGCGGCGCGAGATCAGGGTCGGCGCACCGGCCTTGTTCTCGAGGATGAAGCTCTTGGCGTATTCGCCCGTCTGGATGTCTTTCAGGCACTGACGCATGGCGTTCTTGGTGTCTTCGGTCACCACGCGCGGGCCGGTGACGTATTCACCATATTCGGCGTTGTTCGAGATCGAGTAGTTCATGTTGGCGATGCCGCCTTCATAGATCAG